>NZ_JAGQDN010000022.1:0-110759 GCF_021270385.1 Brevibacillus sp. AF8 | reverse complement strand
GGGGGAGCATCAAGCAGTTCCTTTGATTTACAGACCCCAATCAATATTTTGCTGAATACCTTCCGTGATGCGGAAACACATAACAGACCCGCCTATCGTCAAAACAACATGTATGTAGATGTATTTAGCGATTCCTCAGGAATTGATACCGAAAAGTCATCTTCTTTTGCCATTATAAATGGTACTGTCTCACCCGGGCTTTACGATACAAACATCATCATGTCCAGTCCAACTGAACCCACCCCTTATCACGTAACCTCGTCTAGTGAAACATCTGTTTACCCTGGATGGATGGGAATCAACGGAAATGTAACTGATTACTATTATTCAAATGGAGCGACTCCTCCGGCAGAAGGTCATTGGTGGCAAATTGACTTTTTCGTCCCCAAAATTATTACTAAGCTCGCAATTAAACCTCTTCGAATTTCCAGTGGACAGTACAGTATTGCCTCGTTTACGCTTCAAGGTTCAAACGATGATACGAATTGGACAGATATATACGCAGGATCTCCTGTAAACACTGATTCAGAAACAGAACACAACTTCACCAATACTTCTGCATACCGCTATTACCGCCTGGCCAAGCTTCGCAGTTATCTCAGGGCATACCCAGTGATTTATACCGGTTGGCACGAGATTAAATTCTATGAAGCTATTGACGCTGTTACGCTCGTGACTAAGGCAGTTAATGTTGGCCGCTCTCCAAAGAAGATTATTACAACTGCGGAGTATACTGACGCGGTCACCTTCGACCTGACCCTTGATGGAACAACTTGGGTAAACAACATCGATTTAAACAAGCTAATCGATACCTCTTCACTAAAAGGTACAAACCTCCAATTACGAGCTAACATTCCGTCTACAGGCAGTTTAAAATCGTTAGGATTTACTTGGTATGACGATAGTATGCTTGTTGAGATGCCAAGCAAAGAAGGGGGAGGCGGGGATCGTAGCAGTACCAAACCGTTAGTAGACGTTGTTGCTGCTACTAATATTTTGCGTAATGCTTATCGTACTTTGGAAAAGGAAAATCAAGGGGCATCTGTTCGGCACAATCTGTATGCAGATTGTTTTAAGGATACGTCGGGAATTGATGAATCTAAGTCAGAATCCTTTCAAATAACCAATGGAACTGTCATCAAATCTGCAGGCGCTATTTATAGCTGGCAAACACTTGGTGTACAGACCGCTTCTTCCGTTGGAGATTATAATAACAACAATTCTTCCTATCGACCATTCAAAGCAAATAGCACGACAGTTAACTATTCTGTTGAAAAAATTGCAGATGATAATGCCATTGCAACATCAGGTGGATATACTGATTGCTGGCTTCAGAGTGGTGCAAGTGCTGACTTATTCATGAAATGGGTGACACCCGTAGAAATATATAAAATCATACTTTGGATGAATGGTAGTTCAGGACAGAGCGGACACGATTATTGCGATCATCAAATTTTTGTCAAAAATCCATCAACAGGTCAATGGGAAGCAGTTACCCCAAGAATTAATCTCGCTTCAAATAACGATACAGGAGTACATGGTGACGGTTCATGGCACTACCCTGTCAACCTGGGCTATCTAATTAATGAAGTTAAAGTAACCGTATGGAATAAAAGCACATACATGACCGTTACTGAAATACAAATACTGCAAACATCTGATAAAAATCCTGTCATGGTTTCCAAACCGATTCCATTGGCAAAGGCGCCAACCCATCTTGTGCTGGATGCAGAGTACGAGGGCAATATCCGCATTGATTTGTCACTCGATGGAGGAACCACGTTCACAGCAGGTGTTCCATTGAATCAGCTAGTTGATTTAAACACTTTCTTGCCAGGTAATTCTCTTGTCATTCGAGCCAACCTTAGTGATAAAGCAGTCCTTAACAGCATCGGCTGCATTTGGTATGACAAAGACACTCTCCCCACCTATACAGATACGGTAGGCGGTAGTTCAGGGGGTAACGTACCTGGCAACGGTGTTTCAATGATTCAAGTAGAAAAGTATGGAGTTACCGCCTCACCTATTTCTCCCTCTGAAGTAAATATCACCATCCCCTACACTGCTGATTATAAAATACCCCCTATTGAGGTTTTGAAATTTGCCCCCGGTGAACACAATTATTCTCTCGGGATTGCATCCTTTTCTAGTAACGAAGCCCCTAACTTTGATCATGACAACTATATGGAGCTAGATGGTACATTACGGCTTAAAACTGAGTACTCGATTGAATTGACAGAAGACGTTGTGCTTCCGTCTGGTAACAGTGTGTACTCATTGACTCTTGATATGAATCAATATTCGAGTATTGAGAAAATCAAGGTGAATTGAATATGAATACGATGAGAGCTCAGTTTAGTATTACGAAAAGTTCAATGAATTGTTGAGGTGAAAAAAATGCCCATTCCAGCAACAACCGGACAGTTACGATCAAAAGTTTCAGATATGCAGATCGGTGACTATGTAAAGTGTTGGTACTCCTTCCATGGAAGTAGCGGGAGCCTGTCTGATAGTCCAGCAGGGATATTAGTTGGGTTAGGGACAGATACATTCTCTACGGCTGAAGAAAAGCCAGTAACAGGAGAGTCCACTACTAACAACTCCAAATTATTTTATTTTGTGAAAGTTGCCAAAGGATTGCTGATCGCTGATAGGGTGTGTCAACACTCCATCTCTTGGGATGCCCTGAATGCAGGGAAGGTGATACAAGGGAATCCCTATTCGTTTAGTACAAGCTCGAATATCTCACAAGGCTATGCTTCGAGTGAGAATATTTCAGGTACACTCCGATCTCTCACAGGTGGAGTAGCTTATGCAGATGCAAATGAAAATAAAACCTTAGATGCCAGATTGAGCAATGGAACATGCTTTCCTGTGAACAACGAATATGATAAGTACTTAATGGGATTTCCTCAAAGCATGATAAAAGATGGATATACAGTAGATGATGTATTTCATTACAAAGTACGTTTTACAATTACGCAAGATACCACTATGACAGGTTCTCGTATATCAAGTACAGGAACTATTGAAGTTCAAGACAATACTTGGCGAGTTGGAAGGGGAAGTGAGGATAATTTTCCGATATGGAAAGGCTTAGGGATGAGTAAAACATCAATAGCTTATGAGAGTACAGGTTTTCGACCAGTGTTTGAATATAGGGAGGTGTAATACATGGCTACAATTGGAGATCAATTAGCTGCACCAGAGGCAGGATGGAAGCGATATGATAACACTTATCCGTCTATTGCATATAACGGAACATGGGCGAAAAGAACAGGATATGCAGGTAGTTATGAATTAACAGATACCTACACCTCAACAACAGGAGACACGGCAACGTTTGACTTTGTAGGAACAAAAATTCGTATCATATCTTTTTTCTGGAACAACTTCACGGCAGATGCGAAAATCACGATTGATGGGGTCGCCCATACATTTAGTGAAAGAAGTACTTCAAGTGCTTCAAATACTCCACAAGTCATCGTATTTGAAAAAATGGGATTCTCTGAAGGCAAGCACCGTGTTGAGCTGAAATTGAATTCTGGGACAGATTATCTTGGAATTGATGCCATTGATATAGATGATACAGGATCTATTGAATTTCCTATCGGGGGTCAATTAACTGCACCAGCTCAAGGGTGGAAAAGGTATGACGACGGTAATCCAGCTATAAAGTACTTTGGAACTTTCGTAAGAGAATCAAATCAAAGCTTTTATGGAGGAGCCTCCAACTATGCAACAAGTGCAGATTTTAAGATTAAATTTAATTTTATTGGCACTAAAATCAGAATTATAGGTAACATGTACCAAAATAAATTCCCTAATGTTCCAATAACGATTGATGGTACCACTGAAACATTCAGTCAGTATGGGGATTTAAAGTTTCAAGCATTACAGTACGAAAAGATAGGGTTAGAGAATAAAATGCATACTGTAGAGATTACAGTTCCTTCATATGCAGGAAGTATTGGTTTTGACCCAAATAACGTGAACGTGAAGAACATACAGATTGATGCCATTGATATTGATGCCGATGGTAGGATTCTCCACCCTGATGAAGTAGTAGATGTAAAAGATTTAACTGTAGGAAAACGTATTCGTTTTAACTACTTGGCACCTGCTGGTACGTTTGGAACCATATCTATCGGAAAAGAAATGGCAGGACTTCTTCCCAATGCTCCTGCAACAAGTGCAAATGGTGATGGGTATTTCATCATGTACGGTACAAATCACAAGGGTGATAAGTTGCTGATGGCTGACCGCAATATCCAAACCATTTCATGGGATGCCTTAAATACAGCAGGGATTGCAAGTGGAAGCGGACTGCCAATTAAAAACCTTCACACCATTCCAGGATTGTCTGGGTATTCTTCTGCAGCGTGTAAAGTATCTGCTTCAACAGAGTATGACACAGCAAATTATCATGCATGGAAGGCTTTTGACGGATCAGAGTCAACGTACTGGACAAGTACTGCTGCTACTGAAACAACAGAAGAGATTTTAAAGATCGAGTATTCAACACCAACAAGAATTACTTCGTATTATCTATATGCCATATATAGTCCGAAAAAATGGTTCTTCGAAGCTTCTAACGATGGAACTTCTTGGGATATCTTGCATAATGGAAATGAAGTATCAAGCTGGCACGGTCTTAAAAAGACCTTCTCATTCAAAAATGATAAAACTTATACACAATATCGCATCAGAATATCAGAACGTTACGTATGGAACCGACTTTATTATGTGGGCTTTTATACTGTCCAATTGTTCACATCCTCTGATAGAGAAATAGCATTGCGACTACCGACAGGTGGAGTAAATGCATCGGATAAAGACAACGAATGGGATAAGTACATTACCGATGACCAGATCTGGAATAATGTAAATCACGGTTCATGGACCAGTACGACCGATCAATCTAATTCAAAGGCCCGTGTGATTCGAGGTTATAACGGTCTCAAAAACTGGACATCTGGTTCAACAGATCTAACAACTCCAGGCCGAGGCTTCCGTCCTGCTCTGCTGATTGAGTCATTCAACAATAATCGATTTCTCATACTAGACGGTACAGACGTGAAAACATACACTCCTTCCGGCTGGGAAACCGTCGGTGCTGCTCCCCCTACAGACGATATGTTTCAAAATAAAGGCATGCTCGACCTCTCTACATGCGCCCCATACTTGAAAGATTTAACAGAAAAATCCAACCTCAAAATTCTTGTTTCGAAACCTAAAAGAGAGCCCACGGTTGCTCATCTTACTGGAGTTCCTGTACCAAAGATCATAAAAATGAAAAATGATGTAAGCTTTCTCAACACATCAAAAATCAACTATTTAACCTTATCAGGTACAGAGAAAGGCGTCCTAAGAGTTGCAATAAGTACAGACAGTGGAACAACATGGGAAGCAAAACAAAAGAATGGCTCGTGGACAACTGTTGATATTACTAACCCCATTGATTTCAAAGCAAAAGCAATGACAATAGACGATTTCAACAACATTTCTGAATGGGACGAAAAGATCGGCCAAGCTAAAAACTTAAGATGCGCATTCTACTTCGAACAGTCATCATCCACTGATGAAACAAGCCTAGACTCCCTTACCATGGATGTAGACTTACTAGATTCGTGGGACATGGCGATGCCCGGAGTCGATTACAAATACGGGTATAACCGAAATACCAATCTGCGAGTCCTCTTATTCTCAGATGGAGATTACAAAATAAACGTAGGCTCTGGCGGTAGCAGTGGCTCCCCGATCACCGAAGTAGATGGAGGTACATTCTAATGACACTACCAATTAAACTAAAACGCGGTTTAAAAGCCAATCTCCCCTTCGCTGCATCAGCGGGGGAGCCTCTTTTTACAACTGATACCCATGAACTTTTTGTCGGAACAGGTGAAAGTGTAGTCCCAATCACAGCATCTGATCCCGCTCTTGCAAATCGAGTAGAAGAACTTGAAATGCACAGAAGTACTGTCTCCAGCACCTTCTCTGAAGAATTTGATACATTAACTTATGTCGACTCTGAAAAGACAACAGCTGGAGTTGTACAGGGAAGAGTAACTCCTACGGTTACCCCTGACTTTACCGAAGACTTCAGCACCACGAACTATTTTGACGACGTAAATTCTATGGGAGTCACGGTAGATACAACTAACCGTCTAATCAGAAATTCATCTGGGATTAAAAACGGTATTTTTTATTCAAAACCGATTACTATCCCAAGTACAAACAAAGTAACCATTAACGCTGTAGTTAACGAACCCAGCACATACGCTTTCTCAGAAGCTACTCGCTTTTCCTATTCTGGAAGTATCTTTTCACAGCCAATGGGATTTACAGACCGCACGAATCGTACTTGGAAGGTCGCACTTGTAAACGGTACAGGGATTCATGCAAGAGTAACAAATCCTGATGGCAGTCTGTCTTTCGAGAGAACGATCCTGCCCTTTACTGGAACTACCCATACTCTTCCTTTCCAATCGATAGATTACGTCGTAGACTATAACAATCGTGTCTGGTTCTCTATTTCACATTCATCACTAGACGGTGCAGTCGGTGTTGTAAATAGCGACGGCTCCACCTTCAGGGATTGGTATTCCATTTATTTGGGCGCTGGAACAGTTATTGCAACATCACTGACTCTAGATAATCAGAATAGGGTATGGGTCTTTCATTCAGTTTCTTCTTATACGAGATTCCATGTTTTTAATAGTGATGGTCTTTTAGTTACTGATTTGATTAATATTCTTTCAACAGGTCCAACGGATTACTTGTGCTCAACCTATGACCCAGTAAGAAACCAAGTTGCTCTAGGTATGGTAAACGGAAATTATTTCAAAGTATTTCTTTTCGACAGTTCATTTCGGAACGTTCGAAATATACAACTAGCACACGGAGGAAAAGACATCTCGATTGACATGATGTATGACCCCGCCTTAGATAAGTACATCGCCATACAAACTATTTATACGGGCAGTACTAATTCCTATACAGTTAAACTGTATTCCCTTCACCCAGAAACGCTTGTTCAGTCCACTTCAGCGATAAACATCAACGCCAATTGGGTTTCCAGACTTATCGCTGACGGCCCCAATTACCACTTTGTTTACTCCTCATATGCAGAGCTAAACAAATACTATCTCGCTACCTTCAAAGCTTCCGACTTATCCATCATCGATACTTCAGTAACCGTTTCGGCCTTTGCAGGCAAGCATTTCCCCTTCAAAGACAGCAACGGAGTCCTACGAACACTGTCGTTAACCTCCAGGTACGACACTAACCAAGCCATCGATGAGTACACCTTCGGAGCGTCCAAATCCACTGTGACTTTAGAGGTAACCAACAACAACGGACTAGAGTGGCTCAATGCTATACCAGGAGAAGAAATTACATTCCCAACCCTCTCTAGCTCCCTGCTTTTACGAGCCAGACTAGACTCGCCAACTATAAATCTAACTCCTGAATTGTATGGTTATCGTATAGTTACAGGAACTCTTTCAGGGGAAGTCATCCAAGAGTTTGTAAGCACCAAGCTCCCTTCCGTATCTCCCATTGCCCATGCCTCGCTTACCGCTGACCAAACCCTTCAAGAAGGCTCGATAGACTGGTATCTGTCCAACGACGGCGGCGCTACTTGGGAATCAGCAGTCCTCGGACGCAAACATTCCTTTAAGAACCCTCTTTATGCTGATTTACGGGTAAAAGCAGTCATTACCTCGCCTTCTGGCTCCGTGAAATCCCCTGCCATCTCTGGTTATACCCTGACCAGCTCCAACCTGTTACTTAATCCAGCTAAAACAGGCACAAGCCTAACCGCCACCATGTCCGCCGACCAGATCTTAAACGCAGCTGACACCTTCACTAAAATCAATTTCAATACAACCACCCACGACGCCCTCCAAGAGTTCGATAAAAACCAAAGCCGCTTTGTTGCAAAAGCACTTGGCGACTACTTAATCGTTGGCTCAGCACGAATCAAAAGCCCAACCACCTCACCAAATGGTCTACAACTAGAAGTACGAATCAATGGTGAACTCCATAAAGTACTCAGCAGCATCGTCTCCTATTCCAACCATTCCTGGTGTTTAAACGGTTCAAGCATCGTTCAGCTAAAGCCCGGCGACTACGTAGAGCTTTTCGGCTACTCTTTTTTTGCCAACAGCGTCATAGAAGCCCTCCCCGCTTATACTTACTTCCAAATTAAGCAGTTATGGTAAAAGACAAGCTCTCAAACCACCGTGAGAAATTCCCCAAACTGTCTACTCTATATATAGACCTCACAAGAGAAAGCAGGTGAATAAACGGATGATCCAAACACTACTCAACTCTTCCACTCTCCCCTTGGTAGTATCCAGTGTACTGACCGCAATCGTTACGTATCTGGTTGCTCGCCACAACAACAAGAAAGAGTTGATGATAACAGACAGGCAACAAATCTCGCAGGAGAACCAGCAAATTCGCCAGGAGCTTCGTCAGGAAATGGACAAGCTTCGGGAAGAACTCCATGTTTGGCGCAACCGTTGCATGGAGCTTGAAACCATCGTACAGGAGTGGCGAGATAAATACACGACGCTGGTAGTAGAGAGGCAACAGCTGGAGTTTCGTGTAAAAGAACTGGAAACCGAACTCAAAACCTACATGCAAGCAAGGATTTCCTAGATGTTGCCGATCCAGCCGTACCTCCTCCACAAGTCATCATCCACGAAAGTGACACCTACCTGCCTTTGGGCGAAATCTCGCCTCGCTAATTAACTCCCTCACAAATGAATGACGGCTGGATGTTTTCCCCGAAGTACGCCCCGCTCTACTAGCAAAAGGAGGATCAACCTTTGATTGACATTGACCAATTCATTCACAGCCTGAGTCTGCTTACTTTTATGGCGATCTTGATTGAAGCCGTAACCGAAATTTTAAAGAATGCCTTCCCCGTACTAAAAGACCGCTCCACTTACATCCTCTCCATCCTCATCGGCATTTCGCTCTCCCTCGCTTTTCAAGTCAACCCCTTTGGTCTTGAGGGCAGCGGCTACTACGTTTCTGCCGTGCTGGCTGGTATCCTCACCAGCCGCGGAGCGAACTACCTCAACAGCTTTGTGAAAAAGCTGAATACATCCTCGAAACAATAACCTCTCCTTATCCGCACAAAAAGGCACCTGGCCTGATGCAACCATCTTACGCATCAGGCAGGTGCCTCTTCTCTTTTTCTCTTGCTTCTCTCTATACTTCCTCTATCAACCGCGCCAACAAGGTAGCGCGCGTCGATATTTCTCCCAGTTCGATCCATTCATCCGGCGAGTGGGCGTAGCCACCCTTTACACCAAGTCCATCCAGCGTCGGGACTCCGCAAGCAGCAGCGAAATTGCCATCGCTGACTCCACCTGTCCCCGACTCTTCCAAAGCCATCCCTAGTTCATTGATGCTAATCGATTGTGCAAGGGAAAATAATTTGCCTGTCTCTTCGGTTCGTTCCATCGGTGGTCGGCGAATGCCTCCCTTTACACTGATGTTTGTACCGACGAGCACTGGCGTGAGCTCGCTCATTACCTTCTCAATGCGTAATGCCTCTTCCATCGAGATAAATCTCACGTCTACTTCTGCTTCTGCTGAGTCGGCTACGACATTGGAGCCAATACCGCCCTTGATGACGCCCACATTGACGGTCGTTCCTTTTTCATAATCGGTCAAGGCATGCAGAAATTGCACTTGTCTCGCCAGCTCTTCAATAGCAGAGACACCTTTTTGATGATCGACGCCCGCGTGTGAGGAAATTCCGCTGACTGCCAAGGTAAAATGGGCGCTTCCCTTCCGCCATGTTTTGAGTGCGCCGCTCGGTTCGGTCGGCGGCTCCAACACAAAGCTCGCCACCGAACGCGCGGCTTCTTCTTCTACCAGTCGGCGAGAAGTCGGGCTGCCGATCTCCTCATCACTGTTTAATAAGAGCACGATTTTTTTATCTGCTGGCAGGCGATCCAGCTTTACCAATGCCCGCATGGCAAACATTGCTTGCAAAACGCCCGCTTTCATATCGTATACGCCCGGCCCGTACGCTTTCTCATCCCGGATCGCAAACGGTCGGCGAGCCGCCTCTCCTTCTAGCCATACGGTATCGTAATGGCCGATGATGAGGATTTGTTTTTCCCCGTTGCCTAGCGTACAACGCACCTGATCGCCATACGTCTTATTCGGGATTAGCTCTGCTACTCCCCCTGTCAGCCGTTGAAACTGCAGAGCGAACCAGCCCGCCATCCGGTCGCCCAGCTGTTTGTCACGAGAAGGCGAGTCCATGTTGACTGCCTCCTCGAGTAGCTGTAGATAGTGGGGCATATTCTCTTGTACATAAGTGTGGATTGACATAGTGCCTCTTCCTTAGTGAGATTGTGAATTGAGTCCGAACAGGCGCTCTAGTCCGTACACTTTTTCCAACAAGACGATGAACACCAGACTCAGCAGGATGACCACCGAGGAAATCGAAGCCACCAACGGGTCAAGTGTTTCCTGCATATAGGTGAAAATCGCGAGTGGCAGCGTCGTCGTATCCGGTGCCACCAAGAACAAAGAAACCGTCACATTGTCAAACGACGTCAAGAACGAAAAGATCATCCCCGACACGATAGCCGGACGCAACAGTGGCAACGTAATATCCCAGAACACCCGAAACGGATGGGCACCCAGCATGTATCCCGCTTTTTCCAACGTATAATCGAACGAGCTAAGCCCTGTGAGCACCAGCCTAACGACATACGGAATCGAGATCAGCATGTGCGCCAGCAAAAGTCCTGTAAACGTCCCCGCGATACCAATTCGCGTGAAAAACAGCAGCGCGGAAATCCCGATAATCAGCGAAGGAACGGTAAGTGGTGAAAGCATCAGTGCGTTGATGATGCCGCTCCCACGAAACTTGTATTTGGACAGCGCGAATGCAGCCAATGTCCCTAAAAAAGTCGCCAAAATCGCCGTTATCGTAGCTAGCTTCAGACTGATCCACAACGAATCGATGAACTCCGGCCGATCCAAAATCATTTCATACCACTGCCACGAAAATCCTTCGGGCGGAAAAGCGAGGTATCCGGCTGCCGTAAAGGAGCTCGGGATGATGACCAGAAATGGCAGATTGACCAAAACAAGCACAAAGAACGTGATGAGTCCAAGTACGTTTATTTTTTTCATGACGCAAACACCTCTTTATACCGCTTGGTTTCAATCAGCTTTGTATACAAAGTCACCAATAGGATGGTGCTGCCCAAGAGCAGGAAGGCAAGTGCCGCACCCAAAGGCCAGTTCAGTGTAGCCATGATTTGCTCATAGGCAATGACAGGCAAGACTTTCACGGACGTTCCCCCCATCAGGGCAGGTGTCACAAAGGCACTCATCGACAAGCTGAACACCAGTGTCGTCCCGGCAATAATCCCCGGCAAGCACAAGGGCAATGTCACACTGAAAAACGTACGTACGCGGGAAGCCCCCAAAATCGATGCCGCCTTATTCAAGGACGGATCAATGGCATACAAGCTGGTTGCAATCGCCAGAACCATGTAGGCAATGAAGGAATCCGTCAGACCGATCACAATACCCAGCTCGTTATACAAAAGCCGCAACGGTTGATCGATCAGACCCAGACTGATCAACGTCTCATTGATCCACCCTTTCTCCCCCAAAACCACTACCCAACCGAAGTTGCGAATAACCACACTGATAAGGTGAGGGGCCAGGATCAGCATCGTGACGATTCCACGCATTTTCCCTGTAGCCTGCGCCATGTACATCGCTACAGGAAATCCGAGCAAGAGGCTTACTAGTACCGTCCAGAGACTCACGCGAATCGTCCGCCAAAGAATCTCCAAGTAGTACGGATCTTGTATAAATAATGAATAATTGTGCAAAGAGAACGCCTGATTCTCATCCTGAAAGCTGAGCAAAAGCATCATCAGCATGGGGAGGATGAATACGCCAAGCAGCAAAATCATCGCAGGTGCTGTCAACAATGTAACCGAGAGACGCTTGCTCATCCGTCATCCCCTTCCCGCGGGCATGACCAGTACGTCGTCCGCGTTCCATTGACAGTAAACCGTTTGACCTTCTTGGCGGTCCACCGAACTATCGGTCATTTGGACTTTTGCCGAAAGCGTATGCTCCCCGACCTTGACCTCACATTCTGTGTACGAGCCCAGGAAGGAGGCAAGCTGCAAATGTCCTTTTACCCGATTCGCTTCCTCACTGACTATTGTATCGGTCAGCTTGATTTTCTCTGGTCGGATAAAAATGATCACTTTTTCATGGAGTGCCACGGTTCGCTGTTGCTTTGCCGCCTTTACGAGCATTCCACCAGTCGTCCGCAGCGTGAGTACATCCCCGTCCATTCCGATGACTTCCCCTTCCAAACGGTTCGTCTTACCGATGAAAGTATGCACGAATTCAGATGCGGGCTGATTGTAAATCTCCAGCGGTGTACCGATTTGCTCCACAAATCCGTGATTCATGACCACGATGCGATCAGAGAGTGCTAGCGCCTCTTCCTGGTCATGGGTAACGAAAATAGTCGTAACGCCAATTTCGTGATGTAAGCGCTTTAACTCATCGCGCAGCTCTTCACGAAGTTTGGCATCCAGGTTACTGAGCGGCTCATCCAAAAGCAGGAGAGACGGTTCAATAACAAGCGCCCGTGCAATCGCAATCCGCTGGCGTTGTCCGCCGGAGAGTTGTTTCGGATAGCGGTCTGCTACGTTTGGCAGCTTGACCAGCCCAAGTACACGATTCACACGCTCTTGCATTTCTTGCTTGTTCACTTTGCGCAATTTCAAGCCGTAGGCGATGTTTTCCGCCACAGTCATATGCGGGAACAACGAGTACGTCTGAAATACCATGCCCAGCTCCCGTTTGTACGGAGGCACGCCATTCATTCGCTGCCCTTTGATCAAAAGGTCTCCGCCATCCGGGTCCAAAAAACCGGCAATCATATTCAAGGTCGTGGTCTTACCGCAACCAGATGGGCCGAGAAACGAGATGAATTCGCCTTGCTCCACCTGCAGGTTGAAGTTTTGAACCACGACATTGCTTTGAAATTTTTTCATGATGCCGCGCAGTTCAACGTCAATCACCTTGGTCACGTGAATACCTACTTTCCTGTTTTAGGTGCGATTTCTTTGTTAAAGCGATCCAGCCAAGCAGATGTTTCCTTGCTCACTACGCTATAGTCGAAGTTGACAACCTTTGTACGATCGAATTCCAATGTTTTCGCTACATCGTCTGGCAGCTTCACAGATGTTGCCGGATTGTAGTATAGCTTCGTTGCGTACATCGTTTGAATTTCATCCGTCAAAAGGAAATCAACGAATGCTTTTGCTGCTTTTGGACTCTTCGAACCTTTTACCAGCGTAGCTACGTTCGGTACGATGTTTCCGCCCTCTTCAGGGAAAACGAACTCCAATGGTACGCCTGCCTCTTTTTGTGTCAAGCTACGCGCCATTGTCCAAGTAGTGTAGGCTGCGCTCTTGTTTTGCAGATTTTGCTGAAGCTGTGCTGCGCTCTTTGCAAAGGTCGGCATGTATCCTGCAATCGTTTCCATTTTTTTAAAACCTTGTTCGATGTCTTTCTCAGACCCGCCATTTGCGTACGCCAACATGATCATTGCAGAGCGTCCGAAGTTGCTCGCTACGTCTGTCATCGTGATGTAGCCTTTCACTTCAGGCTTGGCCAGGTCATTCCAAGACTTCGGTACAGGCAAGCCTTTTTCTTTTACCAGGTCCGCATTGTAGGAAATCCCCATCGGTGTGAAGTTTACAACTACACCGCTATCCTCCGTCACTCGCAAATCTTGCGGTACGTTTTTCATGTTCGGGATATCTGTTGCGGATACCGTTTCCCACAAGCCTTCTTGACGTCCCTTCTCTTGTTCGCCGCCTTCAACGATTGTCAGGTCGATTTGCGGAGCATTTTTCTGTGCCTTAACCTTCGCTACGATCTCCGTAGAAACACCAGAAACATAGGTCAGCTTTACATTCGGATACTTCTCGTTAAACTTCTTGAACACTTCATCCTTCATCATCTTTTCAACGGTCGCGCCGTTCCCTGCTACTACCAGTGTGTCTTCCAGCTGAGCTTGTGCCTCGGTGCCGCTATTGTTGCCAGCAGCCGGTGCAGGAGCAGATGTTTGTGGCGTGGAGGAGCCACATCCAGCCAGCAAGGAACCAGTCAAAGCGAAAATGGACAAGACGGATAATGCCTTTTTCTTCATGTAAGTTCGACCCCCGATTGTCTGTATTGTTCACAAATAGAGAACAACGTTTCCTATTTGGGAACGGTAATGTTATACTAGCACAAAGATACTGACTATTCAAGGTAGTCGTACTAGAAGCATCATTGCCCCAATTACAGGCTTGCCAGCATTCTTTCTAATGGTAAAATTACTTCAATCGAGACTCTTCTTTTAGAGGGGCTACTGTACGTTAAAGGAGACGTTTGTATGGACCAAGTATTGTCTTCTGTTCGAAATGGCTGTCGGCTGTTAAAAATATTTCTCGATTCGCCAAAGGAACTCGGGGTAACCGAGCTCAGCAAAAAACTCCAGCTGTCCAAGGGAGCCGTTCACAAGCTCCTGTCCACGCTGGAGTCTGAAGGCTTTATCCGCCAAAATGAAAAAACCAAGCAGTATACGCTTGGCTACACGCTTTTGGAGCTGGGCACTAAGGTGCTCACGAATCACGATATCGTTGATTTTTCCAAGCCGTTCTTAGAACAGCTTGTCTCACGGACAAACGAATTGGCGGTCTTATGTGTACAAGATTCCAAGGACGCGATTTATGTAGCCAAAGAGGATTCGCTTCATCCCATTCGCTTTACCGTAGAATCCTTCCGGCGTTTTCCTCTTTACTCTACTTCCGCTGCTAGGGTTTTGCTTGCCTATCAGCCAGAGGAGTTTCAGGATGAGATTTTGCAGGAACATCCACTGAAAAGTTACACACCTCATTCATACACGTCGGTTGAGGAAATCAAAGAGGACTTGGTGACAATCCGCAAGCGAGGCTATGAAATCAGCTCGAATCGACGCAATACAGGTGTGACCGGAATCGCTGCCCCGATTTTTGATTCAACTGGACACGTCACTGCATCCGTCAGTGTCATCGGTCCCTCCGACCGCGTAATGCCAAAACAAGAAGAGATTTTACAAGAAACGCTAGCGACGGTACGTGCGATGTCGGCTCAGTTAGGGTATCGAATGTCTTGAAGCTAGATTGAGTTGCCATGAAAAAACCTCCTGTTTATCAGTCTGCTCTGATGACAGGAGGTTGCTCTTTTTGCTGACTCACTTGTTTTGCCAATTGTAATGGCTCAATCCGTTCACCTATTTTACACTCAATATAGTTATGTTAAATTTTTCATCTTGAGGAGTAACGGTCTCGTTTGTTTTTCGTCCTACTAATTGTGAATCGTATTACGTGTAAACAGAAAGGAAATGACACCCTATGAGAAAAACATATTTGCTGCTTTCTTCTTTGTTATTCTGTGCTTTGCTTGTTCCTGACGCGCATGCAGCTTCACAGCAAGGAACAGTTGCGCCTGTTCCTCCCCAAGTAATTGTTCCAACAAGCATCAAGGATAAACAAGGAAATACCCTTGAAAAATCAATGGCCTATGTGAAAACGTTACAAGTGAAAAACGGAAAGTTAATCGTCTCGCTTGACTATGTTCAATGGTTTTTCGGTGAGGCAGCAGTAAAAGCTTATCGCCAAGATCATCCATTGGAAAAAGAGGACTATCCAATGCCATATTACATTCGTAATAGCAATCTTAAAATTAGAACGTTTGAAGTTTCTCCGAAGGCTTCGTTTACTCTTCAAACCAACTCTACACAAAAAGATGGGAATTTCCATTGGAATGAAGCTGTAAACGCCGATACTTTTAAAAAGTTTGTGCTTTCCAAGGGGATTCCTTATCAGATACCGTTCCACGTTGAAGTAAAGAATGGAGTCATCACAAAAGTTACAGAACAGTACGTCCCTTAATTATTTGCAGCACTCCCTTTTTGGGATGCTGCTTTTCATTTTTTGTTTTTATCATAAAGCTGCACTCCGTTTCTTCCGTGAATAGCCTCATATTACCACTCGTTCCATTCAACTCAACGTGTGGTTTGTTAAATCAACTGTTCATCCTTTTGCAGGATTCCCCAACAAACTGTAGTATTCGCTTGTTTAAAGGAGTTGATCTAATGACTGAGGTAAAGAAGATCGCTTATAAGAAATTAATTCATCAAGCTTTCCTAGACCTAAAAAACAGTGGTACTTTTGACTAGGCTACCTTTTATAGAAATTTCCGTATAGCCCATGCTTTCCATAATCTCTCAGAGTTTATCGTTATAGATTTTGTTGGCTTCAATGAAGATGAATTTTGGGCTAGAATCGACGCATTAGCCTCTCAATTTGATTTGCACCATTACAGAAAAATCTTCGATGAAGCCGTTATGGAAAAGTAAATTCCCAAGATTTCTTGTCTTTTCATTGGAATGATCATTTTGCTTATCACACCGATTAATTAAAAAAATTCATTTATGACAGAGTATCCCGCCAGCCAAACGTTAAAGGGACCATATAAAACGGCACTCAAATCATGCTGAGTGCGTGGTGATTTTAAAATTACTAGCCCATATCCTTGTGCAAATAAGGCTCCCATGCACGTTTTAACAGACGAATGCCCTCCTCAATCTCCTCGATGGTCTGCCCCCCGAACCCAAACTGAAAGGCCGGCAGTCCATTTTCCTGCGGATGGACCCATTTATGTGCGGTTGGATAGACACGAACGCCTGATGCAGCCGCGATTTGCGTCAACTGTTGCGAAGTGCTCTCACTTTTCACTTCTACCGTCACAGACAGCCCGGCATCCTGACCCTTAATCCGGATGTACGCCCCAAAGTGTTCCTGTAAGCACTGAAGCAGTGCCCCATGCTTTTTGCGGTAAAGCGTCCGCATCCTGCGAATATGCCGCTCCCAATCGCCATTTTTCATGAACAGGGCCAGCGTCTCCTGATGAATACGCGATGCCGACTGGTCAAAGTCAGCCATTTTCTCCTGATACACCGCCAATAACGCATGCGGCAAAACCATATAGCTAATGCGAATCGACGGCAGCAACGCCTTGGAAAACGTCCCCAGATAAATAACGCGTCCCTGTGTATCCAGCCCTTGAAGCGAAGGAATCGGCTTGCCATGATAGCGAAACTCACCATCGTAGTCATCCTCCATGATGTAGCTCCCCGTCTGATTCGCCCAGTGTAGCAGCTTTAGCCGTTTGGCATAGGGCATGACAATTCCAGACGGGTCCTGATGAGACGGGGTTATATAAACCAGTTGCGCTCCACTCTCACTGAGCGCTTCCAAATCGATTCCATCCTCCGCCAGCTTGATCGGGCGCACATCATAGCCCAAATGGGAAAACACGACACGAACACCGTGATAGCCCGGCTCTTCCATCGCAACAGCCTGTCCCCGCGTCCCGAATAAGAACCCCAATAAGCTGATCATCACCTGCGTCCCCGCACCGATCACAATTTGTTCTGGCGTAGCTTGCACACCCCGAGCACGTCCGAGATAGCGTGCGAGCTCCTCCCGCAGCTGCGGCTCGCCTTGTCCGTCGCCGTAGTAGAGCACTTGCTTATTTTCTTCCTGCATGCACTGGTTGGTGTACTTGCGCCAACGGTCAAAAGGAAAATGCTCGGCATCAACGCGCGCTTGGTGAAAATTATATTGGATCGGAACTGCTGAGGACGTAGGCAGAGGGGTTTGGACGTAAACTGTTTTAGCTGTTTTAGCTGCTTGCTGCCCTTTCCCTATAGGTGCAGGTACAGGCCCATCCCAGTCCACATCGACCACATAAAATCCGCTGCGCTCCCGACTCTCGATGTAGCCTTCTGCCATGAGCTGGTGATAGGCACTCTCGACAGTCGTTTTACTCACCTGCAAAAATCCGCTCAATGCCCGAACAGAAGGCAGACGCGTCCCGGAGATTAAGCGCCTTCCTTGGATTTCTGTACAAAAATAGCGATAAAGCTGTAAATAGAGAGGCTCGCTCCCTTCTACAAAGCGGGGACTAATATCTAGCAAGCCACATCCTCCTCGCTGAATAAATGAAAAACCGACGGGAGCAAAAATCCCCATCGGTACTCACGTTTCTATTACACCAATATTACGCCAAATACGCCTCTCTAACCTGCGGATTCATCAATAATGTCTGGGCATCGTCTTGCAAAATAATTTCGCCTGTTTGAATCACATAACCGCGATGCGCGACAGACAGCGCTTGATTCGCATTTTGCTCAACCAAGAGAATCGTCATGCCTTCCTTGTTCAGCTCCGTAACGATGTCAAAAATCTGCTCCACCAAAATCGGCGCCAATCCCATCGATGGTTCATCGAGCATGAGAATTTTTGGCTTCATCATCAGTCCACGAGCAATCGCCAGCATTTGCTGCTCGCCCCCGGACATCGTGCCACCTTTTTGATTGACCCGTTCCTTCAGACGTGGAAAGTAAGCAAAGGCACGCTCGATTCCTTCTTCAATCACCTTTTTATCGGATACACTAAAGGCACCCATCTCCAAATTCTCGCGTACGGTCAGCTTTGGAAAAATGCGGCGGCCTTCCGGAACGTGGGCGATTCCTGCTAAGGCAATATCATGTGTACGCAGCTGCGTAATGTCTTTGCCATTAAAGATGACTTTTCCTTCTTTGGCCCGAGTCTGCCCACAAATCGTTTTCAACGTGGTCGATTTACCTGCCCCGTTGGAACCGATCAGCGTCACCACTTCACCTTCATTTACCGTTATACTCAATCCTTTTAATGCGTGGATGCCGCCGTAATACGTATGAACGTTAGTCAGCTCTAGCAATGCCATCGATTTTCCTCCTTCTACGACACGTCCGACGCACTTTTTCCGAGATAGGCCTCAATGACGTTAGGGTTGTTGCGGATTTGTTCGGGTGTTCCTTCTGCAATTTTTCTCCCGTAATCCAGCACGTGAATGTATTCGCTTAGTCCCATGACCAGCTTCATATCATGCTCGATCAAGATAATCGTCAAATCGAGCTCTTTTTTCAGCCGACGAATAAAATCCGTCATCTCAACCGTTTCGCGAGGGTTCATCCCTGCCGCTGGTTCATCGAGCAAAATGATTTGTGGATTTGTCGCCATCGCCCGGGCAATTTCCAAGCGTCGTTGCAGTCCGTAAGGCAGACTCCCAGCCGCTTCATTGGCAATATGCGCGATCCCGACATACTCCATGAGCTGATAAGCCTCAACGCGCGTCCGCTCTTCCTCCTGGCGTACACGTTTGGAGTTGAACAAGATTCCGAGAATTCCAGCGGATAAACGGCTATGCACACCCACCATGACATTTTCCAATGCCGTCATTTCCTTGAACAGACGAATGTTTTGAAAGGTGCGGGTGATACCGCGACTCGCGATCTGATCAGGACGAAGCTTCTTGATGCTTTTGCCATTCAGAAGAATTTCTCCCTCGTCTGGCTCGTAAAATCCGGTAATCATATTGAAAAAAGTCGTTTTTCCAGCCCCATTCGGACCGATGACCGCCGTAATGCTTCCTTTTTCGATGTCAATCGAGACGTCTTGATTGGCTACCAAGCCACCAAAGCGCTTCGTTAAATTTTTTGCCTCTAACAATGCCATGCTCATTTCCCTCCTCGTCCGCTACGACTGTTTTCCAGAAGTCAATTGGGACAGTCTGCCGAGAATCCCCAGCTTTTCTTTGCCAAACTCACTCTTTTTGATCGCATCGAGATCGTTTTTCTTCCGTTTGGCCGGAATCAATCCGTTAGGGCGATACAAGGCAACGAGAATGAGCATAATTCCGAAAATGAGTCGCTGGAACTTGGATGGGTCCAGCTGGTTCGGCAAACTGATGATTCCCGAATTTTGCAGACCGTGCAGGAAGTTGGAGAATTCTTTTAACAGCTGTACCTGCAAGATCGTGACAAAAGCGGCACCGAGCACAACCCCTGGAATGCTGCCACTACCACCCAGAATAACCATGACCAATATCCCGATCGATTCCATCAGCGTAAAGGAAGTCGGATCGATAAACGTCTGCTTGGCTGCAAAGATAACACCCACGACACCAGCGAAGGAGGCACCCAATGCGAATGCAGCCAGCTTGGTATTCAACAGGGAAATCCCCATAGACTGGGCAGCCAGCTCATCCTCGCGCACCGCAATCCATGCACGTCCCAAACGGGAATGTTCAAAGCGTATATTCGCCAAAACGATAAAGGCAATCACAAACAACACAATGAAGTAAAAGTAAAATGGCGTCCCCATTTTGATCCCAAACAGCTCAGGAGACGGAATCGGCGTGATTCCCTGCGGACCGTTGGTGATGTTGATGGGCTTGTCCAGGTTATTGAAAACAATGCGAATGATTTCACCAAAGCCCAAAGTCACGATTGCGAGGTAATCGCCTTTTACTCTGAGAACTGGCAATCCTAGCAATATTCCGAAAACAGCAGCCACAATCAAGCCAACTATAAGAAATGGCCAAAACCACTCACCGGAGAGCGGGAACAGATTCCCTGCAATAAACTCATTCGCTTGCGAGGTCGAGAAAATCGCATACGCATAAGCCCCAGCAGCAAAAAACGCAACGTAACCCAAGTCAAGCAGACCAGCAAAGCCTACTACGATATTCAAGCCCAGAGCCATCGCTACGTAGATGCCTACCTGTGAAGCTACTTCCATGTAGTATCGGTTTTCACCTGCTACCAATGGAATGATCAGGAGGAGAACGATAGCCCCAATCGTCATTTTGATCGATTTGGAGGTATTGGTGTAATAGACAAGCACAATGGAAGAAAGAATGCCGAGAAACGCAATGACTGATTTATCCATCAAGTACAATGCAGCCGAAAAGGCTACAATCCAAATCAACGTGAATACGAGCGGAATGCCTTTGAACGATTTCCAAGCGAAATTTGCCATTTATTTCACCTACACTTTCTCTTTTACAGCTTCGCCAAACAGTCCTTCTGGCTTGAAGAGAAGCACGAGAATTAAAATACTGAACGCAAACACGTCTTTGTACTCTGCACCAAAGGCACCGTTGGTCAACGGCCCCATAAAGGCACCGGACAAGGATTCAAGAAGACCGAGGAGTACGCCACCGATCATCGCACCACGCAGATTCCCAATCCCGCCGAGTACGGCAGCTGTAAATGCTTTTAGACCGAGGATAAAACCGATATACGGATCGATCGTCCCGTAGTTTTGCGCAAACAGAACGCCTGTCGCGCCACCCAGGCTGGAGCCAATCAAAAACGTAAGCATGATTACTTTGTTTACATTTATGGTCATCAGCGAAGCCGTACTCTGGTCCTGTGCGACGGCGCGCATGGCGATTCCCCACTTTGTTTTATTCACAAACAACGTCAATGCAATCATCATGACGATCGCAATTACAATCACGATCAAGCCTTTTGTTGGAATCGTAGCAATACTTCCTAATGGAATCGATCCTGTAAAAAGAGCGGGACTGTTCAGATAAAACTCATTGCGAGCCAGTGCTTCTGTAAAACGTACGAGGTCTTGCAGCAAAAATGATACGCCAATCGCCGAAATCAACGGCACAAGACGAGGTGCTCCGCGCAATGGTCGATAGGCAATCCTCTCAATCCCTACCCCCAAAGCACCAGTTAATACCATGGCAATTATGAGTGTTATGAAAAGTGCGACAAATGGATTCATACCTTCAAGTGCCCCTAGTGCATCAGAGATCAATAATACCTCTGTACCGATAAAGGCTCCGACCATGAAAATGTCTCCATGGGCAAAGTTGATAATTTCTAAAATCCCGTAAACCATTGTGTAGCCCAAAGCCACGACTGCGTACATAAATCCAAGTGTCAATCCGTCAACCAACACCTGAGGCAAAATATTGATCATGCTTTCCCATCCCTCATTTCCCTTGTAGACTTGTACAAATTTTCTGCATTCGTTTCGTTGACTGGACTTATTTTCTCGTGGAAAAGGGGCCAACACCGGCGTGCAGCCCCCTATCCTGGTATGAGGCATGGGAGTGTGTGCGCGTTGTGTGGTGTGATTACTCGGCCTTGCCTACGAAAATGGATTTGTCCTTGTCAAACTTGTAAATGAATACATCTGCATTTGTGTTGTCACCTTTTTCATCAAAGGTAACCTTGGTGAATTGACCCTGAAAATCTTTGGTTTTGTGGACTGCATCGAGGACTTGCTCGCGGGTTGGTTTTTTGCCTCCGTTCGCTTTGGCAGCTTCCAAGACACCATTGAGGATGACGTTCATGGAGTCGAAACCATAGACGGAATAGGTTTCCAGAGGCTTGTTTGTGGCTTTCTTGTACTCTTCAGCCCATTTCTTGCCCTCTTCGGTTTGCGTTACGTCTCCAGCTACTGACGTAAAGACTACTCCTTCGACGGCATTACCGGCTATTTTTATCATATCAGAAGAATCCAAGCCGTCGCCACCCATAAAATAACCCTTAAATCCTTTTTCACGAGCTTGCTTGATCAAAATTCCACCTTCTGGATAAAGACCGCCAAAAAAGATGATGTCCGGGTTTTTCACCGTTACCTGGTTAAGTACCGCGCTATAGTCCTTTTCGCCCTGGGTAATGCCCTCAAAGCCAAGGATTTGAACCCCGTCCTTTTCGAATTGCATCTTCACTTGATCACTCAGACCTTGGCCGTATGCTGTCTTATCATGGATAATATAGGCCGTTTTTACACCAAGTGTATTTTTTGCATATAGAGCAGCCTTTGGTCCTTGTGCATCATCGCGAGCACAGATTCGATGAACGGTTTTCTTGCCTTCCTCCGTGAGCTTTACGCCTGTGTTTGCCGGGGATACCATGACCAGCTTGCCTTCCTCGTACTTTACAGACGATGGAATCGCAACCCCTGTGTTATAATGCCCAACTACACCGTACACATCGGGATCAGAGATGAGCATCTCCGCATTGGATACCCCGATTTTCGGGTCGCCTTGATCATCCTGAGGGAAAAGCTGGAGATCAAAGCCAAGTGCTTTAAACTCTTCCTTGCGCTGTTCGAGAGCGTAACCCGCTCCTGTCTTAATCGCATCACCGATAGCAGAATTGCTCCCGGACAGAGGGGATTGTGTGGCAATTTTGATGAGGCCACCCTCGGTCGTTCCTCCACCACTGTTTCCTGGAGCTGGCTGACTTTGCCCCCCGCTTGCGTTACTTCCGCCGCTTGAATTACCGTTTCCTGCGCAACCTGTTAATGCCATACTCGCAGCCAATACCGCAGATAAAACCCCCACATAAGAACGCTTTTTCATTAAGAATGAATCCCCCTTTTATCATTCTTTTTTCTTGTTACCCAGTCCATCTACCTTGCTAGCCAGGTTGCGACTTTCAAAAACGATGACTCTTTGGGGATAAAGATAGATGAGGCTTGGTTGTTTTTATTTTAAAATAAATCTGATAATTTACAAGAAGTAAAATATATTTTATATTCATATATCATTTATTTACAAACAAAAAAATAAACACTCCCTCAAGGTAGAGGAAGTGCCGGAACGACGATTTGCCCACTCTTCACGTCGACAATGCCTGTTGCCGTTAGACGTGCAAAGGGCAAGTGGGTAGCCGTAAAAAACAAAATCGAATAAATCGGATCGAGATGGACATATCCTTTGGAACGAAGCTGATTTACCAAATTTTCACCCATGCTGATTACTTCTTCCATCGGTGCAGACGCGAATTTTCCAGCAAGAGGCAATGGGCATTCGCAAATAATTTTTCCTTTATCGATCAGGACGACTCCACCTTTTATTTCCCGAATACGTTCCAGTGCTTGTGCCATCGTTTGGGGATCGCGTCCGATTACGATCCAATCCCCAGAGGCTGAATAGGTGCTGGCCAGCCCTTCGAGATGCTCACCGAAGCCATGAAGCACTGCCATTGTTCGATTGCCTCCAGTCGCATCAATAATAGCGATCATTGCCAACTGCGGATCATGCTGCAAGGATACGTATCCATCCTGATCAACGGGCATGTTCTCCATCGACAGCCGGGTTATAACGGCATTCAGCATCTGTAGCACAGGTACCTTGCCGTCCTCATCTGGGCGCAAACGGAACCAATCGGGATGTGCCTGTTTTTTCAATGGATCTGTCAAACGTAACGAAGCTTCCTCCCATTGTGGCTGAACGGTTGGGACGAGCAGGTTTCCTTTTTCTGCTACTCGTTGTCCGTTCGCAATCACGATGGATGGAGTCGGTTGATCCATTGCCGTCAACAACAGCATATCCGCGATTCGACCCGGCGCAATTCCTCCGATCTCCGCGTCCAGCCCATAATAGACAGCCGGGTTCAGCGTCGCCATGACATACGCTTCCTCTGGCGGCATCCCCGCTTCCATGGCCACACGGATCGTACTATCCATGAACCCGTCACGATGCATCGGGGGCGTGCTTCCATCCGATGTCAGCATCATTCGTGAAGACCACGGCACCCCCAACTCCAGCCAGCCCTTCACCAGCTCCGGCAGATCAGGACGAATAGAGGAATGGCGCAGTGTCGCATACATGCCTAAACGGATACGCGACAGCAAATCGGCTGCGGTGATAGCCTCGTGACAAGCTGTTATGCCGGATGCTGCGGCAATGTTCAATGTCTCGTAAGAAGCTCCCGGATGATGCCCCTCCATCCTTTTGCCCAAGTCCCGCGTATGCTTCAAACCAAAAAGCAGCGTCTCATCCTCTTGCAAAACGCCGCCCCAATTTGTCAACTCCCCACCCTGGATCACGCGTGGATGTTCCAGCATTCGCGCCAAATTGTCCTTCGTGAACGACGGATGAGCTTTCCCTGTCTGCGGATCGAGTCTACCCCAGAAAAATTGCTTCACGGGATGTGCTGCCAAAGAATCCATGATCGCTGCCGTTTGCGAAAAGGGCAGATGCATGAGCATTAACGTGTCCGACACCATTCCAGTCGTCCCCGTTTGCAAAGCAAAGTCAGCCAACGTGTAAGGGTTATACCATTGAAACGGATGCGCGTGAGGCTCGATGTAACCCGGCACGAGATATTGCCCAGCCGCCTCCATGATTACGGTCTGGTCATCGACCAGCGGCTCTTTTTCTCCTACATAAGCTATACGTTCTCCTGCCACTACGACGTGATGCTCTTGCCATTCTTTTGTGTACACATTTAGAACGCTTGCGCCTTTTATCCAGAGGCTTGCCGGTGCTTGACGTCTGCTCACGCGAATCATGTTCAAGTAATCACGATCTGATAGGGCTCGTACACGCATCATTTCTTCTCTCCTCGCTGGTCTCCCGATGTTTTTCCAAAATGAACGGTCGTTCATCGCTCTCTACACCTTCTCCGCCCATCATTCATTCCCCTGCAAGCTTGATGATGGTAGTAACAATTCCCACGGGTGTCTTGTCGCCCTTTATTACACACTAGGGAATAGACGTAATAGCGACAGGAGGACAACTCTCATGCATAAAAACGTAGGTAGAACTGATGCTATGATTCGAATAACTGGCGGTCTGTTAGGCTTGGCGTACGGCATCGGAAAAATGAGCCGTCGCCCATCCAACACTCCATGGCTGCTCATGGCTTTTTCAGCAATGAAAGTAGCAGAAGGAGCTACTCGCTTTTGTCCGATGTACGCAGCGATGGGCATCAATACGAAAAAAGGAAATGGCATTCAAGGCATGATGGATCAGCTCAAGAAAAAAGGCGTACAGATGGCAGTCAACCAGTTTACCCGCTCCATGAATATTGCCCCCATCAAAGACTCGAACACCGGCCAAGACGACGAGAGCAACACTTCAGCCACAACGAATAAAGCAAACATACAGTATTCTGCAAGCCCACAATTATCAAGGAACCAGGAAAAGCATTCAATCAACAATCAACAAAACATGAAGCTTACTCCCGAGGATCAACTTCTCGAAAAAGCGGCAAGAGAGATCATTTCATTTCGCTCCCAGGAAAATAACAACAGCAACACTCGCTACCCCACGTACACGTAAGAAGAGGAGGCACCGCATATGCTTGTCGGCTCCCAGATGTATGAATGGATGTCCCATAACTTCTTTGTTATTGCCACGATCATTGGCGTCATCGGCGTAATGGGTTATTACTTCTTTCGCACCTCGCGAAAAAGAGGAAGATATCGTCAATAAAGGAGCAGCAACTAACCGCCTGTCATTGGGCGGTTTTTTCCATTTACAAAAATAATTGTTATACATATAATTGTCATTGCAAGTATTTTTGAACGAAAGAGGGTCATTCCCCTGATCGATCATTGGCAAAAAGAACCGGTTGGATTTCTTATCGGAAATACATACCGGAGAATGATTCATTATGTTTCCCTTTTTTTAAAGGAGTTTGATTTGACCACGGAGCAGTTTGCCGTCCTGTATCGGCTACGAAAAGAAGAGGGCATCAATCAAAAAGAGCTGGCCCAGCGCTCTGCCAAGGATCAACCTTCCATGACACGCATTTTAGACACACTCGCCAAAAAAGGCTTTATCGAAAAGACTTTGAGCGAACAAGATCGCCGTGCGTACATCATTACGCTTTCCCCGAAAGGACGAGAATGGATTGAGCAAGCGATTCCTGTAGAGGCTCAGGCCGTTGCAGACATTTTGGAGGGGATTTCTCCTGAAAAGCTGGCCTTCTTGCGAGAAATCTTGCTGGAGATTAACGAGAACATCAATAGAAAAACGACTGACTAGGAGTGACAGCATTGGGAGAGAGTAGAGAGAGACTGTGGACGAGAGATTTTGTCCTGTTAACTGTATGCAATTTGTTGTTGTTTCTCACCGTTCAAATGCAGACCCCAACATTCCCTGCTTATGTGAAGGAAGCGTATCAGGCCAATGATTTTGTCGTCAGCCTGGTTATTAGCTTGTTTTCACTTGCAGCAGTGATCGCAAGGGTGTTTACCGGAGAAGCATTGAAAACGAAAAGCAGTAAGCTCTTGGCAATCGTAGCACTTGGATTCGTCGCGATTTTTAGCGCAGGCTATTACTGGGCGGGAAGCATTGTTTTCTTTCTTCTGCTGCGAATTTTAGTCGGCATTGGCTTTGGGATGGGCAGCACGACCTTTCCGACGATTGTCTCCAATGTGATTCCTGCCAGACGAATCGGTGAAGGCATGGGGTATTTCGGCTTATCGACCAGCTTGGCTATGGCACTCGGCCCGTTGATTGGACTTGGAGTGTTAAATGGGTTTGGGTTCGGCTCGATGCTCATGGTTCTCGTATTGTTAGTTGCTATTATTTTTCCGCTGATGCATTTTATCCGTGCCTACAATCAGCTTCCTGTGTCGTCCGGGAACGTACAAACTGTCACAGGCATTCGCCGATTTTATGATAAAAAGCTGCTGCTTCCAGCTGGACTGAATTTTTGTTTGTCCATTACGTATGGCGGGATTCTCAGCTTTTTGGCCTTGTACGGAAAAGAAGCCCACATTGAGAATGTCGGCTGGTTTTTCCTTACGAACGCACTGGCGATGGTGTTGATTCGTCCGTTTTCCGGCAAGCTGTATGATCGCAAAGGGCACATCGCCGTCCTGCCTCCCGGTGCGATTTTCGTCGGGGTCAGCCTCTTGCTCCTGTCCCTGACAACGACAGAGTCCTTGCTTCTCGTCTCTGCTGCCTTCTACGGCCTTGGCTATGGCATGATTCAGCCATCTATCCAGGCGTGGATGGTGAAGGTCGTCACGCCTGAGCAACGCGGCATGGCGAATGGACTGTTCTTTAATTCCATCGACCTGGGGATTGCGGTCGGCTCAATGCTCCTCGGCGTCATCGCGACACATTCGAGCTACTCTGTCATGTACCGCTGGTCGGCGGCTTGCTTGCTGCTGTTTCTGATTGTTTATTTCCTTTCGCAGGTGGCTGCGGCCAAAGCGGAAAAAGCGGCAATCGCTAGTGAAAACGTGGGTATGTAATAACCAAAAAAGCTGTTCCCTCTAAGTAGAATTTTCTACCGAAGGAACAGCTTGTTTTTTTATCCCTTTTGCTGATACTTCATCGCTCGTGCCGCAATATCCGTGCGATACTGCGCCCCATCAAACGAGATCCCTTGCACCTTCGCGTACGCTGTCTCACGTGCATGCGCCAAATCCGTTCCTGTTGCCACGACGCCAAGCACACGGCCACCGCTAGTAACGATGCCTTCCTCGGTTTCCTTCGTCCCTGCGTGAAACACCGTAGCTCCCTCGTTTGCCTGACCCAGTCCATGAATCAACGTACCTTTTGGATATTCTCCCGGATAACCCGGCGCTGCCATGACGACACAGACAGCACTTCCTTTTTTCCATGTCACATCGACTGCATCGAGCTCGCCATTGATTGTTCCGACAAAAATGTCGAGCAAATCTGTTTCGAGCAACGGCAAGAGCACCTGTGTCTCCGGATCGCCAAAACGCGCATTGAACTCCACCACTTTTGGTCCTTGCTCCGTAATCATCAGACCTGTGTAGAGAATGCCTTTGAACGGAATGCCATCCTTGGCCATCCCTGACGCCATCGGTTGGACAATCGTTTTGACGATCTCGTCCACCAGCTCAGCAGACATTTGCGGTACCGGGGCGTATGTTCCCATGCCGCCTGTATTGGGACCGCGGTCATCATTGAAGATTCGCTTATGATCCTGAGAAGTAATCATCGGCTTAACTGTCTCTCCATCGACGAAAGACAACAGCGACAGCTCTTCGCCGAACATGCACTCCTCAATGACCACGCGAGCTCCCGCTTCACCAAAGACGCTTTCCTGCATAATCTGACGGAGTGCCTCTTCTGCTTCCTCCACCGTCTCTGCGACAACGACTCCTTTCCCCGCTGCCAAGCCATCCGCTTTGACAACGATAGGAGCGCCCTGCTCTCTCACGTATGCACTCGCCGATTCGTAATCCAGAAACGATTCATAGGCAGACGTCGGAATCTCGTAGCGTTTCATTAAACTTTTCGCAAAAGACTTGCTTCCCTCGATCATTGCCGCTTTTTGATTCGGGCCATAGATCGGCAGATTGCGCTCCTGGAAAAAGTCAACAATCCCCGCCAGCAAAGGATCTTCCGGGCCAACGACAGTCAAATCAATTCCTTCATCCTTGACGAATTGAACCAGTGCAGCAAAATCATGGACGCCGATCGGTACGTTTTGCGCGATTTGGGCGGTGCCCCCATTTCCTGGCGCACAGTATACCTTCGTCACTTTAGAACTCTGCAACAGCTTCCAGGCAATCGTGTGTTCTCGACCGCCGCCACCGATCACTAATATTTTCATCGTATTTCCTCCTGTGTGAGAGGTAATCCACTCTTTCATACGTGTTAAAAAAGCGAAAGTTACTCCCGAATAGCCTCTTTTAGTGCTTGAAATGACGCGTGCCGGTAAAGATCATCGCAATACCCGCTCGGTTGCAAGCATCAATCGATTCTTGGTCGCGAATGGAGCCGCCTGGCTGGATGATAGCAGTAATCCCTGCTTTAGCTGCCGCCTCCACGGTATCTCCCATTGGGAAAAACGCATCCGAGGCCATAACCGAGCCACTTGCCAATGCACCTGCTTGTTCGATGGCGATTTTCGCTGCCCCAACGCGGTTCATCTGGCCTGCACCCACGCCGATGGTCATATTGTCTTTTGCCAAGAGAATCGCATTTGATTTGACGTGCTTGACGACCTTCCACGCGAATTTCAGCTGTGCCAGTTCCTCTTCCGAAGGCTTGCGGTCTGTGACCACCTGAATCTCGCTTTCTTCGAGCTGCTTGTAGTCGAAGTCTTGAATGAGTGCCCCGCCTGCTACAGGAGCCACGCGGAACAGATTGTCCACTTTTTTGGCTGGTTCATTCAGCGCCGAGATACGCAACAGACGCAGGTTCTTTTTCTCAGCCAGAACAGCCAACGCCTCGTCGGTGAAGTCCGGTGCGATAATGATTTCCAAGAAAATCTCTTTCATCGCGAGTGCGGTGTCACGGTCAATCGGGCGATTTGCTGCCACGATCCCACCATAAATAGAGACAGGGTCTGCTTCGTACGCTTTTTGGTAAGCGGCGCGAATATCAGTGCCGATCCCTACTCCACACGGGTTGGAGTGCTTGATCGCAACGACAGCAGGTTCAGCGAATTCGCGTACAATCGCCAACGCTGCATCTGCGTCATTGATGTTGTTATAGGAAAGCTCTTTTCCTTGCAGTTGGCTTGCATTCCCGATGCTCAACTGATCGGACAACGGCTCACGGTAAAACGCCGCACGTTGATGTGGATTTTCCCCATAGCGTAAATCCTGTGCTTTCTCGTAAGTCACCGTGTAGCTCTCAGGCAGCAGTTCGCCCACCTGCTCACTCAAATAGCGAGAGATCAAGGCATCATAGGCTGCTGTATGGCGGAAAACTTTTGCAGCCAGCTTGCGACGGGTTTCTAGCGTAGTATCGCCATTTGCTTCAATTTCTTCTGCTACTTTTTCATAATCGGCTGCATCGACCACTACACTGACGAACGCGTGATTTTTCGCAGCAGAACGCAGCATCGTTGGTCCACCAATATCAATATTCTCAATGGCGTCTTCATATGTCACGTCTGGCTTCGCTATCGTTTCCTTGAAAGGATAAAGGTTCACGACAACCAGATCAATGGTTTCAATCCCCAGGTCTTTTAGTTGCTGCACATGTGCTTCACTGTCCCTTACAGCCAAGAGGCCGCTGTGGATATTGGGATGCAACGTTTTGACGCGACCGTCCAAAATTTCTGGAAATCCGGTCACTTCAGAAATGCCAATGACGGGAACTCCCTCTGCTTTTAAAAGAGAAGCCGTACCCCCGGTAGAAATGATCTGTACCCCGGCGGCTACCAATCGACGGGCAAACGGAATCAATCCTGTCTTGTCAGAAACGCTGATCAACGCTTTTTTCACACTCACGGATAGAACCTCCTGAATTTTAGTGAAAACATGAGTAACTAACGACCAAAACACGAACAATACTTATATATTATAAAATAATTGTACGCTATTATCAATAACTTCGTCAGGAAAACAAACACAGCCGCCCGTGCCTGTTCGGCACTTGCGACTGCATGCATCTGCATTTGCTTGGATGATATTATCGTTTTTTCTTGCCTTTGCCTGATAGCTTTTTGATGCGATCTGACAGTAAGTCTGTTTTGCTTTTGGCAGTCGCCCTGATTGGCTTGATCGGCTTCTTCGACTTGCGGCTCTTCGCCTTTACTTCTTTGGGCATTAAGTTCCCTAACTCTTCCATGGAGATGGAGTTGCCGTCCTTTACACGATCCCTGACGCGCTCTTTCGTCTCCTCTGGCACTTCGAATCCCATATTTCCCAGCTCATCGAGCAGCGCATCTACATTGGCTCCGCCCTTCGGCATTTTTTCCGCGAGCTTCATAATATCGTTAAGCGTCCATTGCCGCCCTGTTTTTTGGCTTAGCTTATCGAGCAAGTTCGAAACAAAATCTCCGCTCAAGTCGGCCCCTCCCTTTGTGGGAATATCCCTCTCTTACTGTATGTCACACGGACCAATTTGGTTTGTCATGAATCGCGGAAGAATAGCAGCAAAATAGGGTAAGTCGGTCATAGTTAGAAGCCGACACCGTCTGATAGGACATGAATAACATGCATGTAGGACGAGAAAACGTGATTGGCAAAGTCAATCATTCATCCTCGTTAGGTGAGGCTCCTATACAAAAATAGGCCACTGCCCGGAAATATCGAAAGATGCCAATGGGTAGAACAGGAACTGCCGAACTAAGGCTTTTCTTAAGGTGGCTAAGGAATGTTTCCTTTACGTTGTATAGTGCCAAAGCTCTGGTAGGGGAGAAAAACGGTGTTATTTTGTGCACTTTTCTAACCCTCTGGATTCCCGCTAGAGGGTTTTCATTTTCGAAAGGGGGGAACGTTTTGATGGACAGTAGTCCAAGTTGCCGAATGAATACCTGCAATCAAGATTGTGTACGGAGAGTTTTACGGCCTTGTGGCGCTGCGGCATGTTCCCCATACCTTATTTGACATTCTCCCTTTTTATGGGACGAGTGTATGTAAGTAGTTATTATGTAGACATGCTTGCGCAACATGGTCGTATCCCTCCGATCCTTATATGCGAAAGGATGAGAAAACCATGTTGAACATTTACAAAACGAATGCCATGGGAAAAATAGAAGAACTGCAACAATTTGAAAAAGGCTGCTGGATCCATCTGACAGATCCTTCTGAGCAAGAAAAGCTACAAGTCGTCAGGGAGTTGGCGATTGACCTTCATTTTTTGCAGGATGCCCTTGATGACGAAGAAATCGGACGGATCGACAAGGAAGGAAACCGCGTGATGCTCTACGTGGACATCCCAGTCTCCACGAAGGAAGGGACGAAGAACAACTATACGACGGTTCCGTTGGGAATCATGGTGATGGAAGATTACATCTTAACCGTTTGCCTGGTAGAAACGGCTGTCATGAATGAGTTCGTCCAAGGGAAAGTGAAAAGTTTTCACACGCATATGCGCAACCGGTTCGTTCTGCAAATTTTATCGAATACGTCGCATGAATATTTGCATTACTTGAAAAAAATCAACAAGCAGACAGAAACACTGGAAAAATCATTGCGACAATCGACGAAAAACATTGAACTGCTTACCTTGCTTGAATTGCAGAAAAGTCTCGTATATTTTTCGACGTCCCTGGAAACGAACAGTCTGTTGATCTCCCTGCTTCGGAGCGGCAGTTATTTGAAAATGTACGAAGAAGATAAGGAACTGCTGGAAGAAGTAAAAATCGAAACCAAGCAGGCCATCAAAATGACGGAAATCTATACGGCGATTTTAGGGAACATCATGAATGGCTTTGGCTCCGTCATCTCCAACAATTTGAATCGCGTATTAAAGCTGTTGACCGCCATTACCATTGTCATCACCTTGCCTATGGTGATCGGCACCTTCTACGGGATGAACGTCGCGCTTCCTTTTCAGGGTCATCCGCACGCATTCACGATCATTATGATCATGTCCACCGCCATTACGTCTGTAACAGCTCTCTTGTTTTGGAGAAAGAAGTATTTCTAAAACGGATGACAAAAAAACCGACATCGTAAAAGGATGTCGGTTTCTACTTTATCTCTCGATTTACGTCAGCTGGACGAGCCTTCCTTCCAGCTTCACTCTCTCTTCTGCTAAAAAGCCAATGACCTTCACCAAAAGCTCATGCTCCACCGAATGGATGCGAGCCGCCAAAGTCTCAGCCGTATCTGCTTCTTGCACCGCTACGGGAATCTGGGCAATGATCGGCCCTGTGTCCAGACCGGCATCAACCAGATGTACCGTTACCCCTGTTATCTTTACCCCGTAAGCGAGTGCCTGACCAATCGCGTCTTTTCCCGGGAAAGCAGGCAAAAGCGACGGATGCAAATTGATGATTTTTCCTTCGTAGGATGACAAAAGCGTGTCGCCCACCAACCGCATGTAGCCTGCCAGCACAACCAGCGATATCTCACGTTTTTGGAGCTGCGCCACTATTTCCTGCTCAAAAGCTGCCTTGTCTGCGTATTCCTTCGGTTGAAAAACAAAGGTGTCGATCCCTAAACGCTCTGCACGTTCCAAAACCTTGGCGCCGGGCTTGTCGCACACGAGCAAGGCAACTTCTACACCTGTGAGCCTGCCGTCCTGTACAGCCTGCACGATCGCTTCAAAGTTGGAGCCGCTGCCTGAGGCGAAAATGGCCAGCTTTCTCACCATTCCACCCCGTTGTATACGACTTTGCGCTCTCCCGCTTGAATATGTCCGAGCAAATACGCCTGTTCACCCAGCTCTTGCAGCTTTTCCATAACACTCACTGCGTCTTCCGGCTTCACGACAAGCATCATGCCAATGCCCATGTTAAACGTTTTGTACATATCCGGGTAAGAGATGTTACCCGACTCTTGTACCAGCTCGAAGATCGGCAGCACCGGCCAGGAACCAACATTGATCACAGCTTGCATTCCTTCTGGAAGCACGCGTGGAATGTTTTCAGTAAAGCCGCCGCCTGTGATGTGTGCCAGGGCCTTCACTTCATGCGACGCAAGAACGGATAGCACTTGTTTCACGTAAATGCGGGTCGGTGTCAGCAGCTCTTCGCCGAGCTTTTTGCCCAATACGTCAACATGATCATGCAGGGACATGCCTTTGTCTGCCAAAAGAACCTTGCGAACGAGCGAGAAACCGTTGCTGTGCACGCCGCTGGAAGCCAGCCCGATCAGCACATCGCCTGCCGCCACGTTTGCTCCCGTAATCATTTTGCTCTCGTCCACGACACCTACGGTAAAGCCCGCGATGTCGTATTCGCCTTCTGCGTACATGCCAGGCATCTCGGCAGTCTCCCCGCCAATCAGCGAGCAGCCGGACTGGGAGCAGCCTTCCGCGATCCCTTTGACAATCGCTTCGATTTTTTCCGGAATGACCTTATCTACTGCCAGATAATCGAGGAAAAAGAGCGGCTCTGCCCCTTGGACCACTACGTCATTGACGCACATAGCAACAGCATCGATACCGATTGTATCGTGTTTGTCCATGGCAAAAGCGAGCTTCAGCTTGGTTCCTACCCCATCTGTGCCAGAAACGAGAATCGGTTTCTCGTATTTTTTGGTATCCAGGCGAAACAGCGCTCCGAACCCACCCAAATCAGTCATAACTTCGGGGCGGAATGTTCGTTTGACATGCTTTTTCATGCGTTCGACGGCTTCGTTGCCCGCATCGATGTCTACGCCAGCTTGTTTATATGCTTCACTCATCGTTTCTCCCCCTAGCAAGAGGTGCTTGTATTAGCGGTTGTTCATAAGTAGCACTGTTAGCATTTAAGCGCAGGTAGCGCTTCTTCGAACTCAATCTCTGTCGGATATTCTCCGTTAAAGCATGCGAGGCAGTGTCCTCTATTGGGAGCCGAATCGCTGCGGCCAATTGCATCGATCATTCCTTCAATAGACAAGAACGACAGCGAATCAGCCTCAATGATTTGACGAATTTCCTCTACCGATTTGGTCGACGCAATCAGTTCCTCACGCGACGAGGTGTCGATGCCGTAAAAACAAGAATTCATAACAGGCGGAGAGCTGATACGCACATGCACTTCTTTGGCGCCAGCCTCACGCAGCATGCGAACAATCCGATTACTCGTCGTACCGCGTACAATGGAGTCGTCAATCATCACGACGCGCTTGCCTTCCACTACTTTGCGAACCGCAGACAGCTTGAGATAGACAGCGCGCTCACGCAGCTCCTGACTCGGCTGAATGAAGGTACGTCCCACATAGCGGTTTTTGATCAAGCCGATTTCGTACGGAATTCCTGTCGCTTCCGCAAATCCGATAGCAGCAGAAATACTCGAATCCGGTACACCTGTGACGACATCAGCATCAATCGCGGATTCCAATGCCAACTGCTTGCCGAGACGTTTGCGCGCCATGTGGACGTTGATTCCGTCGATGTCGCTATCTGGTCGGGCAAAATAAATGTATTCAAACGTACAAATCGAACGCTGTGTCGTTTCTGTATGCTTGCTCTCGGTAATACCATTCTTGTCGATGACGATCAGCTCACCCGGTTGCACATCACGCCAGTACTGCGCGCCAATGATATCGAACGCACAAGTCTCGGACGCGACAGTGATCGCATCTCCGAGTCGTCCCAATGACAGCGGACGCAAGCCATTCGGATCGAGAGCGATCACGAGCTGATTCTCGTTCATGACGAGAAGTGCATAGGCTCCCTTGATGTATTGCAGAGCGTCCTTCACCGCTCCCGGCAAATCTTTGCTCTCGGAACGAGCAATCAGATGTGCGATCACTTCTGTGTCACTGGTCGTCTGGAAAATGGAGCCTTTTGCTTCCAGCTCTTTTCTAAGCACAGCGGCGTTCACGAGATTCCCGTTGTGGGCAACTGCCATGCTGCCTTGTGCATAGCGGAAAAAGAGCGGTTGGGCGTTTTCAATCTTGCTCGAGCCAGCAGTCGTATAACGGGTATGACCAATCGCGATATGACCGCTAAACTTCTCCAAATCACCCTTGCCAAAAGCCTCTGACACGAGACCCATTCCGCGGTGCTTATACCATTTCTCGCCGTCGGAGGCGCAGATACCTGCGCTCTCCTGACCGCGATGCTGAAGGGCGTGCAGACCCAAATAGGTCAATTGGGATGCTTCTTTGTGGTTGTAGATGCCAAAGACGCCGCATTCTTCGTTCAATTTGTCCCAGATTAGCCGATCAAACATGGAATCGCATCCTTCCAGGCTGCTTTCACCTCTTGAGTCGAAGCGTTGATCGCTTCTGTACCGTTCACGTTCACTACCAGACGATCGCCGCCAACCGTACCGATGTTTTTAGCAGGTACGCCATGTTCACCTGCCAATGCGAGAATCGCCGCCGCATGCTCTGCAGATGCACTGAGCAAAATGCGCGATTGAGATTCACTGAACAAGAGCACGTCAGCACGCAGCTCGGACGCAAGAGTCACCTGCGCACCGACGCCTTTGCCGAAGCAAGATTCAGCCAGTGCGACGCCGAGACCACCTTCGGACAGATCGTGTGCGGAGTTCACCAGACCTTGGCGAATCGCTGTGAGAACCAGCTTTTGTACTGCCGCTTCCTTGGTCAGATCGATTTGTGGAGGACGTCCGGAAATGCTGCCCGTAGCCATCTTTTGATACTCACTGCCGCCCAGCTCAGCGAAGGTCTCGCCCAACAGGATGATCGCGTCGCCTTCGTTTTTGAAATCCTGGGTCGTAATATGGTCAACATCAGTGATCAAGCCGACCATTCCCACCGTTGGGGTTGGATAGATCGCGTCACCGCTGCGTTCATTGTAAAAAGATACGTTTCCGCCGATGACCGGAGCATCGAGTGCTACGCACGCTTCGCTCATGCCCTCGCACGATTTTTCAAATTGCCAGAACACCTCAGGCTTTTCCGGACTTCCGAAGTTCAGGCAGTCCGTAATCGCCAGCGGCTCTGCACCGGAGCAGACGACGTTGCGCGCAGATTCTGCAACCGCAATGGCACCGCCCACTTTTGGATCGAGGTACACATAGCGACCGTTGCAATCTGTACTCATAGCAAGGGCCTTGCGAGTACCGCGCACCATGACAACAGCAGCGTCAGAACCAGGCTTTACAGCTGTGTTTGCACGCACGATATGATCATATTGCTCATATACCCAAGCTTTATTCGCCACGGTTGGCTGAGCCAGCAAGCTTTTCAGCGTACCATTCAGATCTTTCGGTTCTTGGATCGCTGCCAACACATCTACATTCGCGTTTGCTTCGTAGTAAGCAGGCACCGCAGATGGACGATGGTACACAGGCGCGTCGTCAGCCAAGCTGTCTACTGGCACCTCTGCTACTACCTCACCTTGGTGCAACAAGCGCAGCTTGCTGTCTTCGGTTACTTTGCCCACGACAGCGGACGCCAAACCCCATTTGTCAAAAATCGCTATCGCTTCTGCCTCTTTGCCTTTTTCCACGACGACGAGCATACGCTCCTGTGACTCAGACAGCATCATTTCGTATGCAGACATGCCAGCTTCGCGCTGTGGCACCAGGTCCAGATTCATTTCGATACCATTGCCCGCCTTGGAGGCCATTTCGGAGCTGGAGCTCGTCAAGCCTGCCGCTCCCATGTCCTGAATCCCGACGACGATACCTGTGTCGATCAGCTCCAGGCACGCTTCCAGCAGGAGCTTTTCCATGAATGGATCGCCAACTTGAACTGCCGGGCGTTTTTTCTCCGACTCTTCCGTGAGCTCCTCGGATGCGAAGGTCGCCCCGTGAATACCGTCGCGCCCTGTGCTGGAACCAACGTAGATAACAGGGTTGCCGATACCGGACGCTACCCCTTTTTGAATCTTCTCGTGGTCGATCAAGCCGACACACATGGCGTTAACAAGCGGATTGCCTTCATACGTAGGGTCGAAATTCACTTCGCCACCCACAGTCGGAATCCCGATGCAGTTCCCGTAGCCTGCGATACCAGCTACTACATTTTCAAACAAATATTTGACGCGAGGAGACTTGAGCTCCCCGAATCGAAGCGAATTGAGCAGCGCAATCGGACGCGCGCCCATCGAGAATACGTCACGGATGATACCGCCCACGCCAGTCGCAGCTCCTTGGTACGGCTCGATCGCAGATGGGTGGTTATGGCTTTCGATTTTGAAAACAACCGCCTGATTGTCACCGATGTCGACAATTCCCGCACCTTCCCCTGGTCCTTGCAAAACGCGAGGTCCTTTTGTCGGGAAACGACGCAGGACAGGCTTGGAGTTTTTGTAAGAGCAGTGCTCCGACCACATGACGCTGTACAAACCTGTCTCCGTCCAGTTCGGCTTGCGGCCGAGAATTTCTACGACACGCTGGTATTCTTCGTCAGTCAGACCGATTTCTTTGTACAGTTTTTGATCGGCAATTTGTTCGGCTGTCGGTTCTTTATGCGTGAGTTGTGACACTGTTCTGCTCCCTCCAAGTCTTCAGGATCGAGGTAAACATGCGGCGTCCGTCATCGGAAGTCATCCAAGAGTGGACGGCACGCTCCGGGTGAGGCATCATGCCAAGTACGTTTCCACGTTCGTTGCAAATGCCCGCGATGTCTTCCAGTGAACCATTCGGATTCTCGCCATGATAGCGGAAAACGATCTGTTTGTTCGCTTTAAGCTTCGCCAGCGTTTCTTCATCACAGTAGTAGTTTCCTTCGCCGTGCGCGATCGGAATTTGGATGACTTCCCCTGCCGCGAAATCTCGGGTAAAGGAGGTATCGTTGTTTTCCACACGCAATTCGGACAGCTTGCAACGGAATTTCAGTGAACGGTTACGCAAGAGTGCTCCTGGCAACAGTCCAACTTCGGTCAGAATCTGGAAGCCATTGCAGATTCCCATGATCAGCTTGCCTTCTTCTGCTGCCTTCACCACTTGCTCCATGACGGGTGAAAAACGAGCGACGGCGCCACAGCGCAGATAATCTCCATAAGAGAATCCGCCTGGCAAGAGAATCGCATCATATTTAGAAAGATCCGTATCGGAATGCCATACGTAATCCACTGGCACTCCCATTACATCTTCAACTGCGTTAAACAAATCAATGTCGGCGTTCGAGCCTGGAAAGACGATAACGGCTACTCGCATATCCTTAGCCCTCCACGATATCAAAGCGATAGTCTTCTACCACCGTATTGGCCAACAGCTTTTCGCACATTTCACGTACACGCTCTTCGGCTTGCGCACGGTCAGCAGTGTTCAATTCCAGCTCCATGTACTTCCCGATGCGTGCATTGTTTACTTCATCAAAACCCAAGGTGTGCAGAGCACCTTTTACAGCGTGTCCTTGCGGGTCCAAAACACTCTCGCGCAATGTTACATAAACAACAGCTTTAAACATGTACGTCTCCTCCTAGTCTCGTAAGCATTTCTTTGTAAGCTTCCTCCACATTACCCAAATCGCGGCGGAAGCGGTCTTTGTCGAGCTTTTCATTCGTTACCGAATCCCAGAAACGGCATGTATCCGGGGATATTTCATCGGCGAGGAGAATCTCCCCGTCCGCTGTTTTTCCGAATTCCAGTTTGAAATCGACCAAAGTAATGTTGCGCTCGCGTAGGTAAGGCACGAGGACCTCGTTTACAGCAAGACCCATGCGCTCCAATGTCGCTTGGTCACTCTCGCTTGCAATCCCCAACACTTTGATATGGGAGGCATTCACCAATGGATCTCCCAGTGCGTCATCCTTGTAGTAAAACTCGACAACGGGCTGCGGAAGCACAGTTCCTTCTTCCATGCCAAGACGCTTGGCCAATGAGCCTGCTGCGATATTGCGAACGACTACCTCCAAAGGGATAATCTCCACTTTGCGAACAACTTGCTCTGTGGCGGACAGCAGACGGACAAAATGGTTGTCGATGCCCCGCTCCTTCAGCATGGTGAAAAAGATTGCCGTAATGCGGTTGTTCAACTCGCCTTTTCCGGTGATTTGCGCCCGTTTCTCTCCATTGAATGCTGTTGCGTCGTCTTTGTACTCTACCCAGTACTGATCAGGCAAAGATGTCCGATAAATACGTTTTGCCTTACCTTCGTAGAGTTGTTCCTGTTTTTCCACTGTAGGAGTCACCTTCCCAGTCAAAAAGGTTGAGTTTAGGTTAATTCACGAACGTTTCAAATACATTAAAACACAAACATACGCATTTATCAACGAAAAATGCTGGAATAGACTTCGACAAACGTTCGGGAATTACTGTATGTTTTTCGAACGGTAGATGTTAACATTCGTTTACATGTTCTCCATACTGGCTTTACATCTCCTGATTACAATAGTCCTTAGTCTCGGGACTTTTCGACCATCCACTTATCAGGAGGCAACTGGAGATGCACGCTATCTTTCGCCATTTACTCACTCCCTTTTCTCGCTTACACAGGCAAGTGCGGCTCCGTACCAAGCTGACGATCCCACTACTGTTCATCCTGCTCGTTTCCTCTGGCATGATTGGCTGGACCTTTTACACCCAGGCAAAACAGGTGATGATTTCACAAATGGAGTCCCGCCTTGACTCAGAGACGGACAAGACTACCGAAAAAATTTCACTTTTGAAGTTCACTTTCGCTAGCGACGATCAATCCTATCAAAAGCGTCTTCAATACGAATTGCAACAGCAAGAAAGTAATCTGTCTCAAGAAGGCTTGATACTCCAGCAATATTTGGTCAAAAATGGAGCTTTTTATCCTATTGAAAAAGTGACAAAGGGCGCTATTGAAATCCCGCAAGATATTGCGAAACGGATGGAAGCGGAGCGCTTCGGCGTGATTCACGTCCCTGTCGCTGACCACATACATACACTGGCCTTTACCCATTCTCCTGAGGAGAGCTACATATACGTCATAGACGTTTTGCAGGAGTCCTATCTAGGTCCTCTCTATGAGATAACCAAAATCATCGTGATGACCATTCTCGCTAGTCTGGTCCTTTCCTTGTTGCTGTGCTTGCTGGTTGTGAAGGGGATAACCGCGCCGTTTCAGACGTTGATTGCGGCCATGCAACAGGTCAGCTCGGGCGATCTCACCCATCGTGCCCTTTTGCAAAACGAGGGTCCAGAGATTCGCGGGATTTCTAACAGCTTCAACCATATGGTAGAACAAATGTGCGAGATTATTGCCGAGATCCAACTCATGATTGTGGAACTGAACAAAGGCGGCATCGCAATCAGGCAAACAGCCGATGAAGCAGGCGATCGTTCGTCGATGCTGTCTCTGCGTCTCGATACAGTCAATCAAGGCGTCGAACAAACGGCTGCCTCAACAGATGGCGCCAGCGCCTCCTTTCAGCACATCAAGCAATCGATGGATGGACTGTTTGCGCGTATTTTCTCTGTGATTGAAGCGGGTAAAAAGATGCAGACAGTCACCCATCATGGACAAAATCGTATCGATGATTTGAACACGATGATCAATCGCTTCTCCCACACGTACGCACAGATCGACACCCGCATGACTGAACTGCGTCGACAATCAGAGTCCATTGGAGATGTTGTTCATCTGATTCAAAACGTGGCGAAGCAAACCAAGCTTCTCGCTTTAAATGCCAGTATTGAAGCAGCCCGTGCTGGAGAAAACGGACGCGGATTTGCTGTCGTGGCCAACGAGGTAGCCAAGCTAGCCAGCGAGTCGGAAAACGCTACATTAGAAATTACGCGCATGATGGACGCTGTTCAGGAACAAACCCATGAGATTTCCTCCGAAACCTCACAAGCATCCGAACAACTTCAGCAAAGCCTGCAAAAACTCTCAGACGCTGCATCTGCTTTTCTTGAGCTTCGACAAGCTGTCGATCAGACTACGGGAGAGCTGCATATAGCCAATGAGGGGTTATCAGACATAACGGAAGGCTTGCACACCGTAGACATGGCATTGGATGCGTTTGTTGCCATTTCACAAGAGACCAAATGCAGCACAGAAGAAATGCTGGTCGCCTCGCGCGAACAGCTCACCTCCATTGAAAAATCTCGTCAATTGGCAACGGAGCTTCTATCCTTATCTGAGCGGCTGCAAGAGATCAGTGATCGCTTTCGCGTTGCCTGAACAAGATGAGCCTTCCCCTCCGGGCAGGCTCTTTTCTTTTGTTTATGATAAACTTGACAGTGGTACAACCAATACGTGAAAGAAGGAATTTCAGATGTTTCCATTTGAAGTGTCTTTTCCTACCAAAATTTACTTTGGCATAGGCGAACTGGAGCGTTTGGGCCAAGAAGCAAAATCGATGGGCCAAAAAGCATTGCTCGTCACAGGCGGCAATGCGGCCAAACGTACAGGACTTTTGGACCGCGCCAAGGCTCTGTTGCAGGAAGCTCAAGTGGCGTATCTTGTTTTTGACAAAATCGAACCGAATCCGCGTACGGCAACGGTTGATGCCGGAGCTGCTCTTGCTCGTGAGCATCAGTGTGACTTCATCCTCGCTATCGGTGGCGGCTCCGTGATGGATGCCTCCAAAGCGATTGCGGCAGCAGCCGTTTCCGGACGCCCGATTTACGATTACATGCGGGGAAATCCGAGCGGCTCTGGTCAATTGCTGGTACCTGTTCAGGAAGCACTGCCGATCATGACCGTTCCGACAGTAGCCGCTACAGGTTCGGAAGCAAACCATATCAGCGTCCTGACTCATTGGGATACGCATGAAAAATCTTCGATCAACGGTCCAGCACTTTACCCGAAGATTGCCATTCTTGACCCGTCTGTGACCTTTACCGTTCCAGCTCGCGTCACAGCGGAATCTTGCGCGGATATCTTTTCCCATCTGTTTGAAAACTATTTGATCAGCGCGGAAGGAACCCACGTTCAGGACGGTATTTCCGAAACGCTCATTCGTCTCGTTGTCGAGCACTCCATCACAGCGATCCAGCAACCAGACAACGCAGAAGCACGATCAACCCTTTTGTGGGCGAGCACGCTGGGCATCAGTCCATTCGCTGCTGGCGGTCGTGGTGCTGGCATGCCGTTGCACGGAGTTGAACATCCGCTGAGCGGAATCTACGATATGGCTCACGGTCGCGGACTGGCGATCCTGTCCCTTCCATATTTCGAACAAGTGATATTGCAAGATCGTCCCGAGAGACTAGCCCGTATGGGACGTCATTGCTTTGGCGTTACCGTGGAGGACGAAGGCGAAGCAGCACGAGCAACGATTGAAGCCGTTCGCCATTGGTATGAGCGCATGGGAATCACAGAGCGTCTGTCTGACTTCGGTGTGACCAAACAATCGCTGACCCAAATGGCCGAAGAAGCGGTTCGCATCGGCGGACGCGGAATCGGGTATCTGCCTAGCTCACGAAAATTGAATGAAGCCGATGTCATCGCGATCTACGAGGCTTGCCTGTAATTGAGCATCAAACACACTGGCGAGCCTACGTTCAGTTATGTAATAATACAAATTAATCATTAATCAAAATTATTTTACTACGGAGGTTACCACCATGGCAGATCCACGCATTAATGAACTGGCAAGCCGTCTCGTCCGTTACTCGCTTAATTTGCAAAAAGGCGAAAAAGTTCTGATCGAAAATACAGGCCTGCAGCCTGAACTCGTTCGTGCACTTGTGCGTGAATCATTTGCAGTTGGGGCTCTGCCTCTGGTCACCTTGAAAGACCAGGAAGTCATGCGTGCACTCTATCAAGGCACGAGCGAAGAACACATGGCTCTGATGGCAAAATACGAGTATGACCGGATGAAGGACATGGACGCTTACATCGCCATCCGCGCTTACGACAACATCAACGAGTATGCCGACGTACCAGAAGACAAAATGGGCATTTACGCTCGCGTCCTGTATCAACCTGTACATACGAACGAGCGCGTTCCGAACAAACGCTGGGTTGTACTGCGCTACCCGAACAAGTCGATGGCGCAACTGTCCAAAATGAGTCTTGAGGGCTTTGAGGACTTCTACTACTCCGTCTGCAATCTGGACTACGCGAAAATGTCCGCTGCTATGACTCCGTTGAAAGAGCTGATGGAGCGCACTGATCGTGTACGCATCGTCGGTCCAAAAACAGACCTGCGCTTCTCCATTAAAGGAATCAATGCCATCAAGTGCGACGGCAAACGCAATATCCCGGATGGCGAAGTATACACCGCTCCTGTGCGCGATTCCGTAGAAGGAACGATTTTCTACAACGCGGCATCAATCTACAACGGTATTACCTTCAATGATGTGCAATTCACTTTCAAAGAAGGCAAAATCGTGGAAGCGACCAGCTCCAATACCAAAGCATTGAACGACATCCTCGACACGGACGAGGGCGCACGCTATATCGGAGAATTCGCGATCGGCTTCAACCCGCACATCCTCCACCCGATGCTGGACATCCTGTTTGACGAAAAAATCGCGGGCAGCTTCCACTTCACGCCAGGAAATGCTTACACAGTTGCAGACAACGGCAACCGCTCCTCCGTTCACTGGGACTTGGTCCAAATCCAACGCCCTGAATACGGCGGCGGCGAAATCTGGTTTGACGATGTGCTGATCAGAAAAGATGGGCGCTTTGTGTTGCCAGAGCTGGAAGGCTTGAACCCGGAGAATTTGATTTAAGTGCAGTGAATGAAAAAATGGGTTAGGGAATGAGGTTCCCTAGCCCATTTTCTATCTATCTCTGTGAAAAACAAACAAATCATTAACGTGACACGTGATAAATGGAATTACGGCTCTTACTTGGTCTACAGAAAGTCGTACTCACTGACTTTCTGGATAGCCCCTGCTTCCGTTTGGCAACCTGACCTCAAAACATGTACGAATCAAATCACTTTGAACAGAAATCGTTCCCCGATGCTTCTCGACGATATTTTTGGCAATATACAAGCCGAGCCCTGTGCCTCCCCCTTGATGCGTTCGGGCTTTGTCGCACGTAAAAAACATTTCAAAAATATGCGGCAGCGCCTCCTCAGGTATTTGGTCACCGTAATTCAAGATTTGCACAACCACTTCATCGCCCTCGCGATAAGCGTTCAAATCGATAAATTGACCATCGCCCCCATAGCGTATCGCGTTGGTCAGAATGTTCTCAAATACGCGCGCCAAAAGCTCCCCATCTCCCACGATCACTAATTGAGCCGCAATTGTACACCGCGAGACCAGCTCATTTTTCTCAAGAGAGGGATACATCTCTTCATTTAACTGAACAAGCAATTCACTCAAATCAATGACCTTTTGCTCGATATTGACCATGCCATAATTCATTCTCGTAATTTCGAATAGCTCATCAATCAGCTTTTCCAATCGTTGCGACTTGGTAAAAGCAATCGTCGCATAATGCCGCATCTGTTTTTGTGACATCTGCCCATCTCGCAAAACTAAATCTAAATAACCCAGTACGGATGTCAGTGGTGTACGCAAATCATGCGCGAGATTCAAAACAAGCTGATCCTTGCTGCTTTCGGCGAAATCTCCTCTTTCTACCGCCTTTTGCAGCATCTCGCTTGCTTGATTGATATCCTTGGCAATATCTGCGAACTCATCATTGGATGGAATATGGACATGCCTTGTAAAGTCTCCACTCGCGAGAAAATGAATGCCCGTAGAAATCTCCCGAAAGTAGCCAGCATATCGTTTGGTCAGGAGATAGAAAAACAAGATCGCGATGGGAGCAAAGACAATCAAAAAGAAATTGATATCCCCCATCTCCCTGATGAATTGGCGAACCTGGGCGAGCCGATCTTCGTACTTAACCCCCGCCTTATAGTAAAACTGGAGCACTTTATAGAGCAGATAGGTTACGCTACCGGCCAGAAGCATGCCAAGCCCAAGAAGCCCAAGCATTTTGGCACGAAAACTATGTCTCCTCTTCACCATGGAAAAATGAACCACTCCCTACACTCGTTTTCGTCCAAGGCTCAATCTTGATAGGCTCTTTTGACACGTTCTCCCAAACGGCTGACCAGCTCGTTCGTAATGGTTTTGCACTGTTGGGCCATTTCCTCAGCAGTGATCTCCTCTTCTTGATCTCTGCCGATAAAGGTCACCATATCTCCTTTTTGCACTGCTTCCATATCTGTAATATCTACAATAAGCTGATCCATGCAGACAAAGCCAAGAATCGGTCGCCTTTTTCCTTTGATCAAGCAGGTAGCCCCCGCCTGTGACAGCATGCGTGGAACCCCATCTGCATATCCGATGGATACGATGGCAATCTTACTGTCTTTCTGCGCTGCATAGGCGCGTCCATAACCCACGGATGCTCCTTTTTCCACTTGTTTCACCTGCACAACTCTGGCTTTCAGTGATAGCACAGGTCGTAAGTCGATGCTTGTTTTCACCTTGTCTCCCTGCTTGCTCAACATTCCGTAGAGAGCGATCCCAATCCGAGCATAATCGTATTGCAGCTCCCCATAATTCAGCACGCCGTAACTGCTTTGAACGTGCAGCTTCTGTGGATCGATCCCTTTTTCTTTCAGCTGTTCGATCACTTTTTGGAAACGGGCGATTTGATTTTTCGTGTATGCGATATCCGAAGCTTCCAAACTGTCAGCCACACTCAGATGCGTAAAGGTACCGCATACCTGCAAATTTTTATATCGATACATGGCCGCTATTTTTTCCGTGTGTTCCCAAGATTCCCCGAGTCTTGCCATCCCCGTGTCGATCTTGACATGAACAGAGATTTTCACGTTGTAGCCGTTCAGTTTTTGGGCATATTCGTCATCTACTACGGTTTGCGTCAGTTTGAAACGGGCGATTTGGCGTATCCGACGCTCATCGGTATAGCCAAGCACCAGAATCTCCCCTTTTACGCCCTTCTTCCGTAGTTCGATTCCTTCATCGATTGTGGCAACTGCGAAGTGATCAATTCCGAGCTTGTTTAAGAACCTCGCGATTTGCCAACCGCCGTGGCCATATGCCTGCGCCTTTACGACTGCCATCATCGAACAATCCTTGGGAAGAACCCGCTGGATTTCCCTGACATTATGCTGGAGATGAGGAAGATGGATATCAGCCCATGCTCGCCCGGTTTGATCTGGTTTCCCAACTCGAAAGCGCCGGATCACCTTCATCATCTTAATCGCCATCACCGAGAGTACAAACGACAGCACTGTGACCAGTGTAAAATGCACCAAGCTGTTATCAACAAGCGGCCCTGTCAGTCCCGTTACTTTGGCTGCTGCGCGAATGAGCACAATGCACAGCGGATGGATGACATAAACATACAGGCTCAGCTTTCGTAACGTTGGGCGATTTTTGCCTTTCCAGAACAATAAAAGTTGAAAGAGAAAATACATGCACGGTATCAAAAAAATATACATACAATCATGGCGTTGCAGCTGATAAGCGTGCAAAAGCAAGCCTTCCATTACCAGCATGCTTCCGAACAAAACAAACCCGATGGCATACGGTGCGACCTTTTTCTTTTTCCGTCTGCGGGTATTGGCAATCATGCCTCCCATGACAATAAACACAGGGGCAAAAAATATGCCGTTCCGCGTGTAATCAAACAAAGTAAACATTGATTGATAAATGCTATCCACATACGAACTCATCTGTGCCAAGCCAAAGTAGCTGTCTCCCAACAGCCCGATGCCATACAGCAGCAAGGTCACCCAAAACGTATTCCATGTCGACATTCTTGTATACAAAAAAGTACTGATACACACCCCCAGCATGATGCCAGGGAAATACCACAGATGATACAAGGTCCCGTTAAACAAGAGATCTTTCACTGCTGAAAATACGGTAAATCCATCTGTAAAATACCCCGCATACACATTCACAGGAAGATAGAGAAGGATCGAAAACAAATATAGCTTTCCTACTTTCCATAAAAACTGCTTTAGCATAGACGCATTTCTGTCGCGATCTGTGCCAAGCTTTTGCAGAAAGAAAAATCCTGTGCACATAAAGAAAAACGGAACCGCCACCCTGGCTATTGTTCGTGTCAGTGTAAAGTCAGCCCATTCGCTTATAGACAGTAGCGGAGAAGTATGGATTGCGATGACAAGAATCGCCGCAATGATTCGGAATTGATCCAGCCCACCATACTGCTTTTCATTACCCGCGTTCATTACGTGCCTCCTGATGAAACACCGTAATGATAAAGCCATCCACGTTATTGCCTGATATTTCGTAGCTCTCACCAGCCACAACTGGGATGTGCGTATCTGTATCGATAGCTTTTACATAGTAGATTTCAATGCTCTCATCATCTACTAGCAAATGCTCCTGATGGAATTCATAGTTTTTCACATACTCGATATACTCTTCCAGACAAAGCTGGAGCTTTTCCATCAAAACAGCATGCGGATAGCCCACATACCGAAAATGCCAAGGCTCATCCGAAATCCCTGTTAGCTGCTCTTTGTCTTTGTCGTAGCGTTTGATAAACCCATATTGACTGGCACGTTGGCGAAACATTCGGCATACGCCATGGTCGGGAAAAGAAGGGCAGATAAAATCGATTACTTCCTTTTTCTCCCCAACATCTATCGCAAGCCCTGTCTGATGCTCACTTTCATTCGGGCGCGCTACATATTGACTGGTAAACACCCGTCCATTTTCGAGCAGGGATTGATCATAAATATACTTTTGTTCCGTCTTGCTGCGAAAACCACTAACAGGGACAATTGTATGCTCTGCGTTGCAGGCTTTCAGCAGCTTGGCAAACATCTGGGCAGCCGTGTTTTCCATCATCATATTGCTGTGTGCTCCGTCAATCAGCCGCATGCGGTTCAGCAGGATACCGTCGTCTGTTTGCCAGCGGATCGGATACTGGCGATTCACCAATATCAGATGGCCGTGATGCAGATTGTCGCTGTTCAACGTAACCGTAAAGACATGAGATTGTACCATCGGTTAGACCTCCTCCAACGCTAGCATAATCAACGTATCAAGAAGCTCTTTATAAGAAATCCCCGCAGCACGCAGCATGCTTGGATACCTGCTCTTCGAGGTAAAGCCCGGGATCGTATTCACTTCGTTAAACACAATATCTCCGTCTGGTGTGACAAACATATCCACGCGAGCAAAGCCACGACAGCCAAAAACCTGATAGAGATGGGTGGCTGTTTGCTTGATTTTATGGGCGAGTTCGTCGTCGATTCTTGCTGGGACATGGATATGGGCAGTCTCCAATGAGTACTTTTCTGTGTAATTGAAGAAGCCTTGGAACAATTCGATTTCATCCACTTCCCCCACAATGACCTCACGATTTCCGAGTACCGCGCAGCCCACCTCGAATCCCGCGATGTTTTCCTCGATGACCACTTTTTCATCATGCAAAAGGGCGTTTTCTATCCCGAAGAACAATTCTGATGGGCTGTATGCTTTCGTAATTCCAATGGAGGACCCTGCCTTTGCCGGTTTGACATACAAAGGGAATCCCAGTGGTTCGGTGGCAGCTTGAACAGTTGCAAGGTCCGTATTTGGATAAACGGTAACGGATCTTGGCGTTTTGATACCGGAGCTTTCCGCCAGCGTGTGGGCGATATCCTTATCCATACAAATCGCGGAGGATAGCGTGTGACAACCGACAAAAGGAATTCCAGCGAGTTCCAATAGCCCTTGCACCGTTCCATCCTCTCCGTTTTTGCCATGCAAAATCGGGAATACCACATCAACCTTTGTGACCGTCATGGCGTCGTTCTCCTGTGCAACAATTCCCCGCACTTGTCTGCAAGGAGAGAGAAAGGCAGGCACACACTTCTCACTTTGATGCCAACTGTCATTCCGAATGCTTTCGATGTTGCCGGTATATCGAAGCCATTGCCCTTCCCTCGTAATTCCTAGCAAAATCACCTCGTATTTTTCCAGACACAAGCTCTCCAGCACCGAACTCGTAGATTTAAGGGATACTTCATACTCCGAGGAGCATCCCCCAAACAAAATCGCGACAGTCAATTTCCTCATTAGATTCACTCCTTCTTTCTTTAGTTCACGTAGCTTGTCACAATCACGCCGCCCATGTTGTCACCCGAAATCTCATAGTTGCTCGAAATCGGTACTTTGATCGTCATCTCTTGATCGACAGGGTAGTAGTTAATTTCGTAGATCTTCCCATCGTTTGTCACGGAGATACTTCTTTTTTCTCGTAGGTAATCCAGGTATTCTTCCAGCGAAAAGTTATTCTGCTTCATGATCGCGCTATGCGGCAAACCGACATATCGGAAGTGCCAAGGCTCGAATACCGTTCCTGTAATGGCTACCTTGTCCTTTGGGTAGCGCAAAATAAAACCGTATTTCCAAGAATGATCTTCTAACCACTTGCCTTCAGGGGCGTGCTCCATTTTCATTTGCGTCGATCCAATATCCAGCGCGGAACCTACATTGTGTTCGCTATAACCGCTTGGCATCGCGATCGCTGGCCCCATTTCTTCATACAGCTTCTCTTGTTCTTCCTTACCTCGATAACCGCTGTTCAGGATAAAGTGACTCACGTTATCTTGTTGCGCAGCTTTGACCATCTCCAAAAATTCTTTGGCTACACGCTCCGACACTTCGAGTCTATGGTCGAGCAAAGTATAGCCTTGTAACAGTTCTTCATGCTCAGACAACCGAACCACATCGTTTTTTACCCCTGCCTCATGAACCGGATAGTCTTTATTGACCAAGAGAAGGTCTCCCTGATAAATTTGATCTTTTGTTATTTGTATCGATTGGTACTCCACACCCACACCGGTAGCCTCTCCCACTGTTTCGATATATCCGCCAACATTAGGTGGTCCTTCTGTTATTTTTTGAAAAACGATATATCCGAACAGCGCTAAAATGACAAGCCAAAAAACCCTCTTTTTCATTGACAGCTTCCTCCTTCACTTACACATGTAGGATAGGGAAAACTGTTAAAATAAAAAGTAGGGTAAATCTAAAATAATTTTAAAGAAGTCCATTCATTTTTATAAAGTTGCTTAACTGGATAGAGAGGAGGTCAGTAGCCTAGCATGAATAAAACAGACCGTCTATTGGCGATCGTTCTGGAACTGCAGCGAAAAGGTACGCTACGCGCAGAAGATTTGGCCGCGACTTTCGAGACAAGCGTCCGGACGATTTATCGTGATATGCAGGCATTGAGCGAAGCCGGCGTCCCCATCGTTGGGGCACCGGGTCAGGGATATTCGTTAATGGAAGGGTATTTTCTGCCGCCCGTCAGCTTCTCCGTAGAAGAAGCCGTTGCACTCTTAATCGGAGCAGACTTGGTCGAGCAAGCATTTGACCAAAACTTTGGAAATAGCGCAAGAGCCGTACAACGCAAAGTCGAAGCGATTCTGTCGGCGGATGTAGGCGAACAAACCAGACGTATCCGTTCAACCTTTCGCCTCGTAAGCCCCAGAGCAAACGATCTGCGCGAACAGGAAAAAGCGCATGCGCAGCTCCTCCACGATGCGATCATTAGTGAGCAGAAGGTGCGGTTCCGCTATCGGAGGGGCACGCCTGGGGAGGGTGATGATCGTGAAACAGTGCGTGATGTTGCTCCATATGGTCTCGTGCTGGTTCGTGGTTCTTGGATACTGCTCGCTCATTGCGATCTGCGACAGGATATTCGTCGATTCCGCCTGTCACGCATGAGCGGCCTGATCGTTTTGGAAGACCGCTTTATCCTCCCTGACCATTTCCATTTTGCTGATTACCAGCCTCTCGATGATCGGTCACTGGAGGTGCAGATCGTCATCAGCGCAGCTATCGCTGATCGGGTAAAAGAATCGGGCAATTTTTTTATCGAAGAGATTACGGAGCATCCGGACGGCATTCTCGTTAGATTGCGCGTCAGACAAATCGAAGAAATATTGTCTTGGGTACTTGGGTTGGGGGCAGATGCGGTTGTTCTTACGCCTGAATCCTTGCGCAGCCGAATACGCGAAGAAGCCAAAAAATTATTCGAACGCTACTGACATACTGCTGTCAGTAGCGTTTTTATATGATAAAAGCAAGAAAACCAAGAGGAGCTGATTCGCCCATGAATACAAAAGAAATCGTAACCAAATTCGAAGACGTGACAAACCACTATCTGCATGAACTAGAAGGCTTCACCATGGAACAACTCTTGCAAAAACCAAGTGAAGAGGAATGGTCGATCGGTCAAATGTACCTTCACTTGATCCAATCTGCCCGGTATTTTCATCTGGGAAATGTCGAGAAGTGCAGACAAGGAGGACCTGCTGTCACCGAAGCAGGTACCGAAAAATCTGAAATCGGGCAGACGATATTTGCTCAAGGCTCCTTGCTTCCCGTTCGCGTGAAAGTCCCTGCCTCCCCTGAGTACACACCTGCACAACCAGAGAGTAAGGAGCAATTGCGTGATGGACTCATCAGCGTGCTCGCACAAATGAAAGAGCTGGAACCGACTCTGGACGAAATTCCTGTGCATCACACGGTGGCTCACCCAGCCTTCGGTTCGCTGACCGCAAAGGAATGGTTTGCCGTGGTAGAAATGCACTATCGCCATCATCTGCTCCAGCTCAACCGACTGAAGGGTTAGTTTTTTTCTCCAAACATCCCAGCAAGCTTTTGATAGGTCGGCGGAAACTCAGCCTGATAGCGCAAGAAGGACGGGATCGGGTAACGGATTCCGCCTTTTTGCGTTCCCGCTAATCCCTCCACCAGCTCGGCGGCATCGCGGAAATGAAAGCTGAAGGCCATCTCATGATCCTGTGTCTGGGCAAACAATCTGTCGCCATAACACGGTACGATCACTTGCGGCTGTCCCGTCTGGATCGGCTTGATCGCAATGTCCGCACAGTCGGCCCGACTGGAAAAGGTGGACGGAATCGATCCACCGCGCTTGTACAGCATCCCCGCCACCAATCGCATGACCTGAGCCGCATTGCCGTAAATCACGACGACATCTGGCTCAATTTCTGCCCGATCCAGCGGAAACGATACGTAGTAGCCGCTTTCTTCTGCTGAAAATTTCGGGACATCCTGCTCACTTTTCGCCCCATTTTCCAATGAATCTGTATACATTCCACAGGCGAGATGTCCCTCTGTATAAAATGCTGGCTGCTCTTCATAGCCAAAAGCCACCTGGGCGATTGGACAGGACAGATCGGCTCCATTCATTGCGATGCTCCAACCATAACGCCGTGAAAAACCGACAGCTTGGCAAATGGTTATCGGATAACCCAGATCACGGACAGGTCGCTTTGCCTTTGACGGCAGAGCGGCTTCTTCTTTTCGAATGCTAACTCCTACGGGAAAGGTCTCTGTCCTCACATACATTTGAAGCGCTTGATTCAGCTCGATGGTGTTCATTCCATTTGCCCCCTCGTTTTTCATATACACTGCTCATACTCCGAATTTTTCGTCTTTTTTACCCAAAGTCCTGTCACTCCCTACATTTTTCTCAAAGCTTACAACATCGTAAGGTAATGGAAAGGTTTATCGATAGGGAGTCGAAACAATCCCTGTTAGGATAAAAAAAGATTACACGTATTACTTGGGATGGCTGGAGGGTTCACAATGAAAAAGTTCGCATGGCTGGGCACGGCGCTTCTCGTCTTTCTGTTAATGGGATGCTCCTCGAGCTCACCAGATGCAGTGCTAGGTCTCGGAAAAGACGAAGCGGCGCAAATCGCTGCAGCCGCTGTTAGACAATATTATCAGGTGGATGTCGATACGACTGATCGGGAAATCACGCTGGAGGACCCAACCAATTCGGTATACAGAGGAGTCCCTGTTCACGCCATACTGAAACGCGAACCTGTGAACGGCGATGTCCATGGGTTTCACGCGATCATCGAACCGAGATCAAAACAAATTCTTTCCCTGTCGATTGACATTATTGGAATAAACGGAGAAGTGGCGACAAAAACGATGACAGAAGCAGATTTGGAAAAGACGGCATCTGATTTTATCCGCTCGAAAAACCTGCTTGCTTCAAACGACTTCCAATTGGTGAAAGCTTCTGACGCTCATTCCAATGACGCCAAGCGGTACTTTTATTACACAGATGGCCTGAAAGACGTGGCAATCGGAGTGGACCCTGGCCTGAAACAGGTCGTTACGTTCACGTATGATTGACGCACCCTCACCCTTTCCATTTACAGTGGGTTCTCCGTTGCGACAAGCAGTCGCTTTTGGTACAGAGAACCCATTGCTGTTAGTTTCCACTGTATTTATCCTCAATTTCCTCTCTCATTTCCTGATAGGTCTCGGTTGTGAGACTCACCAAGTAATTGGTCAGCTCTTCCTTGGACTGTGTAGCCAACGCTTCTCTTTCTTGCCTTTTCCCAGTAAGATACTCCCTCGCTTCATTGCCAATCTTGCCACTTGCAGACAAATACTCGATCGCCATTCCGATGTTCAGGCTCTCCCGCCAGTTTTTCTCGTACCAGTCCCGGTCGTAAGCATCCACCCATTTTTTGCGGTCGATCAAGACAGCGTCTGCTTCCGTCAAAGCATCCCGTTTCCACTGCTCCCACTTCTGGGCAATTTCTTTCGCACGTTCCAGCTCTTGCTTGAACTGCTCACGGTTCGTCACATTTGCATACAAACCTTCTGAAGCGTGGGCAATCTCTTTCAACTGCTTCTGCCCTTCTGCATTCACGTCAAAGCCGATGACGTTTAGCAACGGCATGATTTTGGACTGGGACAATTCCTTGGCTACTGCCACTGGATTGCCATCACATGTCTCGATACCGTCACTGACCAGATAGATGACATTCGTATTTTTATCCGCTTCGAATCCCGCCAAATCCTCCTGAGCGAGACGCAAGGAGTGCGCAATGGATGTCCAGCCTGTCGGCTCAAACATGTCAAGTGCTTGCTCAAGACCTTTTGCATCGTAGGCTTGCAATGGATAGACCATCTCACTGCTGCCGCAGGAAAGCTGCTTATGCTCATCTGCATTGCTGCCCTTATGTCCATACACGCGCAGCGAGATTTTCGCCTCTTCAGGCAGTGCTTCCGCGAATTCCTGGATCGCTTCCTTGGCGAGCTGCATTTTCGTTTTGTCCCCAATTTTCCCAGCCATGCTGCCACTTGCATCCAGGATGATTTCTACGTTGAAATTTTCCCGAAACTGAAAGCGGGCGTCCTCGATGTCCGGACTTCCATACGAAGCCATTCTCCAGCGGTCTACAACCATTTGGGGACTGAGGTAATCTTCGGAGAACAGGGTGAGCAATTGATTCCAGTACAAATCCAAGTAAGCATCATTCATCCCGTCGACCAGGGTAGGCATTTTATCCAAAATCTGTATGATCTGCGCTCGATGCGGATAAGCTGCGTGGAAAAATTGCGTGCCAGCAAGCGGTCCGGGCTGTGAAGCAATCAATTCCTGTGTCGTCTGCGGCCATTGATTTTTTCCGAGCCCTGCACCCGCTCCTACTGCCCCCAGAGAACAGCCGGTTAGCAGAAGCATGATCAAGATGCTGTTGATCAAGAGCGCCATCCGTATTTTGGTGTTACGCATTCGGTCATATCCTCCTTGCCTAGTTGCCATGTTGCCTTGTTAATCAGATCGCCGCGTTTTTCTTTCGGATGAGCAGTTGCATTTTTTGTAGCTTTCTTGTCATGCCATTTCCTCCAATGTTCGCCGTTCCTACATAGGAATATGCGGATTCACCCATCCGCTTACTTCATCAATAAAACCGATCCGTCTGCTTTCACCTGTCTGGTAGATTTGCTCGGAATAGGCAGGAATGAATTCAAAGCCCATCGATTCCGATTCGTACTTTACAGAAGTTTTTACTTCAATCCGATTGTCACTGTTGAACAATTTGACGGACGATCCGCTGAGCGTTGCCTTGTTATCCGAAAGCACTTTAGCAACCACTCCAGGAATTTTTGCTGTTGCCGTTTGCAAGCCAGCGTAGACATAAGTCTGCAACTCAACATCGCCTGGCAATGCGCTGCTTAATACCGAGTCAATCGCACCGTATTCAATCTCGCTATGAGACCAATCGGGGTGCGATGCTCTCAGCTGGCTCCTGGCAACTGCTAGTCTGGGATCGAGATAATTTTCGTCATAATACCGTTTGGGTGACAAATCATATATTTTAATAGCCGCATCCATCTCATCATAAATATCCTTCACCGCCGCAATGCTCGCCTGTTGCGCACTGTTCGACGCCTGCTCCTTGTCTACAAAAATGGTCGAAAAGTTGAAAAGCGCAACAAATACCAGCATGAAGATAAACCAGTAAATCGTCAGGGTGAAGATCGTCATATTTCCACGTTCATTTTGCAAGTGACGCAGTATACGTACCATCTAGTTCATCACCCTGCTCTTCATTTCTCGATCGAAGGAGATATATCGGTCTTCCTTCTCGATATATAGCCAGTCAGGGAGAAACGCCAGTTCCATCTGTACGCCGACCTTGGCGGTAAAATATCCGCTACCATTCCCCGTGATATCACAATCATTGAAGGAAATGTAGCCTCCTGCCGCGTTCACCACGTTTTTGGCAGCTTGCATGGCTTCTCCCGAATTCCCCGTTATGGCGTACACCTTCGCCGCCTCATTTGCCGCCGACTGCGAGATAATTACGCCGTAGACTCCCACAAGAAACTGCCAGCAAATCAGCATGATCAGAAAGACGAACGGCAGTATGGCGATAAACTCTACGGTGACCGAGCCCTTTTCATTGGAAACGATCTTCTTCAGGCGCATTCTTCGCTCATCTCCTCTCGAACTTATTTGCAAGCTACCTTTCATCGAGCAGCATTCCCCCTGCTACAGCTGCTTCCGCTCTTGCCGCCTCATCCTTCCATTTATTCACGTACATCATGAACATGACCGCAAAAAACGGAAGAACAATCACATTGAGCAACAACTCAATAAACATAACCGCCCCGAAGGTTGCCGTAATAGACGTGACGAGGAACAAGCCCGCCAAACTGATTAGCCATTCCACCACACTCACCATTAGCAACAGGCCAAAGATTTGGAAGAAATGCTTTTTGCCCATTTCCATGGCAGCCCGCCAAGAGCGCCAAGCCGATTGTTTTTTTAGCACCACAAAAAACGGTGTCAAATAGAACAAGACCATAAGAATCAACCCAGGTATCATGAACAGCATCATTCCTGAAGAGACAAGAAAGCTAAACACGATCCCAAATACGAATACGGAAAAGCTGTGTTCAAAAAAAGTCCGAAATGCCTTTCGAATCGGACGCTCATCGCCGTCCAGATCGCTTTGGACATACTGGGCGAAAGGAATCTGGAGGATCAGCAAAAACAGAAGAAGTAAAAACAGATTGAAAAAGCTTGCGACGAATTTGGCGCCCGTAATCGCCGCAATCAAATTCAGGTAGTTCAGCGTAAAGTTGTGGATGATAAAAAACGGAACCACGAGCACGGCGGACAAGAGCAACAAAGACTCGATATTCCGTGCATAAAAACGAATGCTTTCTTTGAAGGGATGCATATGGGTTTCTCTCACCTTTCCTGTTAAGGGTTTCTCAGTTTATCCATCAGCCCGTTTTCCAAGATGGTCATATTAAGCTTCTCGTGGGCCTCCCGCAACTGTTCAACCGAATGGAAAGACTCATGTTTCCCTGTCGTATGCGTCTCAAAGCTTTTCACGGATTCATCGGCAATATTTCGCAGTGTTTTGTCTTTGTATACAGAGAGCAAGTCGCTCAGCTTTTTTCGTTTCTGCTCCTGTACCCGGTCTAGTTCTACTCGATTGGATTGGAAAAACTGGTAAAGCCGATCCACCGAGTCTTTGATCAGCACTTGTCTGCGAATGCGATCATACAAAATGTAGTCGGATTCAAATAACACATCCCGCAATGCCGTTTCTTCTCCGGCGATGACGTAATTGCGCGCGAAAAATTGATTGAGCAGGTCCATCCCTCGAGCATAAATGGCACGCAACTGGTCCCGGCTTTCCATCATGGTTTTGCAAACGTCGATCAGCTTCTCTGCATCTTGCCGAAGCACCGTGTCCATCTTATCCTGACAGCTGGGCAAAAGCGCCCTCAGATACTCGTATTTTTGCTCGTACATCTCGATCGGCTTCTCTTTATCAATGGCCAGATTGTTCTTAATCTTGCGCCCTGCATGTGCATGCACCAAAAACAGTTTCACAACAGGCTCTGCTTCATTGCGGTGAACCACTTCACCATCCGGTCGCAGCACCAAGTACCCGACAGCGTCTTTTTTCCCCCATTTCCAGTACGCTACATGGTAGTAATATTGTCCGTTTACGTAGGCTGGGTAATTGTACAGCTCCGTCCTCTCTAAAAAACGCTTATGCCGCTCGATTTGAGCCTGTATCTGTGGTGTATTCACGACTTTCATAGCAAAGGACCTCCGTCACGCAAATAAGGATTTCACCCAGCCAACAGCTTTGCCGACCCCATCCCGGATTCCACGAGTAATCGCGCCGCCGGCTAGCTTGTCAGCGTACTTTACAAGTTTGCTCAAGCCCCATAAAACGGCACCAGTGACAACAAGCACACCACCTACTGCCTGCCCGCCTGGTATGACGGAAGCAATGACCCCTGCGTCCATCAGCACACTGCCGAAATTACCGACTCCATCCACGAATTTTTCATTTTGTGTAGCTTCATTCTGGCTTGGATCAAACGCCATTCCAAAGCTTCCAAATGTATCAATAACATCAAACGGAAGGCTGATGGCTGCTATGCCAACATTCAAGCCTTTCACGATCCCCGGCATTCTGACGCCAGATGGATTTGCCGAATTCGTTAGCTGACCGCCTTGGAAAATATCCCGGAAGCTGTTATTCGGCAATTGCGCCAACACAAACTGATAGTTGGCCCAAGCGTTCATCCCGTCGAGTGTATCAACACCCATGCCTGTTACAGTACCTACATACGGCGTATTCTTGAAAGCAAGATCAAGGCCTTTTATGGCCAGGTCTCCCATTAACATGCCTTTGCCCCGAAGTCCCGCTGCCATATCTACTTCGCCGTTCATCAGCAAATCAGCGCTGTATGCCAGCGTACCGCCCATTACGTCTTTGAACGTCCATTTGACTGCACCGTATCCCAGCGTCTCCGTCATCGGCTTCGAACCGTCAGAGTTTGCGCCGGGTGCCTGCATTTCTATATTCGTTGTCGGGGCGGTTGCGTTTGGCGCTTGCGGGTTCGGTTGATTGACATTCGGCGCTTGCAGGTCCGGTTGATTGACGTTTGGAGCCTGCAGATTTGGCTGCTGCCAGTTCGGTGCTTGAATGTTCGGTGCCTGCAGATTCGGCTGCTCCCAGTTCGGAGCTTGCACATTCGGCTGTTCCCAATTGGGCGCCTGCATGTTCGGCTGTTCCCAATTTGGTGCCTGCATGTTCGGTTGCTGCCAATTTGGCGCATTGTAATTCGGCGCTTGCAGGTTAACAGATGATGCCAGAGCCGCAAGCGGAAGCAGATTCATCATAAGAATCAGAAAAGCAAAGGTAGCCGCTGCAATTGGGCCTCTAATCCATTTCCTCACTTCACAAACCTCCTTTTGGAGATTTCGACATTAGTTCGTTTTCGTATTCTGCGTAAACTTCTTGTTGATCGCATTCACGGTTTCCTTATAGGATTTATCGTTCAAGGAATCCAGAAAGTCCTCCAATTCGTCCGCCTTTTTCTTGGCTATATCCTTCTGTTCGTCCTTCATGGTTCGGAGACGATTGGCCAGTTCATCTGGAATCATGTCATCCGCACCCATGGTCGTAATGGCAGAATTCATATTGTAGCTTTCATCGCCAGCAATGATTCTCCAGTCTGCTGCGAACGAACTGATGTCTGTCTTACGTGATATGCGCGTGTCAAAAGCCTGATAGGACGCATCTGCTTTCCACTTTTTCCATTTGTCTGCAATCTCTTTCCCACGATTGAATTCTTCCTGCAGTTCTTTTTGATCCTGAATCAGGACGTAGCGACCTCCTGCTGCCTTGGCCACTTCTTTTAACTGTTGCTGCCCTGGGCCGTCCACGCCAAAACCAATTACGTTAATAATCGGAGTAATCGCTGATTGGGAAAGTTGTTTTGCTGCTTCGGCTGGGTTTCCGCCGCATGTTTCGATACCGTCGCTAACCAGGTAAATCATATTGGTGTTTTTGTCCCCTGAAAATTTGCTCAAATCCTTCATTGCTTCCTGCAAGGAGTAGGCAATCGGGGTATATCCCGCAGGCTGAAACTGATTCAAGGAACTCTGCAATTTTTCTTTGTTGTAAGGCTGCATTCCGTATACCAACTCACTGCTGCCGCAGGAGAGCGCTTTATCGGACTCTTTCCCGCTACCCTTATGTCCGTATACACGCAGAGCTACATTGGCCTGTGGCGGCAATGATTCAGCAAAGGCTCTGATGGCATCTTTGGCAGCCTCCATCCTTGTCTTGCCGTTCGCCATTGCACCCATGCTGCCACTTGCGTCAAGAATAATCTCCACATTGTAGTTTTCCTTGTACTGGTAGCGAGGATCTTCGATTTCCGGACTTCCGAAATAATCCAGCTTCATATCATCAATAATTTGTTGCGGATCGGGATAGCTCTCCGCGAACAACCCCAAGAGGGCAAGGTAATACAGATTCGCGATTTCTTCGTCTGGATTTTCAATATAAGGGAATTTCTTTAATTCCGTTTCTATCTCTTCCTTATTGTCGTCATACGACTTCCCCGCAAAAAGCCCAGGAGGAGTGTTCAAAAAATCCTCTGTTGTTTCCCGTTTTAGCAGGGGGCCAGCCTTTACCATTGCCTCCAGCGCTTTTATTTTTTCTTCTCTGCTCATCTCGGTGTTCGTTTCACCAGTCTTGTCTGGAGGCTGTTGTGTTTCTGTGCCTGATGGAATAGAGGGTGGCTGCCCATCCGTGGTCTGTGGAGTTTCCGGTTGATTTCCTGCCTCTTGAGAACACGCCGTTAGCAGGCTAAAAAGGAGGATGGCCGCAACAATTCCCTTCACAAATCTCATCGACTGCTACCTCCTGTTTCCTACAGATTTACTATGTATGTGTGGCGGTGAAGGAAAGCCCTTCACCGCCAACTTTTCCAATGTTTGTAACCAAACAGCATTCACTCAGATTACTTCCCATCCAAGTCTCCGATGATATTGCCAAGCGTTTCACCAATTGATTTTCCCACACCGTCAGGATTACCTTTGAAGTAAGTAATTACTGCTCCGAATACGGCGATCACCACACCTGCCAGCGCGATCCATTCAATGGCTTGAGCACCTTTCTGATTTTGCAGGGCTCCTTGGACTTTTACATACAGTTTTTGCATCATGGTTTTCATAAAAAATCTTCTCCCCTCATGGTTAAAATGAATTTGATAAGACAAATGATTCACATTACTACTCATCCCATCTTTGTGACGGGCATCACCTCCCATAAAGTCAAAACATACATTATGGCATGATGCCAGAGAACAAATCGAGGTTCTCTAAAATATTCAATACCATCAAACCGCCAATCAGGATAATCGCTGTAGGAGTCACGACAAACGTGGTGATCAGGGTTACTTTCGGTGACGCCTTGGCCGCCTTTTCCTTGATTAGCTCTTTACGGATTCTTCGCATGTTTTCGGCCTGTGCCTTGAACGTGACAGCAATCGGTACTCCCAGGCGCATCCCCTGAATGAGCGCTTTGATCAGCATTTGAAACTCCGGATTATCGTTGCGTCGAAGCAGTTGTTCATACGCCTTTTCCCTCTGTACACCCAGATCCAGCTCTTGATTGAAACGGGAAAACTCTTCCCGAATCGGTCCGTCAAAAAACTTGATGACTTCGCGCAATGCCTGATCGAGACTTACCCCCGCTTGCAGGGTGACGCTCACGGTGTCGAGAAATTCCGGCAGGTCATAACGAAGCTGATTTTGACGATCACGGGCTTTGTTCTTCAGCAGAAGGATGGGCAGAAAGTATCCAATCAACGGCCATCCGATCAGGCCCAGATGCGACAAGGGAAAGCCTAGAATGAAAAACAACGCGCCGGCAATGATGCCGAGCAAAGCCATGAATATTTTGACTCCTTGAAATTGGGCAACTGTCAAATCTAACGGGCGTCCAGCCTTCAGAAGCCAGTCCTCAACCTCATGTGACTCACTAAAAAAGTTGATGCGCTGACCCATGACTGCATAGTCGTCTCCATACCGAAGCAGGCGTTTGACCAGGCGTTCGGATGAGGTTTCCTTCTTGCGTACCCCGTAGTTTTTGTGTCCGGTCACCTCATGGACATGTGTGAGCAGTTTTTGCTTCTCGATGGAGTAGCGATACCACTCCTTCAGACAGATGGCGAACAGCAAGAGAAACAAGAACACGCATGTAATTATGAGAGCATCCATGTTTTCACACCTTTATGTTGGTCACTTTCTTTACGAGGATATAGGACAGAAGAGTTCCGATTACGAACAACCCCAGAAGAAAAAGACCAAATCCGGAAAACAACGGATCAATAAAGCCTTCGTTCATCATGTTCATCATCAGTACCAGGGCAATCGGCATAATCGGCACCAAGATGGAGACGTATCGCTGTTCTGCCGTCATCGTCTTAATCTCCTGATTCACAATGCGGCGATCCTCCAATGTCTCCGCCATTTCCTGCAGCACTTGGCTCAAATTCCCCCCTGCACGCCGTTGAATCAATAGCGTAGCAGTAAAGATACGGAAATCCCGTGTCGGTATCCGTTTTTCCATATCAGAGAGCGCGCGGTCAAAGCTAACGCCAAGCTGCAGCTCGCGCGCCATGCGGCTGAACTCTTCGCCAGCAGGGTAATTCATCTCTTTTGCAACAAGTGTGATCCCCTGTGAGAGCGTAAGGCCTGCCCGCAATGAGTTTGCCAAAAGCCGGCACACCTCGGACAGCTGTTCGTTCAACCGCTCCTGGTACTTATTTCGTCTTACGAAGAACAACACGTTCTGTATGAGATACATCACCGCTGCACCAATAATGATGTTGTAAGGAAAGGGAATATTCACCACGTTACTGAGTAAGAAAGTGAGTCCCATAGTCCCTACAATCAAAATTCCGTAAAACTCCGAGGGTGCAAGCGGGAAGTTCGCTTTGATCAGCTTTTTTTGGATTTCCTTGGCATAGGGCGTCTGGTCAAATTTATCTCCCCAAACGATGACGACACTTTTTCGTTTCCCCTTTACCTCGAACCATTCTTCCGCTTTCTTTTTCCATTCGGTCTTCTTGGCCCTATAACCGAGATACTCGTAGATGCCCCAGATGCCGAACAACACCGCAAGACTAAACAGAATAGGCATGGTCACGCTGCTTCCCTCCTTCCCCCCTAAAAATGGATTCATCCAGATTGATTCCAAAAACTTGGAGCCTCTCCAAGCACCGCGGGATTACCCCGGTTGCCGTAAAGTAACCTAGCACTTCCCCTTTTTCGCCGATTCCCTTCCTCTGGAAACGAAAAATCTCGTTGACCTCCACACGTTTGTCTTCCGTTTTCGCTACTTCCGAAATCGAAACGATTTTACGTGTCCCGTCTGACAGGCGTGTGACCTGGACGATGATATCCAACGCACTGACGATATATTCACGGACGATTGTGGAGGGCAAATCCATCCCTGCCATGACGACCATCCCTTCCAAACGGTTGAAAGCATCCTGCGGTGAATTGGCGTGTACCGTTGTTAGCGACCCTTCATGTCCCGTATTCATTGCCTGTAGCATGTCAAATGCTTCCGCACCCCGTACCTCCCCGACGATGATTCGGTCTGGCCTCATCCGCAGGGAATTTCGCACGAGCTGACGGATGGTGACTTCTCCTGTTCCCTCCATATTGGGCGGGCGTGCCTCCATCCCAATACAGTTGGGGTGAGTCAGCTTCAGCTCGGCCGAATCCTCAATCGTAATGACACGTTCATAGTGAGGAATGGCTTTTGCTGTCGCATTGAGCAACGTCGTCTTACCGCTCCCCGTACCGCCTGAGATCAGGACGTTCATTTTGGCTTCCACTACGGCTTGAATAAACTGGGACATCGGTTCACTGAAGGAACCAAACTGCATCAGGTCATCCATTAAATACGGCTCTTTGCGGAATTTACGAATTGAAACGAGCGTCCCATTCAGACTAATCGGAGGGATGACCGCATTCACGCGGCTTCCGTCCTTCAATCGGGCGTCGACCATCGGTGAGCTTTCGTCGATTCGGCGGCCGAGCGGTGCGACAATCCTGTCTACAATATGCCGCAAATGTTCCTCATCGCGAAATTTCAAATCGGTCAACTCGAGCCTTCCCCGCTTCTCGACGTAAACAAGGCTATGCCCATTAATCGAGATTTCCGTGATTTCCGGGTCTGCGAGCAGCGGTTCGAGCGGCCCAAGCCCCACTGATTCATTGATCAGACGAGTCAGCAGTATGTCCTTTTCATTTCGTGGAATGACTACTTTCTCTTCCGACATGTATTGTGATACGAGACGTTCGATCGCGAGACGCATCTCATCTGAACGTAGACTAGTCAGTCTCTCCAGGTTGGTTTCACGCAAGAGTCGGGTCTTGTAATGCTCAGCCAGTTCGTCAATATACGGATTGAAGGAAGGAGCTGCTAGTGTGGCAGCGAGTGTCGTCTGCTTTGCCTCATCCCCTGGCGCTGTCTGCTCTTGCTTGCGTCGGAATAAAGCCATCTAACTCCCACCTTTATGACAGTTTCTTGAGTACCCATTTTCTGATGTCTTTCGCAGCCGGAGAGAGCTTCTTCTCATTCGGTTCTTTTTGCAATGGTCGGCCTTGATTGACGGCCGCTTGCACCCCTTGATGATCTCTGCTGATTTCAGCAGTAATCGGAGCGTTGAATAATCCTTTCAAATCCGATACGTTCAGTTCGTTATCCCGTCCCACCTGGTTGACGATCACTTCGAGCCTGCCTGCCGTATCAATCCGAAGACGTCTGAACAAGTCTTCCACGAGTCGGTAAATTTGCACGGACGGTGTGTCCAGATTCATCACGTAGTAAATCATGTCCGACTCTGACAAAGCGGCAAAGGTTAGCTCATTCATATGCGTTGGCAAGTCGAGAATGACAAAATCATAACTGCGGCGACTGGCGCGGATCAGCCTGGTGACGAAGGCTTCGGACATATTCTCGGCTGTCTCGGCATCCCGCGGGCTGACCAGCACCTCCAGCTTGGAATAGTTCTCCCTCTGCGCCACGTTGCGAATATGAAATTCGTTGATTTCGTCCATAACCGGCATCAGATCGCCCAATGTACGGTTGTTTTCAAACGACAAGAAGGTTTCTACACCGCCGTATTGGAGATTGAGGTCGATGAGCAGCACACTTGCCGTAGATTCCAGCTTCAATGCTTGCGCAAAGCCTGTTGCCAGCTGTGTTCGCCCGCTTCCCCCTTTTCCGCTGTAAAAGGAGTACACCTTCCCCCGTCCTCGCACAAAAGCCTTGCCGGATACATCCGCGCCCTTTTTTCTCTGTTTGATTAGAGATAGATCGGATATTTTGTCGAGACGATCAGACAAAAGGTTTAGCTCATCAGGCATGACGATGTATTCAACCGCACCCGCACGGACGACATCTCGCAGCAAGACAAAATCCTGTCTTTCCGTGAGATAAATGACAATGCCCTCCGGCAGCTCGCCTTGTATATACTGCACCAGCTCTACTCCTGCTCCGTCTTCCGGTTGCACGAGCAAAACGACATCGGGCCCAATGCGGTCAATTTCTTTTTTTACTTCGCTGGAAGTCGTGTATCGTACTTGTTCGTAAACGGACAGAATTTCCCTCAGCATGTCTTTTACAGAGTCGTAATCCGCAACGACGAGAATTTTCATATCTTTGTTCATGACTTACCCTCCGGTTTTCGGTGGTTGATTAGTTGGCTGCGGTGGTACCGAAGTTGGTTTGCCTTGTGGCTGAACCGGAGCCGCTGGTGGTGTCTGGACGGCGGGCTGTCCGGCAGGCTGTGCCGCAGGTGGCGTTACGGCTGGTGTCCCAGGCTTGGCGTTGGCTGGTTTGCCAGGCGGTTTCGCCTGTTCCGGCGCAGGCTCCACAAACGGATCAGGAATGCCCAGGTCTCCTTTGCCCACATTCGCTTTCAAAATGCGAACCATCTGGGCGTAATGCTGCTGGTGAATGAATTTCGGCGCTTCCTCAAACGGCAGTTCCAAAGCCACGCCCTTAAAGCTGTTCTCCGATTTCGCTACCATGGCGACAGGCACGTCTTTCATGAACACTTCCGTTACGGGCTTTCCACTCACCTCATGCGAGATGATGATGTCGACCCGGTCTAGCGCTTCCAACTCCTGATCGAAGACGATATTATTCGATGAAAATACTGTCACGAGCCTGTTGTTCTCGTCCCGAACAACGTTCGCTGGCTTCATGATGTTTTTCGTAATGATATCCCCCTTCGACAAAGGGACAATCGTGACTTGATTTTTCAAACTGGCTTTATCGATGACGTACGAATCATCCGCGTACTTTTTGGGGATTTCCCTTACCGTCAATTGGTCGGGTTGAATCAGTGCCCGAGATGGAATATCTGCATTTGCTTCGTATATTTCCACCATTTCACCCAGTTGCGCATTCAAATCCTTGATTTTTTGCAGAAACAGAAAGCCCGCAAGTGCAGCAAGTAGGAATGATAATACAAGGAAAATGATTGCCCTACGTTTTGATTCCAACATCAGAAGATTCCCTCTCTTTTTCGAAAAATCCATTCATGTAAATTCTTTGTCGTTTTATTGCCAAGATTGCGAATCAACAAACTTATGAGAAAGGCACTAGGAATACATAACCATGACCAGCATGAGACTGGTCCCACCCGCAACAAAGGGGGCCAACGGGATCTCTCGCTCGAGTTTCGTCCTGCCTGTCATTTTGGCGATGGCCCACATAGGAAGCACGCTGACTCCTGCAAGCAAATACGTAAGCACGAGCACGACCAGCCCCGCTTGCCATCCAACCGCTGCACCGACCAAAGCGAGCAGCTTAATATCCCCTCCGCCCATCTGACCGTTGCTGATCACCGCCATGAGTAATGAAATTCCTCCCAGCACAATAACTCCCATCGCATAAGTCAGCCATTTCTCTGGATGAAGGTACGCATGCAGAACGAGAAAATACACAATTCCCGGAAGCGTCAGCCAGTCGTAAATGAGACGGCGGCGTAGGTCGGTATACATAGCGACTGCCATTACGAAAAGAATGGGAATGATGACATACCAAGATAACACCATATGTCCTCCTTCCTGCTTTTTGAGGAAAATTTCACCATTACAGACTGTATATTAGAGAAATTTGTTGCAAAAATATCCATGTTTTTTGTATATTTTTTTGAAAAAACGCTTTCATTGCCTCTTTCTATGGATTTTTGCACAGGACATTTTTCCTTCTCTCGCCTAAATTTCTGAAATCCAAAACTACACGAGGTTTGTCGAACTTTGTACTGATTTTGTTCGAGAGTACATCCGTTGTCGTTCCGTGCGGCAAACATTTTTTGTGCTATTCTAGTAAAAAATCGGCGAGAAAAGGTGGGAATACCGAACCGTGCAGGAGTATCTCGAACTGACTGAACTACTTGCAGAGATTGAACGTCATCCGACTAGTCTGTTGTTTATTAAAACGGCAAACTGCGGCGTTTGCGATGTCACCTACGCAAGAACTGTAGAACTGCTAAAACAATATCCTCAAGTGAAAAGTATGGTGGTATCCATGGAGAAGATGCCCAATATTTCCGGTGAGTTTCTCGTATTTACTGCTCCAGCGATCCTGCTGTTTACGGATGGAAAAGAAGTTTTTCGGCAAGCCCGGTTTGTATCATTTGACGAGCTAGAGCGTGTTCTGTCCTCCATCACTTGCTAAAAATTCACATTTCCTTCCGCCGTAAAGGTTTGGATAACCTCTCTTTTGATGATAGAGTAGAGAGTATCGATTAATCAGATTCGTAAGACAATCTGTTGTATTTTATCGTTTTTTGAAGGAGAGACAGTGGATGAGAGCCTTATTGGTAGACGACGAGCAACTACCCTTGATGCATCTGCAACGATTGCTGGAAAAAGATGTTGGCGGCGTTAAGGTAGTCGGAGCCTACACCAATCCTCTCGAAGCGATCGATCAAGCAGTATCCCTTCAACCAGATGTCGTTTTTTTAGATATTAATATGCCGCGCATCAGTGGACTGGAGATCGGAGAACGTCTGCAAGGAATCGATAACTCCCCGGAGATTGTATTCGTCACAGGGTACGATAAGTACGCCGTTGATGCTTTTGAGCTGTGCGCGCTGGATTACATCATGAAACCCGTACAGCTTCAACGCTTGCAAAAGACAATGGACCGTCTTCGTGAGCGAATCAAGTCCGCGAAAGAAGCCGCGCCTGTCAAAGAAGAATCAGTCGTTTCCATCCAATGCTTCAATAGTATTTTGTTTCACCAGCCGAATCAGGAGCCGCAAGAGATCAAGTGGCGCACGAATAAAGCTCGTGAGCTATTCGCGTATTTATTGCATTACCGCAACAAGATGATTGACAAAGATTCGCTTATCGAGCTTTTGTGGCCGGACTATGATGGGAGCAAAGGCGTAACCCAGCTATATACGACGATTTACCTCATCCGGCAAACCTTGAAACGCTATGGTCTCCAAACGATATCGATTAACAAAGGCAATTTAGAAGGCGGCTATAAGCTGACGATTGATTCGGCTACGATCGATGTGGAGGAATGGGAGAATCGTCTCAAACAATTACTCCCCCTCTCTCTTGCCAATATACAGGAGTATGAGCAAGTGCTCGCGACGTATACAGGTGATTATTTCGGAGACTACGACTATCTGTGGGCAGAGTACGAGCGGGAAAGACTCCGCAGAATGTGGCTGCAGCTCGCCAAAACAATGAGCAGCTTTTATTTGGGACATGGCAGAGTACGTGAGGCGATCAACGTCAACCAACGCATTCAGAATTTGCACCCGCTTGAAGAAGACAGCTACATGATCTTGATGCAGCTGTACGCTTCCTTGGACGATCATGCGGCAGTCGAAGAGCAATATCAACTCTTAACCTCTCGGTGGGAGACTGAACTCGGCTCTGCTGCAAACGAACATATCACCAAGTGGTATCACATATGGAAACAGGAAACAGAAGAAAAGTAATGATACTCTCTCACTAGATCTAGGGGGCACTCATGAAGTTCAGAAGTGGTCTATACAGCGTACTTCTCGCTGCTTTTTGCATTCTACCTTCCTCAGCCGCCGCCTCCAGTTATGGAACGGCGACCTATTCACCAAAACAAACCCAAGACGTGCTCCAAAACCCGTATATGGGACTGGCTCCCGACTCACAGACGGGTAATCTTGAACAACCACATACCCTCGTCTATGCCAATCTTACCTGGAGGATGCTCGAGCCCACCAAAGGAGAATATGCATTTGATGAGGTCGAAGATGCGATCCGGTTTCAGGAATGGACAGAAAAAGATGTCAAGTTCATCCTCCGTATCGTTATGGATATTCCTCACAACAAATCGGACATGGAGATACCGGATTGGCTATACAACGAGATCGGCGGGGACAATGACAACTTTGAAGATGGCGAGTGGTATCGAAACGACTATGGCAAAGGCTACAGTCCCAACTACAGCAATCCATTGATCATTACATACCACAAACAGTTGGTTGACGCTCTGGGAGAGCGTTACAAGGACGATCCCCGCATTGCTTTTATACAACTAGGAAGCGTCGGTCACTGGGGAGAATGGCATACCGATACGTCTATTCCTTTCCCTGCGACAGAAATCACGGATCAGTACGTCCAACCGTATCTGGATAACTTCCCTGATTCCATGCTACTGATGCGAAGACCACATCCAGTCGCCAAGGAGTACAAACTAGGCCTGTTTAACGACATGTTCGGCAACAAAGATGATACAGACAGCTACCTGTCCTGGATACAGAAGGGCTATGTATCCTGGCTGACCAAAGAGAAAATGCCTGCCATGCCTGACTTTTGGAAGTACGCACCAAGCGGTGGAGAGTTCTCCCCATCCGACTCGTTAACTAGCTACTTTACTCGCTCCTCGATAAACCAGGTAATCTCACAAGCCAAAGCTTCGCATATTAGCTGGCTTGGCCCCAATACACCTGCACAGTTCGAAAAAGATGGCAAGCAACAACAATATTTGAACCGCTTTTTAAACACGATGGGCTACCGCTTCACCATCACCAAAGAGACACATGCCAAAACAGTCGAGCCCGGAGAAAGCCTCGCTGTAACGATGGATTGGCAAAACCTCGGTGTCGCTCCTTTTTATTTCCCGTGGATTCTCGAGCTGTCACTCATGGATGAAGATGGCGATATCGTAACCAAGACCAAAACGGACGAAGACATCCGCAAATGGCTTCCCGGCAAGAAAACTGTCAAGCAGAGCTTGGATATCCCGGATGATTTACCAGAAGGAACATACACACTCTGTGTGGCTATCCTCGATCCTCATACAGAAGAACCGGGCATTCAATTTGCCATGGAAGGAAAAAGAGCGGACGGAAGATACACACTAGGCAAGGTTCAAGTACGGAACTGATCATCAAAGAAAAAATCCCTTCCTGACAGCCTGTAAAGGCGTCGTCAGAAAGGGATTTTTTGTTGAATCATTTATGGTGCATAATCGCCATCGTAGCTGACCAATGATACGTTTTTCACACCTTCTACCTCTGAAATATCCTGAACAAATGCCGTATTATCTCCCTTGATTTTTACTTCTACAATCAATTCCACCATCTCTTTGTTGACTGTCTTTGATTTCAGGGTGTATTTTAGCTTGTTCAGCTGGTATTTGATCCCGTCATTGGCTTGATCCTGATAGGTAATAATGAGCAGATAGGCAACATCTCTCATTTGCCGCTTGGATAATACGACAATGACAGCCGCCACCACCAGAGATCCCAGGACGGAAACCGGGTATACACCTGCTCCCGTCGCAATACCTACCGAGATCGACCAAAACATGAAGACAATATCCAACGGGTCTTTGATGGCGGTACGGAACCGCACAATGCTCAACGCACCAACCATCCCGAGAGAGAGCACGATATTCGTACTAATCGTCATGATAATCAGGCAAGTAAGCATTGCCATGGCCACCAGCGTGATGTTAAAGGTGTGCGTATAGACGACGCCACGAAACGTTTTCTTGTAAATATAGTAGATAAACAAACCAAGCAATCCCGACAGCACAAGACCTATGATGGTATCGATGATCGAGATGCTGGCGAATTGGTCCATTTTTAAGACACTTTTTTTGATGATATCTTGAAAATTAATCGTATTGGTCGTGTCCATAGTTTCTCGACTTCTCCTCACACTAAAGATTATAGTACTTTTTGGTTTCCTCTCTGCAAATGACATATTTGGAGATAGCCGACCGCTGATTACTCAGGTTTTGCAGCAAATGTCTAATATTGAATGGCAGGAATTGATCGTACTTCACTTCCATGATCATCATGGGCTGATGAATCGCTCTGACCATCATGATGTGTTCGTCAAAAATATCAAGCGTATTGACGTTTGCCTTCAAGTACTTATCAAACGTGATTCGGACATTCCCTTCTCTCACCAAATACGCCTCTCGAACATAATCCGTAATGACACGAGGCCGAAACAGATGATTCTTGCACGACAAATAAAAATCTCGCAGCACAGCGCTTTCCGTCTCCCGCAGAAACTCAACATCGCCTGCGAAAATTCGTTCATACTCATCTCGCGTAATCGACGCTGATTCTTTGCAAATGTATCCGCCAAACTTGCTCTTTCGCTCCATCTTGATGACCGCATCACTTTTGTTGTAAATGCGGATGCGATACTTTTTTCTTTGAAAAACCCCGTAGTTTTTTTCATAGAGAGCCGTGTCGTGATAGTCATCAAAATACAGGCTGCGAATATGATAGCCTTCCTCACTTACAGAATGAGGGTCAGGAGTCGCGATCAGACGCAATTTCTGCCGGAGCGGCTCATAATGGGTCAGCCGAAGATAATACTTCAACTCATGCCGCAATCGCTTGTTGCCGAGCTGGATGCCCGTGCTCTGTATTCCTTTCATTTCAACACAAACTCCTTCACCCCATGATAAATCGCATCCTCCGGCTCTACTCTGTCAAATGCCGTCTGTGTGTTCCCTTTGCTGTCCCGGACAATCACCCTCCAGAAAAAGCGACCTTTTCCCGGATCGTTTATCGTGTATTGGACTCCTGTCAGTCCCTTTGCCTGCGCGTGTATCTTCGTAAACGCAGGGTCGTAACTGACAGCAAAATCGTAGGTCAGATCGTCTCCTTGCAGGTCATAGGAATGGTCCCAGGAAAAAATGAGTTTGTCTCCTTCTTTTCTTGGATCTCCCATAAAAAAGGGCATTGGATTCTCTTGGCGCTCATAGTATCTCTTTTTGTTTCGCTCCGGTTCACCAGAGAGAAGTGCTTGCTCATTGTGAAAATAGGAGACATCCAACGGCAAATTATATAAATCAGGTTGTTGCAGAACGTATTTGCTCACAATCGGATAATAGCTCTTCAAGTATTTTTCCGTTTGCTCTTTCGTAATGATCTTGCTGACTTCCTCAACCTTTTCGTTTAGCGCCTTGATGTTTTCCGGGTCTTTGAAGATGCGACGATGCAGGTTCGACACCCAGTAGTTGGAGAGACCAAACTGCCATTGACCGAGCCCTTTTTCTGGACTGCGCTTGAGCTCTTCTTCGAAAAATCCCCATGTTGAGTCATAGTCCCACGGGAGGAAATACCATTTGTTCGAGTTGCTTGGACTGTATAAATAAAAATTGTGAACAGCCGTATCGTGATTCCCCATCAACATGTTGGCTGCCATCCATGTATAATAGTTCTCTCGATCAAAATGCTTGTCCAAAAAGTCCTGCGTATTCATTGCAGGATTATGGAGATCCTCCAGCATGGCAATGAGCTTTTCATGGTTCTCGCTGCCTTTGATCTCCAGAATTTTTTCAAATGCTTTCTTGTCGTAGGTAGGATCGGTTGCCAGCTTGATCTGATCCTCGTAGCGATGGAACTCGAAATCAATTGCCTTGTACAAGTTTCCGTTCCGGTCCAACCCGTGCGCCTGCAAAAACGTTTTGTTTGGCTGTTCAATTTGAGTAAACAAACCGTAATCAACAAAGTCCCGGTCTGGATTTTTTTTGGTGAAATCCTTGATTTTTACTTGAACGAACTGCGTCCGCAAGCTAGTCATATTCGGCATCTGCTCGAAATAATCAAAGCTTAGCTTTTGTCGAACACGCGTCATGTCAGACTTGTGCTTGCTTAAGTTGATGTTGCGCTGATCCCGCCAATATCCGGCACTTTCGAACAAACGGATTTTGTACGATTTTTGTTCCGCTCTCCTGCTCGATTCCCCTCGTAGCTCAATCGTTCCGTTCGCTCTCGTCTCTCCAAAACCAAAATAGCCCTGGGTTGGCCCCTCCGCCGTCCCTTCCTGCATAATGACTTTAGCCTGGAGATCTTCTCCCTTTTCATTCCGTCCGCTAGGAGCCAGATTGAGTTCCGTAAAGGTGGTTGTCTTCAGTTTGGAATTTTCTTCGTTGACTACCGTCACATACAAATGGACGATGCTTCCATCCACATCCTGATCGTATACGCTTCTATTCTCAATCAGTCCCTCATTCATCTGTTGAGTTGGTGCCACCTGGCTCGTTGCTGCCGGGGTATCTGACACTGGCTGTTCAGGTACATTCTGTGTACAACCAGTCGATACAACTCCTAATGCTACGAGCAGGCTCAGTATGAATCGTTTTTTCTTCACCCTAAGTCCTCCCCAATCCATCAGTCCCCATCTATTCCATTCGCTTTCCTTTGACAAAGAGCGGCTGTAGGCAATAGGTGTAATAATCGATATTTTTCAAGTAATAGATCAGCCTGCCGAGACCGGCTACCAGACCAAGAAACGAAGCAATAAAAAATGAAAAACCGTAGTTCTGAAGGGGCAGCATCGCTATGGTGATGACAACCGTACTGATGAGAAATAAGGTCGTCACCGCAAGCGCTCCCTTCCGATCGTCAAAATAGAGCAGCATCAGCACGATCACAAACATAACAGCGTACAGGTATCCCGCGATAACCAGGATGTTGTACCGCTCCATCTGCTCGGACGTAAAACCGATGTGCGGAAGCAGCGTAATTCCCAGAGCCAATGCGACAAAGGAAAAGAACAGCTGCACTTCCATCATGAAGCTAAGTTCTTGCATCAATGTCTGGACCATGTCAGTTTTTGCCCGCTTGATATCCTGCACCGAGCCTGTGCCCAATATCGTCCCGTAATACGCTCGATACTTCTCATAAAAAGCGGTCTCTACAGATACAACAAACATGACCATCGTAGGCAATATGCTCAAGGAAGCGTAGAAAGCAGGCACGTCATAAAACGGCGCAATCACGTAAGTATCCGCCACAACTTCTTGAAGCGGACTCCCCAGCCAGTAAATAAAATGGTGCACATAAAAGCCGAGAGAGCAAAAGAGACCAACGCCCAGCAGACTTGGGTATTTTTTCACGTACTTCACGAAATCAAAGTAGTTCCTCTCCCGCTTGGGGAAATAGCTCTCCAGATGAATCATCGACAGAACGATCATGATAAAAAAGCCAAGATCCAAAGAAATCAGCATTGCGATTCCTTTTTCCAATTGAGTCAGATTCACCAGCAAAAACGCAGCCAGAAGCGTAACGGCAACAGCCGCCAAATACCCGCGAATAATTCGCATATAATCCTTTAATGCGGACAAATAGGCGGATTGCAGCCATACGACGATCAGTTCCACAAAAAGAAGGTAGGCTACGAGCTTAAAGCCAGACGGCAAAGGAGCCAGCCAATAAAAAGCACCGCCGAGAATTCCCCCCAAGCCCAGGCAAACAGCCATAACTCCGTACAAAGAAGCAATGATGTCGTTATACTCGCGCAAGTAAATTTTGTCTGCAATATAGCGAGAAATGACCATGGAAAAACCGCAGGTAACCAACAGTGAAAACACAAACGCATAAACAACAGCTGCTAAAAAAGACATCCTCTCCAAATAGCTGACATTCATTTGAAGCAGGACCTGCTGTAGCACCGTGATCATGACCATACAAATCAGCATCGGTCCGACTGTGACCAGCGAAGAAAATGCATACGCCTTCACACTGGACAAATACCCTTTATTCCGAAACATTTTCTTCAGTTCAAAGCCAATGCCCGCCATGTTTCTTACACCTCGTATTTCCGATACATATTGCGATATCCCGCCAAGAAGTTCTCATGTGTGTAAATATCCGATACTCTTTGGAAACCGCATCTGCCCATACGCCGTCTCAATGGCTCGTTTTGACACAACGTAATGATCGCTTGGGCAATTTGGGTAAAATGCATGACGGGTACCGTTATCCCAGCGTTGCCATAGTTGTCACCATTGCCGTACAACAATTCCCGACAGCTTCCCACATCCGTTGTGACGAAGGGCTTTCTGCATGCCATTCCTTCCAAAATAACGAGCGGTTGGCCTTCACTAATGCTGGTCAAAACAAGCATGTCCATTTTTCCGAGATACTCTTTTACATTGACCGCACCCGTAAACGTAACATCCTCCAGCTGCAGGCTGTCGACTAATTGCAGGCATTCTGTGTAGTACTCCTCATCTTCATCCGTCGGGCCCATGATAACAAAGCGTGCGTGTGGTACTTGCTCTTTGACGAGTCCGAAGCTATGCAGCATTGTTTTAATATCCTTGATGGGTACCACGCGGACAACAGCACCAATGGTGATTGTGTCGTTCTTTTTTTCCTCCACGATGTCAGCATAATCACTCACTTTTACACCGTTCGGGATCACGGATACTTTGGAAGGATCACACCCTAGCTCGATCTGAATTTCCTTGTTTCGCTCAAATAACGTGATTACCTCATCCGCGTAGGAGTAGGCACATGCAGAAAGATTATGAAAGTAGTCGATCCAAATATCCTTAAAGTGACCCTTGATCCAGTTTGCCTTGATAATTTCTTCTTCCCGCTCGCGTGTATAGATTCCATGCTCCGTCAGCAAAAACGGCTTTGCATGCAGATACTTCCCAAGACTCCCTGCTACACCGCCATATCCCGTGCACACACTGTGATACAAATCCGCTTGCGGCATGCCGTTTTGAATGACCAGGCATAGCGGCAAGACCATCGAACGAATCATCCAGATCATTTCGGTAAAAGGGATTTGCGGATATTTTTGTTCGCAAAGCCGCTGGATAACCTCGAAAAAGTCCTTGCTTGTAAGCAACTCAGCTACGGATGGCACCTTACTCCCCGACAACACGGAAAAAAGAGCACGCCAGTCACCCTTGCTCCCATCAAGCAACGAAAGCAACGCTTGCCGCTCATCCTCAGTAAGGCCCAGACGCTTGCCCGGTGCAGCCTCTTCTTTCAGATAGGCATCCAGAAATACCTCTTTGATTTCCACCACATTCGAGGGGAGCTGGTAGACGTATTTTCCCTTGTTTTTCCCTTCTGCTCCAATTGCATAAATGATGAACTCATGCTCTGGCATGCTAGTGATTAAGGAATGAATCCAGCTAGAAACACCCCCCGTGATAAAAGGGTAAGATCCTTCGGCAATCAGACAAATTTTCATCGCTTACTCTTCCAGTCCTATATCAAATTTGGCACCCGTTGCATGCACGAGATAGGCACCTTCCTCTATTTTTTCTACCGTACAATTGACCAAGCTCGTCATTTTTTTGTTTGTCCGCAAGATGTAATACATTTCGCCGGAGAAATTGTTCATGTAGCCTGTTATTTTTTTATCCGTATGCGTGATATACACATCCGTCTGCACATAGCTCTCAAGACTTGCTGCAGCTTCGGAAGCAGTCTGACTACGTAACCATGGATACTGCTGGTAAAGTTCTTCCAGCATGAGTTGAAAGTCTTTTACCAATTCCGGCCACGACTTGTTATTGCTTCGCCCCTTGTCCAACACATCGTCTGGATGAACAAAATGAGAAAAAACACCAATGGATGTGATCGCATTCGTTATGTACCAATCATGAATGTCTGTGCGACTGTATCCGGAGGTAATACGTGGCAGCTCTATCATGCCATCATCAGCCACAGAAAACTCCTGGATGTATTCGTGTGTACTATCTGATTCTGCATACAAGGAGGCAATGACCCTCAGATCAGGGAAGGATTCTTTCAGCGCTCGACGCCCTTCCTCTCCCATCACGTTGGAAGGCGGAACGTACACCTGTATGTCATACGACGAGAAAACCTTCTTGATATAATCGTCCAGGTACGCAAGCGACTCAGCCATGCTTGCTTCATCAGGCCAAGCCTTATACTCGTAATGGCTCGCCGTCGCCTGATCGGCTACCAGCGATTGATGGTTGTATCCATGGATGCCCAATTCGCCACCCAATTTCAACAAATCCCTGCCGTACGTGATCAGATTGTTTGAATCCGTTCCTTCCTCATCAGTGAAGGGCGGGGCAACCCGGTTATTGTAGGTTTTGATAATAGCTCCCGTGTAGGTCACATCGTAATCGGCAGCAAGCTTGATCATGTCCGGCCACCACACATCCCGATAGAAGCTGGGAATATCTTTGTGGTACTCGCGGTAAATACTCGGCTCGATCCCCTGACGAAAAGGGGCCGGAAAATCGTCAATATACATGATTTTCATATTGAAAATGGGGTACATGAAATCTTGATTCAGTGAACTGATGCCACCAGCAATCAGTCCTCTGTTCATTGCAGATTGCATATTCGTCCCGTTATAGACCATGACCTTTCCCTGTCCATACTGTGTCTCCCATAACAGTGGCATATTGTCGGCAGAAACAGCGTGAACCTTCGCTTGCCTATCCAGCTCTACGGGAATCGAGGAATTCACAATGGAATCTGCGCCGATTTTTGCATCTTCTCCTTTGATCAAGAGATTGGATGTCATCTGAATGCCGTTTGTCACGATAGGGTAATTGATGGAATTGATCCCCAGTTTTCGGTATATGCGGTACAAGCTGTCATTGTATTCAGGCATACGTGAAAAGAACACATTTCCACCATTGTGCGCATATTGCATCATCGCATCCAGATTGGCTATCATGCCGAGATTTTCTATGGTGACAATGACCGTCATGTATTGGGGATCGGGCTTCGAGAACTGCTTAACGTCAGCGAGATCGTACTCCTTTTTCATATACCGCAGCACTTGCTCCACATTCCTCGCGATTGCCATGCTGCTCTCATCCTTGGAATCATGCAGAATGAGGAATTTCTCCCTTGCTAGCTTGGCGATTTCCTCCTGACCGATCGCGTTTTGCTTCGGCTCGTCATTCTGTATTTGCGAGCCTCTTGACTTATTATTGCTCACCTGAAGGATGAACTGAGATCGGGTAGCTTCTATGGTGATCCCCAGAATCGCCACAAAGATCAGAATGATGTAGATGTTTTTTTTCACGGGAATATCGCTGGACCTCGACCTGCTCCATTCTCTGTCGTTTTCCCTGTCTCTTTTCCTTCTCATGTTCCTTGTCATTCTCATTTTGTATCGCTCATCTCTGTCAAATTCGGACCTGTTTCCTGTGCAGCAGCGACTTCCCCCCATGTGCTGTCTTGCTCAACATCCTCCAAAGTGCTCCAGTAGCGGATCATCATCAGCGTGGCGTGGGATATTTTAACCGACGAACTTTTTAACCGATTCATTTCAGCCACAAACCCCGCGTAGTCTCTGATCGTAAAGAAGCGCTTTAGCGACATGACATATGGCTGCTCGCTTTCCGGATGATACTCATGAAACAATTGACAGTATTGTGCGGCTGATTCATAGGACTGGTTCATCAGCTCGCAATTGATCTTGTCCACAAAATAGCTTTCTTCTTCCTGATAAATGTCCAATAATGATTCGAGAACAAATGAATACGTGTAGCTGTATTTCACATAAGTGCGTTGATCAATGAGTGAACTGTCCAGATACTTCTTCAATACATCTGCGTAGGCGCGTAAAACTCCAAGATCCTGCTTGTTCTCCTCGTATTTCACTGATAAATCCTGCAGTTGGAGCTGAAGGTTGCGCTGCATTTCCGTTAGAGCGGCTGCCGCGTAGTGAACCGTTTCCGAATCCTCGTTTTGCAAGGCTGTCTCCAATGTACCGATCTGCCAAATGGTCTGCTCTTTCAAGACATCGATCAGCATCTTTCGGCGTGTGCCAGTGTCGTTCAAAAACAAAATGTCCTCAACCGGTACGATGTTCATTTCCTTTTCCATGTCCGCTCTTCGGAAAATATTCGATCCCTCAGCTAGTTTCAGCAAATCGCTCTCTAGCATCAGTTCATTCACATTCTTTTTCGATGTTCGTTTGAATGTATCCGTAATCCCCAATAACAGGAGGCCAAAAACGGGAAGAAAGCCAACAACAAGCATTCGCATAATAAGCACCTGCCTGTTCTTGCCCCGGCTTTGTATCCAACTGTAACCAACAGACACCAAGACATGGAGGAGGACTAGATTAAGCATAGGCGCCATCCTTCAGCCAGAAGCGATCCTGGTCTTTTTCCTGCACAATTCTCGATGCAATACCGAGTCTACCAAGCCTATCAATCACGATACGGGCTTCTTGCTCGTTGGAATTGGAGAGAATGATATAGACATCTCCGGCTTCGTCCATTCCCATATAATCTGCTTCGCGAAGAGAACTGGCGACATAGGTAGAAAGGGTATGATGATCCATTTGCGCAGAATCCACTGCCAGGAGGGTAAAGTCAGTGTTCAACTGTTGTTTGGCATCCCTTTTGTTCTTCACCATTGCTGAAAAATAAGCAGGAATCAGGATAGAGGTATCTTCCAGGTAGCGGTCCTTTTGTGTGGAGTTTAAGTATCGGAGAGAACGGGACAAAGCGGATGAGATCAATTGAACGGCGACTTGGAAGAGGTTTTGGGTGTACATTGTAAAATTTTCAAATCCGAGCTGTTGCAATGTGACCACGGCAACCATTTTTCCCTTGTCAAAAATAGGGGCTGCCATAAGAGGCATGTCGTGACGCAGCTCTTTATTCACGATGATCTTCTTCATTGTCATTAATTCAGTAAGATAAGCATGCTCACTCATTTTCAGCGAGCGTGGCAGATCAAAACCCGCTTTATTCGATTTGGCCATCAATCGCAAGAAGGAACCATTTTGATTCATCGTATAAATTGCGATCTCATCGGACTTCATGATTCTTTCCAGTACCTTGACCGATTTCTGCAATACGCGCTCCGGCTCGAGGCTGTCCAACTCTTTGGTGATGCTGTAGATTTTCCCGAAGCTGTCTTCCGAATTGACGATCTGCTGCTGCAATTCTTGCTTTACCATCAGGACATCGTTATAAATGTCTTTTAAAAAATCATATTTGTCTTCCAGGGCTTGCTTTTGCAGCTCCTTGGACAGTACGTCCCTGTTGCGTTTATCGATCGAATAGCCCACAGCAATCCCGATAATAAAATAGACAGCGATATGAAACAGAACATTTGCGTCATACAAAAGCGATACGACATCGCGTCCGTTATGCAGGCTTTCCCCGATAAAAAGTCCACAAGCCAGGATAACAGACAAGAGGGATTGCTTCGTTCCGTAAATGGCGCCAATCAACACGATGTAAATCAGCTTGAGATCAAAGACACCGCTATTAACCGTTCCAACTGTGGCGAAAATCACCAGAAGAAACGCAAGAATGTTCTCTATGTACGGCCTTGCATCCCATGAACGTAGCCAAAGGATCGTTTTCTTCCCTTCGCTCTCTTGCTCTTGTTCTTTCTCTGCGATGCTCTCTTGATACCACTGCGCCGTTTTTTCTAGCCCCTCCGCCAATGAATACATCGGGATCCAATCTAGTCTTCTCTTTGCCCGCGTATTGTCCAAAACCGACTTTTCTACGTCTCCTGGGCGTTTTTCCCTTCGCACTATTCCCTGGAGCTGCTGGTTCTCCCCAAGAATGTCAATCAGCTCATTAATGCTGCTTTCCTGATTGGTAGACAAATTCATCACACTGGTATCATCCGTGGTAACGGAACGAAAAATGGCGTCAGCTACATCCTCTACATAAATAAAATCTCTCGTTTGGCTGCCATCCCCGTGCAAAACAATTTCTTTTCCATGGTTGATCTGAGTTAAAAAAGTGGAGATGACGCCGCCTTCCCCTACTGCACTCTGTCTGGGGCCATACACATTCGCCAGGCGAAAGGCTACCGTTCGCAAGCCGTACATTTCCGTCCATTTACGGCAATACATTTCACCGATGTGCTTGTTTATTCCATAAACAGACACCGGATCACACGCTGAATCTTCGTGTAACGGTGTATTTTCACTCATGCCGTAAACGGCGGCTGATGACGCAAAAATAAATTTGGACACGCCATATTTGCTCGATAGCTTCAGCATATTCACGAGTCCAAGAATGTTCGTATTCGTATCCAGCAAAGGGTCTTCCATGGATGCAGCAACACTGACTTGGGCCGCTAAATGTATGACGACATCGAACCTGTTGCTTTTAAATACTTCATCACATTTTTTATCCGCTACATCCAGCTCGTATGCCTTATGCGGAAATGTGACGTTCCTCTGATTGCCTGAGCTGAGATTGTCGAGGATGAAAACTTTATACCCTTCCTTATAAAATCTCTCCGCGACAAAAGAACCAATGAACCCATAACCACCTGTGACCAAAACTTTCATACTAACACCTCAGCTATTTGTTTCACCTGTCTATCCCCACGACGAACATCTACCCCTGTTCCCAGCAATTTTTGCACAGCCCATTCGATTCGCTCCAGCTGCAGTGGCTTCGCTATGAAATCCCGCGCACCTGCTTGAAGCGCCTTTATGACGGTATCGTGCCTAGACACTGCTGAGCAAATAATGATCTTGGCATCCTTGTCCAACTCCATGATTTTACGTGAAGCAGTCAAACCGTTCATGCCGGGCATGGTAATATCCATCGTAACGAGTGATGGTTTGTACAAGCAGTAATTTCTCACAGCCTCCTCTCCCGAAGCAGCTTCCGCAACGACGTGGAGTCCTAACGTCTCAAATATGTTGCGCAACACATGTCTCGTAAACGCCGTATCATCAACAATCAGAATGCTATTCATCCAAAAACGCTGTCTCCCATCCTATCCATCTATCTCTTTCGGACTATTTTATTATAGTAATATATTCCCATTACCAATACCAACCAAAACTATTGCCTCTTACTCTTCGTTTTCATAGGCACAAAGCCCCTCTATCCGCAGATTTCCCCATTCTACTAGGATCATCTCAACAATTTCTGAACAAGAGAAAAAGAAGAGCAGGGACAGTTACCTATACGGCAGCTTATCTCTGTTCTTCACTGCTTGGCCTCATTGATCAAAAGCTGTCCCTGAACCTACTGCAAACTCGGGAACTGCTCCATATCCCCCATCGCATTCACCTGGAATCTGTTTTCAGCAAATGTTGCACAGCCCATTCAATTCTCTCGAACTGCAAGGGTTTTGCGATAAAATCACGCGCACCTGCCTGGATCGCTTTGATGACAGTATCGCGTCGTGTAACTGCGGAGCATATAATGATCTTCGCATTCTTATCCAGCTCCATGATTTTTCGGGAGGCAACCAAACCGTTCATGCCCGGCATCGTAATATCCATCATGACGAGTGACGGTCGATACAAACAATAATTTCTAACAGCCTCCTCCCCTGAATCAGCTTCTGCAACTACCTCAACACCTAATTTCTCAAACATGTTACGCAGCACAAGTCTCGTAAACGCTGTATCATCAACAATTAAAATGCTATTCATTCAAAATGTTTTCTCCCATCTTTTATACCACGACTTTCGAACTATCATAAAGGGGTTTACTATACGCAGAAACGACGTAATCTGATCATTTTCTACATTCTACCGGGAACATCTAAACAACTTCTGAACAGGTGAATATCGTCAAAAGTAGAAAACAGGCACAAATAAAAAGACCGAAGCATCTGCTTCGGCCCAACTCACTCTACTATTTGGTTCTCTTTTCCCTACCAAGCCGTAATACAACTGTCCTTACGTTCTAAGGATTGTTCTTTTGTTCCCTTTTACCAAGAAAATCTTTAGCAAGTGCGAGGTACCACGCAACTATTTCCATAAAAGCAAGGATCACAAACCATGCCCATATTTCCCCTTGGCTAAGGCCGTACAACAGGTTATCAATTTCTGTACCAGAACCGCGCGTCAAAGACTGCAAAAAGAATACAATTGGACCGCAAATAGAAAAAAATAGAGTGATCATCGAAAAAAGGGTACGCCGTTTTCGAATTAGATACACAATACTACTAATTATCGTTATGAGAATAAATATATAATAAACATACCACACCCATGGAGGTAAAGTTTCCATGGTAGCCCTCCTTTCCTTAGTCCAGCCCCAGAATTTTTCCTTACCAAGCCGCAATACTGCTATCTGCCCGCATATCCGTACCACCGCTTAGCACACCATTTTCATCACGCCAAATGATTTGACCACGTCCGAAGTAATTGCCGAGCTGCGCCCACTTGATCGTATGGCCCCTGCGCTCCAAGGCTTGTGCCAAATGCTCCGGGAAATGACGCTCCAGCTCCACTGTTTTGCCTTCCACCCACTGCCAGCGCGGCGCATCGAGTGAAGCTTGCGGATTCAGCTGGAAGTCGATCGTGTTCATGACCACTTGCACATGTCCTTGTGGCTGCATGAAGCCACCCATTACACCGAATGGCCCCACTGCTTTTCCATCCTTCGTCAAGAAGCCCGGGATTATGGTGTGGAACGTTTTTTTGCCGGGCTCCAAGCAATTGTCATGAGCAGGGTCCAGCGAGAAGGTATGACCGCGGTTTTGCATGGCGATCCCTGTCCCCGGCACAACTACCCCAGAACCAAAGCCCATGTAGTTGCTTTGGATAAAGGAAACCATGTTGCCCTCACCGTCAGCAGTCGCTAAATAGACCGTACCGCTCGTTTTCGGCTGACCCGGCTCTGGCGTCAAGGCTTCATGACCAATCAGTGCACGGCGAGTGGCAGCGTATTCCTCTGACAACAGCGCTTCCTTGGAAACTTTCATTTTGCTCTCTTCCGTGATGTATTTCAATCCATCCACAAATGCCAGCTTCATCGCTTCGATTTGCTTGTGATACGTTTCTGTTGTGTCTTTTGTGTCAAAATCAAACCCCTTCAGAATGTTCAGGGCCATCAGGCCGATCATCCCTTGCCCATTCGGCGGTATCTCCCACACATCGTAGCCACGGTAGTTGACTCCGATCGGCTTCACCCATTCCGGCTCATAGGCAGCTAGGTCTTCTTTGCGCAAATAGCCGCCGCACTCACGGGAGAACGCGTCGATCTTGTCTGCCAGCTCTCCGCGATAGAAGCTCTCTGCATTTGTTTCCGCGATTTGACGCAGCGTCTTCGCATGACCCAGCGACTTCCAGATGGCGCCCGCTTTTGGCACTTTGCCATCTGGCGTAAAGGTGGAGAACCAATGCGCGAACTCTTCCCCTTTGCATTGCTGGGAAAACTTTTTGTGTGCGGCATTCCAATTATTCGCCAATGTGGGCGATACAGGATAGCCATTCTCCGCATAATCAATCGCTGGCTGCAAAACCTCTGTCAGCGGAAGGCGTCCGAAACGCTTGGACAAAGCTGCCCACGCAGCAGGTGCGCCCGGTACCGTGACAGGTGTCCAGCCGTAGGTCGGCATTTCTTCCAGACCTTTTGCTTTTAGTATCTCGATGGAGATTCCTTGTGGAGCAGGCCCGCTTGCATTCAGTCCATGCAGCTCGTCTTTGATCCACACGAGGGCAAATGCGTCTCCCCCGATGCCGTTCGAGGTCGGTTCTACTACAGTCAGGCACGCAGCCGTTGCAATCGCCGCATCCACCGCATTTCCGCCCTTTTTCAATATATCGAGGCCAGCTTGTGCCGCCAGTGGCTGCGAGGTCGCCACCATGCCGTTCTTGGCAAAAGTCGTCACACGCTTCGATGCGTATGGGTATTCCATTGCGTCGTAATTAACCATGGTTTTTGCCTCCTAAATCGTTCGTTTAGCCGATAAGAAAGACCAATTGATAAGCACGGAACGTCCTTTTGGTTTGAGTCAACATAGTGGAGGAGAAGAAAAAGCACAGTTCTCTTCGACTCTGACACGCCAGCAAGGGGGATTCACTGTCCGTCTCCACTTCCAAAAGGGGACCGTCGAGCCAAAGCCACCCTACGGGCGGAGGTTTCTCAGGGAAGACGTGTTCGACAAGCGGGTCCCCTTTTAGAAGTTCCGACTGGGTAGGCGTTGTCAAGGTCTACGAGCCCTGTGCTTTTTCTTCTTACCAGCTTACGTAAACTTTCCTAGCCGATGAAAACAAACCCGTAAGCCATCGCTCCCACGATGACAAAAGCGGGATGGACCTTCCATGTTTCGAGCAGAAGGTAAGAGGCCACTGTCAAAATCCCTGTTTGCATCCAGCCGATTCCCTCTACTGCGCCCATCAGGAATTGATACGTCATCGTTCCGAGCAAGACAGTAACGACTGGCCGTACCGATTGGGTCATCGCTTTTACTTGTGGAGCACTGCGGAATAAATTAATAAAACCCATCAATAAGACCATAGCGATCGCTGTCGGAGCGACCGTTGCAAATAATGCGACTACTGCGCCCGGTACACCCGCTACCTGATAGCCAATGTATCCAGCGAGCTTGGTCGCGATTGGGCTGGGCAGCGCATTTGCTACCGCAAGCACTTCTCCGAATTCCTGTACACTCATCCACTGGTAATGGTCAACCACTTCATTTTGGATCAAAGGGATGCTCGGTGGTCCTCCCCCGTACCCCAAAATGTTGGAGATGAAAAAGGCCCAAAATAATTGCAGGTAGATCATGCTACTCCCTCCTTGCCGTCCTTGTCCTTGCGCTTGCGGACAGACCAAGTAGAGTAGGCAAATGAAACGGCAAGCGCAATCCCTACTACAATGCCCGGATGCCAATCAAGGAAGAGCAACGCAACGAGTGAAAGGGCGAGGGAAAGACTCACACCTGCTTTGCTGGATGCTCCCTTCCACCCCTTTGAAAGGAATTCCCAAGTAAGGACGCCTGTCATGACTGCGATTACCGGACCGATTGCCTGGATCATGCCGTATACACCCGGCGCATCCTTCCATTGATATATGACTTGCAGCAAACCGATCATCACAAGCACGATTGGCATCACGACTGCGATGTTTGCCACCAATGCACCCTTCCAGCCTTTTACCCGATAGCCGATAAATGCGGCCAGCTTGGTCGCAATGGGCCCTGGAAGAGCGTTGCCGAGCGCCAGATTGTCGGAAAAGTCCTCATCTGTCACCCATTTGTACTTTTTCACACATTCGGTATAAAAGAGGGGAACCATCGTAGGTCCTCCTCCAAATCCAAAGATTCCGATGCGGAAAAAGGCGAGAAATAATTGCCAGTAAATCATAGCTGTACCTCCGTCCTTGCCTAGCTAGCAAAAAAGTTCACCCGATTGCACCAATTGACAGGATACCAGTTGGCCTTGCTAACGGATAAAGTTGTACTTGGACTTCAGTATTTTCAATTCGTTAATCACATTCGTTTTGGAGATGCCCGGAATCTTGTGAAGCTTTTTGAGCAAAAATTGGGATAATTCTTCATTGCTTGTTACGAGAATCTGTGTGAAAAGCTGATATTCACCAGAAGTAAGTACGATGAGCCTGATCTCTACGGTTTCCGTTAACGCAGCAACCACATCGTCCAGCTTTTCCGCATCCACAGCCACTTGAATCATCGCCTGTACGTGAAACCCTGCTTTGACTGGATTAACAATACCGACCAGACTCAGGGCACCTTCGTCCTGTAATTGCTGAACGCGCATGCGGATCGTCTTTTCTGTAACCCCGAGGTCCTTCGCAATCTGAGTAAACGGTAAGCGCGCATTTCCTTGTAAGGCTCGAATGATCCCGTAGTCGATGTCATCTAATTCAGGATAAAGTGATCTTCGGAAAGTTTCCTCCATACAAACACACCTTTATTCGTCTTTTTCAAACAATATTCAACCTTATCACAGCTCAATATTAGAAAATTCGGTCGAATTCCATGATGATTGTTGTTACTATAATACGATTTTCGACACAATGCAATACTTTTACAAAAAATCCCATATTAAAACCTATTCTTACTATAAATAAAGCAAAGAAAAAGAGCCTACTCCGCAGGAGAGGCTCTCGATTAATATTCGATACGGTCCAGAGATTGAGACCATGCTTCAAATGGGCTCCGTCTATTCGCAAGATTGATTCTCTGAAAAGGAATACTCCGTTCTTCAAGAGGAAGAACAATCTGCTCATAAATAAACTGATCATCAAAACCGACATGCGCCGCATCTTCTTTCGTGCAAGCATAATAGACATTGCGCGGTCTGGCCCAATAGATGGCTCCCAGACACATCGGACACGGCTCACAGCTTGTATACAGGTCGCAATCGTTTAATTGAAAGGTTTCGAGATAACGACATGCTTCTCGAATCGCTTGGATTTCGGCATGTGCCGTAGGGTCATTGCTCGCCGTCACTTCATTGCGTCCTCGCCCAATTACTTGCCCGTCCTTCACGACAATGGCTCCAAATGGTCCGCCTGTTTTATCACGGACATTTTCAAACGCAATCTGTACGGCTTGCCTCATCCACGTCTCTCGTTCCATCCACTTGCCCCCTCGCATCCTTCTCCTTTTATCCTATGTCCCTGCTCGTCTGGACATGCTGGAAAAAGTCACTAGCGGTTCATTGATTGCTTTAAATGGAACAAGTAACGGTTTCGAATGATCCAGAAATACACACCTTGAACAACGACGAAGCTGCATAGGACAATCGCGGTCGGTTTGACCACAGACGCGACAAGGATGAGCTTCAACAAGCTTTGCAGGGACACGAACGCCACCATACTGTGAATAATGGCCACCACAATCGGCACGAAGAACAGCAGGGCAACCTGAGTCGTGACGATCCGCGTCAGCTCCGCATCCGTGAGTCCAATCTTGGAAAGCGCTCCATAATGCCGTTTGTCGTATTCCAAATCCGTGTACAGACGGAAGTAGAGAAAGCTTGCTGCGGCTACGAAGAACAACACACCCACAAACAACCCGATAAAGAGTCCCATGTTCGCCATTTGTTTCATGGTATGGTAGTAGGGTGCACGAGCTGAAAACGAATAATTATCTTCGTCATGACGAATATCTTCCTGAAGCTTGAGACTAAGATCCTGCGTTTCCTTCCATCTTGGCACCTCGTACACAAAGCGCTCTTCTTCCTTCATTTTCGGAAGCTGGTCATACACCTGATTCGGTACGACAACCAATCGCTTAAATTCAATCCCTCTGATCAATGGAGTCATATTCGTATCTGTTTTGACTGCGAGCTGTGCCTTCCCCACTTGCAGTGTTTTGCTCGCTACCGAATCACCAATCCAATTGAGCAGTACGAAGGCCTCTTTATTCGTCATTTCGAGTACAGTCGAATTGGAAGCTACGGCCAGCCGGTTATAGTCAGACAGCTTGACTACTCCGACCCTTTCCTCCTGAACCAGTTCTGGCAAAACTCGCATAGCCACTTGATATTTTTCGAAGGAAAAGCCATTTTGCTGCAAGCTCGTTTCAATTAAAGACAGATGCTTCGCTCTCTCCGCATCGCTTTCTTTGGACTGGTATTCAAACGCAAACGGGTGTGTTTTCATCACCGTGATCTGAATCGACCCAGCCAAAGCTGCCAGCGTGCCAATCGCACAAAAAGCAACAGTAGAGACGATGCTGACTAAAAAGAACATCCGTGCATTATCCTTCATCCGATAGGCCAGATCAGAGAGCGTCAAGAGATTCGTACGTTTCCAATAAAAAGTTCGACGCTTCTTCAGAAAATCGATGAAGATGACGCTCAGCTGAGTAAACAACAAGTACGTTCCTACAGTCGTCAGCGCAATGACCGGAAGCATCAATACGAGCACATTCACGCCGTCAGCAGTGAGGGCTAAGGCATAGCTCATGCCCAACAAAGCTACCGCGACCAGAGACAGCACTAACGATGCCCTCGGCTCACGCTTAGGTCGACCGCTTCCTTGCAACAGATCCAACAGACTGCGGCTTCGCAGCAAGAGGACCGTAAATAGCGAAATGGCTGCATACAAGATGAGAAACGCCACCACTGTCAAACCGATCGCTTTCCACGGGAAGTAAAACCCGAGTGCTTTTACAGCAAGCAAAAATCCGGCGAATTGGAAAAACAGCTTGGCGAGAACTAGTCCGAGGCCAATCCCAATGGCAATCGAGACGATGCCAATCAGCATGTTTTCCATAAAAATCAGCGTGTTCCGCTGTAGCGGTGTCATACCCTGGATAAAAAGGATGCCGAACTCCTTCTCCCTCTTTTTCAGAAAAGCACCGACACAATAAAAGAGAAAAAAGAAAGAGAACAGAAAAATGACGTACTCAGCCGCCATCATCCCAGTAGCTACGGATTCATGAATCTCCTGCCCGATAATTTCCGGATGAAAAATGAACATCGCATAGACGAAAAAAATGAGGACAGAAAAAACGCTACTCATGAAGAATGCAGCGTACATACGCTTATTTCGTACAACATTATTACACGCGAATTGTCGAAAGGTCATAGGTGTTCCCTCCCAAAAACGACAATGAGTCAATAATTTTCTGGAAGAATACCTGTCGACTCTCACCACGATACATCTCGTTATGGAGCTGGCCGTCTTTAATAAAAATTACCCGATGGCAATAGCTGGCAGCCAAAGCATCATGCGTCACCATCATCATGGTGGTATTATCTCTCTTATTGATCGCTTCCAGTGTCTCCATCACATTGCGCGAAGACTTGGAATCAAGATTTCCTGTCGGCTCGTCAGCGAGCAAAAGCGACGGGGAATGAATGATCGCCCTGGCAATTGCCGTTCGTTGGCGTTGCCCCCCTGATACCTCGAAGGTCCGCTTTTCCAATATGTCCTGAATCCCTAGCTTCTCCGCAACACTTTGCAGCTTTTCTTCCATGACCGAGACTTTCTCATTGTCCAGCGTCAGCGGCAACACGATATTTTCCCCAATCGTCAACGTGTCCAAGAGATTAAAATCTTGAAATACAAAGCCGAGCTCACGGCGACGAAACAGAGCGAGTTTATCTTTTTTTAAATGATGCGGATTCGTACCGTTCAATAGAACCGCACCAGAGGTTGGTGTATCAATAGTGGAGATCATGTTTAATAGCGTAGTCTTGCCACTGCCTGAGGGGCCCATAATACCGACGAATTCACCCTTGCGAATCGAAAAATCGATATCGGTCAACGCGCGGTAGGTTACCTTGCCCCCGTATATTTTACTCAAGCTATTTACAGCAAGCATTTCCATGCGCTATTCCCCTTTCTTGCACTTCCAAATTCAAGTGCATTCAAAAAGTCGTCTTTTCAGCACCGAGAAAGAGGCGAGAACCTGCAAAAGGAGGAGCGGAGTGTAGGAACCTACATGAGCACCGGACTTTAAAGGTGAACGCCTCTTTCGATGTCGAATCAGCTTTCTTAATTACTTCGTGATCAAAAGACGACTTTTTGAACTATCTCTTCAACTATACGAAAGTGCGCATAGTGCAACTATCGAATTAACTTTCAGCTACCTTACTTTCTTGTAAGGTTGGGACGACAGCAGACAAGACAATACGCACGGTTGTCCCCTCGCCCACTTCTGATTCCATTTCCACCCCATGATGGAGCCGCCCGCAAATTTCTTTCACCAAATATAGCCCCATCCCGGTGGACTCAGGGTATTTGCGCCCGTTTTCGCCCGTAAAATATGGCTTGAACACGCGGCGAATATCTTCGGCAGGAATCCCGATTCCATAATCCTGCACTTCCAGTATGGCATGTGCTCCGCGTTCATACGCACGAATAGTGACCTTGTTGCTTTTCCCTGCTGAATAACGAACGGCATTCGTCAACAATTGGTTGAGGACAAAAGCGAGCCACTTGTCGTCCGATTCCACTCGCCAGTTTTCATCCACTTTTACCTCTGGATACACTTGGTTGCGAATAAACAGCCGCTTATTTTCAGCCAACACATTCTGCACCAAGGAACGCAGCGTTACGGGCTCGATCAGGAAGTCCTGTTCAAATCGGTCCAGGCGAGCTATGTACAGTACCGTTTCCAGTCCACGCTTGATTCGGTCCACTTCTTCACGGACGCTCTCAGCTGTTGGATCGTCTTCATTTTGCAGCAACAGATGAATGACCGAAATCGGCGTCTTCATCTGATGAACCCACTGCTGGATAAAGGTCGTATGATCCCGTTGCTTGTTTTCATAGGCATGGAGCTGTTCTTTGTAGAGTCGGTACTGCTCCTGACTGATGTCATCCATCGCGCGACACAACGGTGAATTCCCGTATGTCTGGGTCAGCTCTTCTAATGACTCTACCGGCTTGCTCAGTCGCTGATAGATTGTGCGGTGAGACAAGTAACGAATGGCGAGAAAAGCCCCCGCGAAAAAAACAGATAAAAACATGACATAGATCATCAATGATTCATTCCAGTACCCATCCATCGCAAAAATCATAATCAATAAGATCAATTGGACGAGAAAAAACGCTGCGAATGGCCATTGATCTCGAAGGAACAGCTTCATTGCCCCTCCTCCCAAGTCGCACGCAAGCGATAACCGGAACCGCGAACAGTCTCGACAGCTCCCTCTAGGCCTAAGTCCTTCAGCTTGCCGCGCACGCGTGTGATGTAGACATTTAGCGTGTTTTCATCGACAAACTGTTCATCCCACAGCTTTTCTAGCAAACGCTCACGACTGACGACACGCGGATGTTGATTCATCAAGGCTTCGAGCAGTAACGCTTCCTTTTTGCTCAGCTCGATTTTGGTATCGTTCATGGACAGCTCCATTCGCTCCAAAAATAGCTTGAGCCCCGCCACTTCAACCGTACGCTCCCCTTCTTGCGGAGCATATTGTCCGTAAGCCCGACGCAGTTGACTGCGGATTTTGGCCAAAACCACGTCGTAGTCGAACGGCTTTGTGATATAGTCATCGGCCCCATTCTCCAAGGCCATCACTTGGTCCATTTTACTTTCTCGTGCAGAGATGAACAGGATCGGGCAGTTGGACTCCTGGCGCATTTGCCGGCACCAATAAAATCCGTCAAATTTCGGTAGATTCACATCCAACAGAACCAGATCAGGGCGCGATTGGGTAAATACCTCCATGACTCTATCGAAATGTTCAACATTGACTGTCTGGAATCCGTATTTTTCCAGTTGCTCTTGCAGCAGCTGGTTGATTTTCGGGTCGTCTTCTACAATCATAATTGTGGACATCACTCATACTCCTCTCGTCTTGAGTCTCCTCCATTTTATTCTTTACTATACCATTAGAAAACGAGACTACGCCAAGTCTTTAGCGTTTCTCGTGTTTAGAAGTCGAATGAAAAAAAGACTTGTACGTTGCTGTAGTGGAGGGGAGGAAACAGGAAAAAACGCTCAGCTTCTAGGGCCACCCCCCAGGGGATTGACTGCACGACTCCATGCAAAAAGCGAAACCGCGTCCAAAGTGGTCCTTTCAGGATGTGTTTCAGAGGTGGACGCTTAAGGGCGTGTTTCGCTTTTTGCATTGCGTCTCGGTCGGTGTCCCTAAGATCTTCGCTTATTTCTCCTGTTTCCTCTACGAGCTTTCCGTGTTAATCGGTTTTTAAATACCTTAAAAGAATGTAAGAATGCCGTCAGTAACGACAGAGAAGAATATTTCCAGGCGTAGCAACTTGTGGAGTCCTACCGAACGGAGAAGGGATTCGCGGGCAAAAGAAACGCAACCGTGCCCTCGCGACGAAGCGGCTACCACTTTTGCGTTTCCCCGCGAATCCCTTCGGAGCGAACAGTCTCATCCCCCAGAGGGACAAAGCCTGGGGCCTAGCCTGGAAATATTCTTCTCTCCACTACAGCCACATAGCAAAAAAGGAAGGACTGTTGTCCCCCCTTTATGCTTGAGCATCCATCAATTGCTGGAGCTTCTTGATCCCGCGGAAGTGCAGGATTTTCACCGAAGCCTCTGTCTTGCCCAAGATTTCCGCGATCTCATTCATTCGCAAATCTCCGAGATAGCGCAGAGCGATCACATTGCGCTGATCCTTTGTCAGCGTGTGCACCTTATCCCATAAACCCTCGGTTGTCTCCTGATTCAAAAGGCACTCCTCCGGCAGCTTATCTGTTGCGACCATATTGCTAAATGTGTCCTGATCCACCGGACTCTCCCGCTTCTTGCGCATGTAGTCAATCAACGCATTATGCGCAATTCGGAAAATCCAGGCACCAAAAGGATGGCGGCCATCGTACTGTTCAAGCTTGGAGTACACCTTAATAAACACAGTCGTTGTCAGGTCTTCCACATCCCAGATGTTTTTTACCCGGTAGCGGAAATAGCGATATATTTTAGCAGAGTAATCTTCGTAAATTTGTTGGTGACTTAATTTTGGATACATGATTGCTGTCGTCATAATCGATCTCCCGTTTCGTGATCCGTATGAATTGATTTCATTGTACGGTCGAAACGAAGCAGGAACCATCGAGTTATATTTCAGGAAGATTACACTTTTGTAAGGTACTTATGGGCTCGTTGTAAGCTCGCACAAGTAGGTACGGAAGAGGTTTCATTTCGGTTACAACTTTCAAAAGAAATCTTTAAAAATTTCTTAAGGAATTTTTTAAGTTGTCTTTAAAACCGTTTTTGCGTGTCATTTCAAAGCAGTTTTCCTGCTACATGGTGTGTCTGCTTAGTAGCACTTTCACACTTTGAATTCACTTTCAAGCAATTTTTAAAAAACTGCGCAGGAGAAGCGCATTTCCAGTCCAAGCGCCTCTGGAGCCCGCCCCAGCTTCGGAATAAATGGCGGGGAATTTCAGCTTCACTTATGAAACCCTTCATCGAAATTTCTACGTTTGAAGCGCTCCCGCCATTTATTCCGAAGCGGACAGTCAATCCCCCAGCAGGGCGTAGGCCGAAGCGTAGACTGGAAATGCGCTTCTCCCCCACTACGGTTTCTTAATAAAAAAAGCCCCCGAAAAATTCGAGGGCACTTGCATTTAAATCAATCCAAGACGTTGGAAAATCGTATCCACATGCTTCAAGTGGTAACGGTAGTCAAAGCACTCATCCAGCTCTTCCTTGGATAGTGTAGAGCTGACAGTCGCATCCTCATCGACAATCGCACGGAAGGAGCGTTGCTCTTCCCACGCCTGCATCGCACGAGGCTGTACTGTGTCATAGGCTTGCTCGCGGCTCATGCCTTTTTCAATCAGCTTGAGCATCACTTGCTGTGAGTAGATCAATCCAAAGGTACGGTCCATATTGCGCTTCATGTTCTCTGGGAACACCGTCAAGTTTTTCACGATGTTCATGAAACGGCGCAGCATGTAGTTCAATGCTTGCGTCGCATCTGGCAAAATCACGCGCTCCGCAGAGGAGTGGGAAATATCCCGCTCATGCCAGAGGGAAACATTTTCATAGGAAGTGAGCATGTGACCACGGATGACACGAGCCAGTCCGCAAATATTTTCGCTTCCGATTGGGTTGCGCTTGTGTGGCATTGCCGAAGAACCTTTTTGACCTTTGGCAAATGCTTCTTCCACCTCGCGCATTTCGCTCTTTTGCAGACCGCGAATTTCTGTTGCGAATTTCTCCAAAGAAGTTGCGATTAGTGCCAATGTCGCCATGTACTCGGCGTGGCGATCACGCTGCAAGGTTTGGGTAGAGATAGGTGCTGCAGACAGCCCCAGCTTCTCGCATACATACGCTTCCACGAACGGATCGATGTTTGCGTATGTTCCAACTGCGCCAGAGATTTTGCCGTACGCCACTTCTTTTTTCGCAGCCTGAAAACGCGCCAGGTTGCGCTTCATTTCTTCATGCCACAGGGCCAGCTTCAAGCCAAAAGTCGTAGGCTCCGCATGCACACCATGCGTTCTGCCCATGCAAACCGTATCCTTGTGCTCTCGAGCTTTGTCTGCCAAAATCTCGATGAAGTCTTCGATATCCTTCTCCAAAATCTCATTAGCCTGACGCAGCAGGTATGACAGCGCAGTATCCACCACATCGGTAGAAGTCAGTCCGTAATGCACCCACTTCTTTTCTTCGCCCAAGGTTTCCGATACCGCACGGGTAAACGCCACCACATCATGGCGTGTCTCCTCTTCGATCTCATAGATTCTGTTAATGTCAAAAGTAGCTTTATCCCACAGCTTTTTCACGTCTTCCTCAGGAATGACGCCCAGCTTGGACCATGCTTCACACGCGAGAATTTCTACTTCCAGCCACGCTTTGAATTTGTTTTCTTCCGTCCAAATGGCGCGCATTTCCGGTCGGGAATAACGTTCGATCATGATAATACCTCCGATGTATTCGTCCAGATTTTCAGCTCATCAATCAGGGTGAGCGCTTCTTCTACAGTAGGGGCGAGCACGTTGATATGCCCCATTTTTCGCTTGGCCTTACTCTCTGCTTTTCCGTACAAATGGAGCTTGGCTGTGCGCGGTAGCTTGTCGATCTGATCGATGACAGGCTGTAGATGCTCTCCCAAAATATTAACCATCACGACGCTCGAGAGCAACTCTGTAGATCCCAAAGGCAAATTGCAAACCGCCCGAACATGCTGCTCAAACTGCGAGGTCACACAAGCATCCATGGTAAAATGCCCGGAGTTGTGCGGTCGCGGCGCCAATTCATTGACATACAGCTGGCCATCTTCTGTCAAAAACAGCTCAACTGCAATGAGCCCGACTACATCCAGCTTTTCTACAATCGTGCGAGCAATTTCTTCCGCGCGAGCGGCTACTTCAGCCGAAATACGAGCTGGAACAATGCTCAGGTGCAGGATGTTTTCCTGATGAATATTTTCTGACACAGGAAAAACAGCCAGTTCTCCCGCAGGATTGCGTGCAGCAATCACAGACAGTTCCATTTGGAATGGTACAAATTGTTCCACGATCAGCTCTGTACCTGCTTTGGACAGCGTTTCATACGCCTCCGCCAGCTCTGCCTCACTTCTCAATACCCATTGTCCTTTTCCGTCATAGCCACCGGTTGCGGTCTTCATGACAGCAGGCAGCCCCAATTCACGCACGGCGTTCTGCAAATCTCCCAAGCTATTCACGACACAAAACGGAGCAACCGGGATTCCGATCTCGCGAATAGCGGTCTTTTCCCGAATTCGGTTTTGGGTGATGCGCAAAAGTCGGCTTCCCTGCGGTACATAAGCGCGGCTCTCCAACACTTCAGCCACCTGCGCATCGACATTTTCAAATTCATAAGAGATGACATCACTGACCGAGGCAAGCTGCATCGCTGCTTCTACGTCATCGTAGCTGGCGACAATTTGCCGATCAGCTGTTTGGCCGCATGGTGCGTCTGCTGTCGGGTCCATTGTGACAAAGCGGTAGCCCATAGCTCGTCCCGCAAGAGCAATCATCCGTCCAAGCTGTCCTCCGCCGAGTATTCCTAGGGTCGATCCTGGTTTGATTTGCTTATGGTCTTTGGTTGTCATTCGAGTTCACTAGCCTCCAGCACCTTATTGCGTACATCATCACGTCTTTGCACGAACCGCTCTTGTACGTCTGGATATTTGATCCCCAAAATTTGCGCAGCCAATAACCCTGCATTGATGGCTCCAGCTTTTCCGATCGCAACTGTCGCCACAGGCACGCCCCCTGGCATTTGCACAATCGACAAAAGCGAGTCAAGACCATTCAAGTTGGATGATTTTACCGGTACGCCAATGACAGGCAACTCTGTCTTGGCAGCTACCATTCCTGGCAAATGAGCTGCCCCGCCCGCACCCGCAATAATGACTTCCAAGCCGCGACTTTTAGCAGTCTCGGCATACGTAAACATCAAGTCTGGCGTTCTGTGTGCAGACACGACCTTCTTTTCATACGGTACCTGCAATTCGTCTAAAATTGCGCAAGCTTCCTTCATTGTTTCCCAGTCTGACGTACTGCCCATAATGACTCCTACCAAAGGCTGTAGCATGAACCATTCGCCCCCTACGTTTTGTAACATCAGAAGAAAACCCAACCGACTAACGGCTTTTCGCACCGCTCTCATCGCCTGGGCTATTCGAACTCGTTTTCACTCAACGTATTCAGTGTAGCAGGGAGAAAGTTTGCCTGTCAACCTCGTTTCCGAACATTTAAAAATGATGGGTCAAAAATTATTCGTGTTTGCCTTTTTCTACCCAATTGTTTGCCGCTTCGGCTTTCTCTAGCTGGACCTGAAGCCAATAATCCAAATAGGGACTGGCATCCGCCCCGGCAGCTGCAGTCAATAACGCTGTGATTTGCTCCCCATTCGCCTGCTTGTATTGATGATCCCGTACATATTGACGCAACATCTGATGCAGTCGTTCGACTCCCCATTTTTCCTTCAAGTTCCACCACATGGCACCCGCTCGTCCGTAGACGAGGTCATTGTAGCTCCTCCAGTCTGGAAAAGCATCCACGGACGACTTTGCAGTGACTCCTTGGTTCGCATATCCTTCCGCTGCACGTGCTTGGCCTTGCCGCATCTGAATATACGCCTGTGAGCGTACAGGGGACTTTTGCTGCAAAAATGCCATCGTCGCATAATCCGTCAGTCCCTCATCCAGCCAAGCCTCTCGCACCTCGTCGTTTCCAACCAACCCGTAAAACCATTGATGTGCCGTTTCATGCGCTACGACCGCTTCCCCCATGGCATCGCTACGGTCAAAATACTCCTGGGCAATAAAGACAAGACTCGGGTATTCCATTCCGCCAAAGAAGCCGCCTGTCTTGACAACATCGTATTCCTTATATGGATACACCCCGAACTGTTTTCCGTAATAGTCGAGGGACTCTCTGGCAGTCTCATGTATTCGTTTTACGTTTTGCGGGTCATCGCTTTTCTGCACCCATGTACGTACGATGGTTTCTCCGACCTTGCCAGATATGGGTTGGTACGTATCGTCCATGACGACAAGAGCAAAATCCCGAACGTTCCATGCGTCCACCTCATAGATCTTTTGCCGTTGCGGTCTCGTCTCGGTGATGACAGCCACGCTCTCCAATCCGCTCGTAGCAAGCTGGTACCCCTCTGATAACTGCACACGCAAATGATAATTTGCCACATCCGAGTAAAAAGGATCGCCAATCGCGGAATAAGGATCAAGCCGCCAGCCTCCTGCATCCTTGACCGCCAGAATCGGCAGCCAGTTCCCCAGCCACATCGCATGATCATGGTAAGACATTCGCCCGTTGTTATAAGGAACCTCGAGCTGAAAATTCATCTCTACCACCGTCTCGACAGACGATGTTCTTCCAGGGAGAGGCACTTGTAAAAGCGTATTCGCCTTTCCCGCATACTGTACGCCAACACTTTTTCCGTTTACCCGTACAGCGCTTATCTTGATACCACCAGGCTCACGCTGTTTGCCCAGCAAAAACTCCCAGTTCTCTCCACTGAGAGCGGCATTCGCTGAAAAAGCATTGGGGTATAAATGAAAAAAAGCTTGGTCATCTGTTGGGACAAAACGAGCCGTCAGCATGCCTTTCACCACGTGGTTGTTCATATCGATCTGAACATCGGCCTTGTAAGTGATTGCAGCCTGACTGTGAACAATCGGCACAATCTCATGAGCATCTAAGCCAGCCTTCCCTGTCCAAGGCCGGACGGTCAAGAATACAGTCAAAACGACTCCTACTGCCACGATGACCACCCAATGCTTCCGCCACATCGTGATCCCCTGCCTTCGATTACTTCTTCTGGTGCTTGAGACGTTGGCGCTCCAGCCAAGCTGCTGCCTGTTCCTGCTGGGACATGTCTACTTTCAACCAATAATCCAAGAAAGCGCCCGCATCTTCTCCCGCCATCTCAGATAAAAATGCTTCCCATTCCTTTCCGGTCACCACCTGATAACGGTACTTCTCGACGTACTGCTTCAACACGTCATGTACCCTTTCTTCTCCCCAGGCTCCCTGCAACAGCCACAGCATCGAGGACGGACGGGAATAAACGAGATCGCTATAACTCTGATTATCAGGAAATGCAGACAGCGCTTGCCAAGGGCGCAGTTCTTCTGCCACGTAATACTGAACAGAGGTACCCTGCTCCAGCCGTCTGCGCACCCGTTCCGCTCCCACCAGCGGGTCTTGCTGAGATAAATACGAGAGCGTCACGTACTCCGTGAATCCCTCATCCAGCCATGCTTCCTTTACCTGATTATTTCCGAGCAAGCCGTAAAACCACTGGTGTGCCGTCTCATGGACAACCGTGACGATACCTGTTTCTTCACCAGAAAGGAAATGACGCCCGTCCAGAAAAACCAATGCCGGATACTCCATCCCGTTAATCGCGCCACCAGTCCTTACCACATCGAATTCGGTATATGGATAGGCACCCAATTGATGATGAAAATAGGCGAGAGACTTCGCTGCTGCTTCATGAATCTGTTCAGCAGATGCCGGATCATCTGTTTTCCGCCACCATGTTCGAACGATTGTTTCGCCCACTTTCGTTTCCGTTCGCTGATAAGAGGCATCCATAACAACGAGGGCAAAATCCCTCACGTTTTCTGCACCGAGCTGTATCGTCTTTTCTCCCTCACCAGCAGAAACCTGTTTCGCAGCCTTGTCTGGCGCTGTGCTCGCCAGTTGATAGTCTTTTGGCAGCGTCACGTTTACCTCATAATCTGCGTTCTCACTGTAGAATGGATCACCGACAGGCTCGTATGAATCGAGATGCCAGCCTTCCTTGTCGTACACCGCAAGAACCGGGAGCCAGTTCCCCAGCCAGATTGATTGGTCATCGTACGACATCCTGCCGTCGTTTCGCGGAAGAGTCATCTCGAACTCCATCTCAATCTTTCGTAGGCCCGCCTGTCCTTCTAGCGGTACTTCGAGTATGTTCAGGTCTTTCGTCTTGTTGCCGACAACCGCGACACCATCGACCATTAGCTTTTTATTAGTGTATGTTCCAAGCGTTGGGCCATTGCCTAAAAGTTCCTCCCATAGCATGCCTTGATGCTCTTCTGTAAATACATTCGGGTAAAGATGGAGATAGGTACGAGAAGGGTCTTTTGGCCAAAAGGTAATCGTTACGGTTCCTGCCACTTCTTTCTTGATTGGATCAATTCGCACATCAGCCTGATAGAGCGGTTTACGCGTAAGCGCAGTACCCTCCTCAGCATTTACAGGCAACATCCACGTCAAAAACAATAAGCTACCACCGACCATTGAGACCCATTTCTTCACGCCATCTCCCCCTTTTCTCTACTGTACAAAAAATGGAAGAGAAAGACTATCTTTCCTCTTTACCCTGACAGCTTGTCGGACAGCCACTTTTCAACCAACTCCAAAGGAACCGGCTGTTCCGTTCCCTCTCGCATATCTCGGACGACGACCTGCCCGCTGTTCACTTCGTTTTCCCCGTAGATCAGTGCAAAAGCAAAGCCTTCCTTGTTTGCATAATCAAGTGCTTTTTTCAGCCGTCTACCTGTCAGCTCCAGCTCGACTCTAATATCGCTCTCGCGCAATCGATTGGCCAGACCAAGACTGGATGCTTCTGTCCCGAGGGGAATGACGAGCACATCGGCAGCTTTTTGTTCTTCCGTGTTGCGATTTGCCAGCGCTGCAAGAATGACATCCAATCCAAACGAAATCCCTACAGCGGGATACTCTCTTCCATCGTCCAAAAGCCGACCGATGATCTGATCGTAACGTCCCCCACTGCCGATACTAGACGTTATACTTCCATCCTGCAAAAAGATCTCATACACAATTCCTGTGTAGATCCCCAAGCCTCTTGCCAGAAATGGCGAGAAACGAAGCTCCCCGTCCACACCCGCTCCTGTTACATAGGCAAGCATTTCACGGAGCTCCCGAATCCCTTCCTGAACTAGCGGGGATGTAAAGCGCTCTGTCAACAGATCCAGAGTAATCACCCCTTCTTGCAGGAAAGAGGTAATCGCCAAAACGAGTGACTCCTCGACGTTTCTTTCCCGCAAGTCATCACGCACTCCGTCCACGCCGATTTTCTCGAGCTTATCCAGCGACAGCATGACATCCCCGGCCCGCTCTACGGGAACTCCCAGCTCCTGAAGCACCCCAGATAACAACTTGCGGTTGTTGACCTCAATGTACACGTCGAGCCCCAACCGCTTGAATGCCTCAAACGCCATACTGAGCAATTCTGCTTCAGCCAGCACCGATGTTGTTCCCACGATATCGACATCGCATTGAATAAATTCGCGCAAACGTCCGGTTTTTACTGGACCGTCCCGAAATACTTTTCCGATCTCATACCGCTTGAACGGCATTCGCATCTCAGGATTCATCCCCACTACCTTCGTCAACGGGACGGTTAAGTCATAGCGCAGACCGAGCTCTCTATCTCCTTGGTCGCTCAAGCGATACACTTCCTTCAAGATCTCATCCCCGCCGCCGTACTTGGATGCCAGCAATTCATAGTGCTGCAGCATAGGCGTTTCCAATGGTTTGCAGCCGTATGCCTCGAATACAGCCTCAAGCGTCCTTCGTATCCAGTTTCGTTGCATTTGCTCCTGCGGCATGAAATCTTTTGTCCCTTTTACCGTTTTTAATGCTTCGTTTTCCATGAGGAACATCCTTTCTTTTATCAGATAGAGAAAATCAAAAAAGCCATGCAAGGCAACTTCCTGCCCGCATGGCTTCCTAAATACACCACCGCAGGCACGAAGCACAAGAAGCGCTTGCACCTGCGGAAAAATTTCCGAAGATACAAACGCTCTACGTGTGGTGATGCTGTTGAAGGAACATGTTAAGACCTTTCATGGGAATCGGTCCATCCTTCCGTGAAAAAAGATTTTTCCTATCATAGCGTAAAAAAAGCTCCCCGTCCAGTAGACGAAGAGCTTGGTTTCCAAAAAATCCTATTCGCGCAACCAGATGAAATACGCCAGGAAGACGAAGAACAGCACATACATCGCCGGATGTACTTCGCGAGCCTTGCCTTTCATTACCTTCATCACCGGATAAACGATGAAGCCCGTCGCAATACCTGTTGCGATACTGTAAGTCAATGGCATCAATAAAATGGTCAGGAATGCAGGGAATGCTTCATCCAGGTCATCCCAAGCCACTTTTGCAATGTGAGAAGCCATCAGAACACCGACGATAATGAGCGCTGGTGCCGTAACCGCAGGTGTGACAATCGCAAGAATTGGCGAGAAGAACAACGCCAGCAGGAACATAATCCCTGTGACAACTGCGGTAAATCCAGAGCGTCCGCCTGCCGCTACCCCTGCTGTCGACTCAACATAAGCTGTAGTGGTAGATGTACCGAGAACCGCACCTGCCATACCTGCAATTGCATCGGAAGCGAGTGCTTTTCCTGGCCGCGGCAAGTTGCCGTCTTCGCGGAGCAATCCAGCTTGGTTTGCTACACCCAAGAGTGTACCCGTCGCATCGAAAAAGTCCACAAACAAGAAAGTCAAAACAACAATCAGCATATTCACAGTGAACAATGCGGATGGATCACCGAGATATTGGAACGCAGCACCAAATGTAGGAGCAAGGCTCGGTGGTGCGGAAACGACTTGCTCAGGCAGATTCACCAGTCCGAAAAACATCCCGGTAATCGCTGTAATCAACATTCCGATAAAGATACCTGCATTGACTTTGCGAGAAAGCAGGATGACCGTCACGATCAGACCAAACACAGCAAGCAATGCATTTTTCGCTGCCAAAATTGCTTCCGGTTTCATGCCCTCGTGATAGAAGGTCAGATGTCCCAGTGCTACGAAGGTGGCATCATTTGCTACGATAATACCCGCGTTTTTCAAACCGATAAACGCGATAAAAAGACCAATCCCTGCTGAAACTGCGTACTTCAAGCTTTGTGGAATCGCTTTGATGATCGCTTCACGAACCCCTGTCAGGGTCAGAATCAAAAAGATCGTACAAGAAAGGAATACGCCAGCCAAAGCCTGTTGCCAAGGAATTTGCATCGTCAGAACGACGGTATAAGTGAAAAATGCGTTCAAACCCATTCCCGGAGCTTGACCGATCGGCAAACGTCCGAGAATGCCCATTAACAGTGTACCGAGAGCAGCAGCCAACGCCGTTGCGGTAAAGACTGCCCCAAATTCAGGGTAGTTTGCTTTCAAATCAGGCGGCAAATCCGCACCACTGAGAATGAATGGATTGACAGCCAAGATATAGGCCATTGCCAAAAAAGTAGTGATACCTGCGATGATTTCGCGACGGTAATTGGTGCCTAGCTTGTCAAACTCGAAATACTTCCGCACCTATAAGTCCCCCCATACTAATCTTGTTGCAAAAAACAGTCTATCTGTTTTTTGCCGACCGTAAACGAAAAACGTCGAGACGTTTTTCAAAAAAAAAAGGCCCGGACGCTCTTATCATGCGCCTGACCGTCAAACAAAACACTCCGGGAATAATTCCAAATATAATAACAAAATCAGATCCCGATGACATTTTGTTCGTAGCCAGGTCGTTAACGGCGACCAAGTAGAAACTCTTGAGCCATATTCTCAAGAATATACGAACCTTCCTATATTACCTACTCACATTGAGAAGTGTATCAGGTGACACAGGGAATGTCAACGAAAATACGAACGTTCATTTTTATAAAGAGTCTAATATCCGGATATTTTCTAAAAAGGCCTGTGTTATAATTCATAACCAGATGGAGGTGATCCAAAATGAACTTTATGGATGCTTGGGAACAAATAATAGCGAAGCAGGAACAAGAACGTGACCGGCTTCGAGTCAATCAAATCACCGTACGGGTCAACGATAAGAAAAAGAGCAAGCACAATGTTCATCCAAGGGAAAAGGTCATCGAATATGGCTTTGTAGAACGTGATTTGTATGATGAGAATTTATTTGGGAGGTTTGAACTCTATTTCGCCGATCGTGACACTCTTCTCCAACAAAATCGGTTTGGAGATGAAATTGCTTTTGGTGAGCTTGCAGATGAACATGCAGTTGCAACGGCAATCTTCTCCTATTTAGCGGAGCACTATTCTCAGTTTTTGGAGGAAACTCCCTTCGCTATTAGCTACAACCCTATTGCAGAAGCGTGGATAATCGAAGGAACGCTTCCTCCGGGATGGCTAGGCGGGGTCATTTATATTGCTCTTGCAAAAGAAAATGGAGAGCTTCTCATGATGTATGGAACGAGGTAATTCTGGGTCATAAAAAAACTCCCTTTTATTCGCAAATCACGCAAATAAAAGAGAGTCATTTTTGCTCCTATTCCCACTCAATGGTTGCTGGTGGTTTGGACGTTACATCATACACAATGCGGTTTACATTGTCTACTTCATTCACAATACGCACAGAGATTTTCTCCAAAACATCCCACGGAATGCGCGCCCAGTCAGCGGTCATACCATCGATGGACGTTACCGCACGAATCCCTACTGTGTAAGAATACGTACGAACATCTCCCATTACCCCTACAGTCGTCATGTTTGGCAAAGCCGTGAAGTACTGCCAGATTTCCCGCTCGAGACCTGCCTTGGCAATCTCCTCACGCAAGATCGCATCGGATTCACGAACGATCTTCAGTTTTTCTTCCGTCACTTCACCCAATACGCGAATGCCGAGGCCTGGTCCTGGGAATGGCTGACGCCAAACAATCTCATCTGGCAAGCCCAGCTCAGTACCCAGTTTGCGTACTTCGTCTTTGAACAATGTTTTCAATGGTTCAATCAACGTGAACTTCATGTCTTCTGGCAAACCGCCTACGTTATGGTGCGATTTGATCGTTTGTGCAGTGGCTGTCCCGCTCTCCACGATATCGGTGTACAGTGTGCCTTGTGCCAAGAAGTCCATATCTGTCAGCTTCGCTGCTTCTTCATCGAATACATAAATAAACTCGTTACCAATGATTTTGCGTTTTTGCTCTGGGTCCGACACACCTTTGAGCTTGCTCATGAAACGCTCGCGAGCATCGATCTTGATCACTTTCATGGAGAATTTCTCAGCGAATGTCTCCATTACCCCTTCTGCTTCCCCTTGGCGCAGAAGACCGTGGTCAACGAACATACACGTCAATTGATCGCCAATCGCTTTGTGAATCAGCGCTGCTACTACGGAAGAATCCACACCGCCGCTCAACGCACACAGTACTTGCTTGTTGCCGACTGTTTCACGAATGCGAACCAGCTCGTCCTCGATGAACGTCGTCATGCTCCAAGTCGCTTCACATCCACAAATGTTGAACAGGAAGTTTCCAATGAACTCAGTACCTTTTTGGGTATGAACTACTTCTGGATGGAACTGTACGCCGTACAGTTGGCGCTCAAGGTTGCTGATCGCAGCTACCGGGCAGCTGTCGCTTACCGCATCAATGACAAATCCGGTTGGGAGCTCCACTACTTTGTCAGAGTGGCTCATCCACACGATTTCGCTTGTATCCCATTTGTCGTACAAGCTGTGTTTTTGCTGCATACGCAATTCAGCTTTTCCGTACTCGCGTTTACCCGCACGTTCTACTTTTCCGCCCGTCAAATGGCTCATCAACTGCATCCCGTAGCAAATACCCAATACAGGCAAGCCCAGATCAAAAATCGCCGGGTCTACAGTTGGTGCTCCCTCTTCGTATACGCTAGCAGGTCCGCCAGAGAAAATAATCCCTTTTGGATTCATCTCTTTAATCTTTTCAACAGGTGTATTGAACGGTATCAGTTCACTGTAAACACCCAGATCGCGGACACGGCGCGCGATCAACTGATTATACTGGCCTCCGAAATCGAGTACGACGACCATTTCCATTGACTTGTCCATCATATCCCCCTTCTCCTGTCACATACAGGACGTGCAAGTGTCGGCATGCCATGCGAAGTTGTCGCATATTTGCAAAAAAGCCGGGACTGCTATCTCCGATAAACAATACGGAGGCAACGTCCCAGCTTGTGTACACATGTGCGGTTTGCATGTACAAAAATCCGATGTGCTCTCCTCGTAGTCGCCAAATTTACGGTCTAGCGGTAGAAACTTTCAGGCCCTATTCCTGATCATTATACGAGTCTCATTGATCGTCATTCTAGCAGATGGAACGGCATTGTTCAAGGCTTCAATTGACGGATTAACCGTTCGAGTATTTGCTCTGCTATTGTTCTCGCATTTTGTTCCATTTGTTTGTAGCCATACATGGTACGTTCATACAGCTCCGTCAAATAGCGCAGGTCTTGTCGCTTGTCTGCCGGTAGGGTCATCCTGCCCACGTACTCCCGCAACGTTTCTCCTGGCTGTCTGCGCGTGTAGACTCGCTCCATCATCCGCATCAGCAGATGGTACCGATCCGGGAACTCACTGCTTCGCTCTTGATTTAGCTGCCTACGCATCCACCATAGCTGGATGTCTTGTCTGCGACGCCACGCGACAATTCCTGCCACGACAGCAACTACTGCCAATCCCGCGTTTACTTGCCATGGAATTTTAATCCCACTACCTGCTAGGTTGTCTCCCTCTTCCAGCTCATTGAAACGTCCATTTCCACGATCGATGTCCGTTTGATTCGCCATGTTTGGCAATGGAACAGGGATCTCCGGCTTTGACGTGACCAGATCATAATTAAACCGAACAGGTGACATGAATGTACTCGTCGCTTCAAAAGGAACCCAACCAATCCCCGGGAAGTATACCTCTACCCACGAGTGAGCATCCCTATTGCGCACTTCTACAGTCTCGTAGTTAAACGCATCCGTTCCCACTCGTTCACCTGGTGCGAAGCCCTTGACCCAACGTGTCGGGATGTCCAGGGTTCTAAGCATAACGGCCATCGAAGTGGAAAAATGGTCACAGTACCCTCGAAGGCTGTCAAACAGGAAGTGATCGACAAAATCCTGACCTTCAGCAGCGACTGGAACGTCTTTCGTTTCATACTTATATTTTCCACTTGAGCGCAAGTAATTCTCGATCGCTCTCACTTTGTCATATGGAGTCTTCGCATCCTTGGTAATCGTTGCAGCGAGCTCTCTTACTCGCGGAGGCACCGAAGCTGGCACCTGCAAATAGCGCTCTTTGATATCATCCGGATAGTTCGTTCCCGCATTCGTCACGGCCTTTTCACTGACTATCGGTACTTCTGCCTCGACCTTGTATTGATTCAGTTTGAGCAAAAGCGGATTGGGGCCGTACTCTGGCCGGCCGTTTTTCTCACTCAGCTGAACCAAGTTGATCTTTCCTGCCCGTACTTCGAGTTGCTGATTCATTTTGTCATAAACAACGGTTGCCTCTGGTGGAGCGTAGTTGCTCACCTTTTTCAGCTGACCTTGATAAAAGACAGTCGGAAATTGCTGCGGGCCTTTAAATTCTAAAGTAGCTTGAACCTTCTTCGTTTCAAGTCCTTGGAACAAGGTATTCTCCCATGTATAGGTTTGCGGGTCCAGGATTGACTCATACTCTCTATCGCCCTTTTCCCAGCCAACTCCCGTATACACGTCCTTGGAGTCACCGCGCCAATAGCTACGCTCGTTCGTCTTTGCAATAAACACGAGTGTGTTATCTTGCAGGAAAGGGCCGCCCAACCGTTCATCGTTGTTGTCGTATCCTACTTTTTTCATCACGCCAACAGGAGTATCGTTTCCTTTCCCTGTTAAAAGGGCGATCGGATCAGGCCATGACGGTCCTGACTTTGGTGCAGCATAACCGATGCCTATGCAAGCCATAATGACCAACACCGAAGCCAGGAGCGAGTTGAGCATCATTCGGCTTCTCTTCCCTGCCAGAGTTGCGATGTTCGTCATCTTCATCAGATGGCTAATAGCCAGCATCAGAAAACCAATAATCAGCGTCCGTACAACCCCTGCACTGGCATCATACGGGAGAAACGTATCCAGCACAGCCAAATACAGTTCCGTCAAAAAGACAAACCATAAACCTTGCCGTTGTTCCAGCACGAGGTACGTTAACATCGTCGCTAACAACACCAGGATGAGATCAAACATCGTATTCCGCGACAAGATCGACATGCTGGCCCAATCCTGTTGAAACGCTAACGGAAGATCATGGATCATCTGCCCGTACAATTCGCCAATCCATTCCGAGTCAAAAAACGGTTTGTCAAATAAAGTAGCATGCAAAAGCACCATTAGCCCCAGAGCCTTGATCGGCAAGGTTAACCACCGATAAGGGACCAACAAGTCAATGATAATGACTCCACCCACAATCGCATAAAACGGCCACAGAACGCCCGTATCCGTTAATGTCTGTAGAGGAATCAGCCACTCTCTTAACATCAGGAACAGAAAAAGGGCCAAGACCCATTCCCAAATCGTTGGACGCTTCCAAACGCTCATGAGTCTATGCACCTCCAATCCGTTTCCACTCTTGATCATCCATGTGGATAGACGTACATGTTACTTTGTTTGCGCCAAGCAACTGCAACGCTTGCTTTTGTTCATGCGAAATCATTGACTCGTTCTGCATGAGAAACAACTGCACCCGTCTGCCTTTTTGAGCGAGTGTGATCAAACGACTGATCAACGTTTTTTCTACATGCGGTGTAATAATAATCAAAGTAACACCTTGGGACTGCTCCAATGCTTCTCTTCCCACAATTCTTGCAAATAACTCTTGTCCTTCTGGTGCGACACGAGCTAACTGATCAAAAACTCTGAGGAAATGGGCATGGGACAAACCTGGTGGTATCGATATGCGATCTGCTTGCTTGTACACGAGGCCATAATGGTATTGATTCCGATTGGCATAAGCGATCAGACTCGCGGCTAGCTTTACCGCTGTTTCGAACAAGTGCACAGGCTTCCCATGGTAGCTCGCCTTCTCCACATCGAGGAAAAAGACAGCCTGATTCATCGCCTGATGCTCAAATTCCTTCGTTTTCAAACCCGTCCCCCGTGCGGAAGCTCGCCAATGAATTTGGCTCAACCGATCGCCCCGATGATAGTCTCTTACGCCGCGTACTGCTGCTACGTCGTCAGAGTGTCGATGGGAAACATGCACCGTCCCACTGAAGCTACCGTCACCTAGGGCCCAATGGGTCAACTCTTTGTATTTTGGATAAACGAGAAACTCCTGCGAAATCGAATAAACCTTCCGGCGCTCAAAAAATCCAAAAAAATCCCCGCCGCTCACTACACATTCATCGAGACGATAGTATCCCCGTGGTACATTGGGTATGACATAGCGAAACTCGACTTCCCTTTTGAACCACGGGAATATCAGTTGTCGATGCGGCTCATACACGCCAGCCAGCCTCGCCGGCAATGGCTCCATAACCATATTCCAGCCGAGTGGAAACCAAATTCTCCGACGCAGGCGTATCGTTACAATGACATCTTCCCCATCTTGTAGACGGTTGCGATCTAGTTCACGCTCGACTTCTAGCTTCGTGAACATGAGTACATAAGCGACAATTTCATACAGGAGAAACACCAAACTACTATAGAAAAGAAACCAGCTTGAGAAGCCACCTTGAAATTTTGCGAATACAAAAGTGACCAGGACTAATGCAATCGCCTTGAGCTTACCCCACCTTTGCTGTCTCATCTGCAATCACCGCCTTAGCTTACCGGGACACGGGTCTCAGACAAGATCATAGCCAACACCCGATCGACGGTTGCTCCTTCCAGTCTTGCTTCTGGTTTCACAATCATACGGTGTGCAAACACTACTGGAACGAGTTCCTTTACGTCATCTGGAATGACATAGTCACGTCCACGAACGAAGGCCAACGCCTGAACAGCCCGGAAAAGAGCAAGAGAACCGCGCGGGCTCACGCCTAGATAAATATGATGATGCTCACGCGTACGATGACATAGACGCACGATGTATTCTTTTATACCTTCCGATACTTTGACCGTCGATACCTCACGTTGAAGCTCCGCAAGCTCGGCAGTAGTCATAACCGGCTGAAGCTCTTCCAATGGATTCGCTGCCGAGAATCTGGACAGCATCCGCATTTCTTCCTCTACCGTTGGATATCCCAAGCTTACTTGCATGAAGAATCGGTCTAATTGAGCTTCAGGTAATGGGAAGGTCCCTTCATACTCTAATGGGTTTTGCGTAGCCATCACAAAAAACGGCTCTGCTAATCGATACGTAGCACCATCGATTGTCACCGAGCGCTCTTCCATGGCTTCCAAGAGTGCGGATTGTGTTTTCGGTGAAGTCCGGTTGATTTCGTCTGCAAGAATGACATTTGCAAAAATCGGCCCTTGACGGAACTCAAACTCCAGACTTTTTTGATTAAAGATAGCAACCCCTGTCACATCCGTTGGCAACAAATCTGGGGTAAATTGAATACGTTTAAAGTCACCGCTGATTGATTTGGACAATGCACGTACCATCATGGTCTTCCCAACGCCTGGTACATCTTCGAGCAAAACGTGACCATTCGCAAGAACAGCCGCTACCATGAGCTCAATTACAGAGCGTTTCCCAATCAGTACTTTTTCTATATTATCGATTAAACTGACTATTGCAGGATTTACTTGTTCCAATTTGATAGGGTTCATGTTGATACAACTCCTGTTCCATGATATTCTTCCGCAGGTTTGTAACAGCTGTTCCTCCATGCTTTCAGTGTAATTCTAAAGTAATGGATGCAAATAGGAGATACAAGGGAAAAATGCTTAAAATTTGCAAAAATACACAAGTCATTATAAAAAAAAGAGTAGGATCTATTCCTACTCTTCGGTTTCATATGATATATGGCGTGCCCTGAGAGATTCGAACTCCCGACCTTTTGATTCGTAGTCAAACGCTCTATCCAGCTGAGCTAAGGGCACAAATAAATGGAGCGGACGAAGGGTCTCGAACCCTCGACCTTCGCCTTGGCAAGGCGACG
>NZ_JAGQDN010000021.1:0-123581 GCF_021270385.1 Brevibacillus sp. AF8 | reverse complement strand
GCTGGAACAATACCAAAAAGAAATCCCCCAAAAAGGGGGTTTCTCTTCAGTCTGAGGATAGCTTCCTCTGGAGGCTATCCTTTTTTGTTTTTGTTTATATAGTAGCTGTAGTGGAGGGGAAGAAGCCCATTTCCAGTCTACGCTTCGGCCTACGCCCCGCAAGGGGTTAGACTGTCCGCTCCGAAATAAATAGCGGGAGCGCTTCAAAAGTAGAGTTTCGAGGATGTATTCGCAGAGGTTGAAGCTGAAAACCCCCGCCATTTATTTCCCCGCTTGGTAGGGCTCCAGAGGCGCTAGGACTGGAAATGTGCTTCTTCCCAAGTAGCTAGTGTTTACAACTTGAGAGTAGCATTCAAGAGGTTTATTCCTTTATTAAAAAAGAAGGTGGAATCACAAAAGTTCGCAGAGGAAACAGGAGAAATAAGCGAAGATCTTTGGACACACCTACCGAGGCGCAGTGAAAAAAAGAGAAACTGCCTTTAGCGTCCACCTCGGAGACACATCCTGAACAGTCGACTTTGGACGCGGTTTCGCTATTTTTCACGGAGCCGGGCACCCCATGCTCCCGCGCAGGTGTTCCAAGAATCTGAGCGTTTTCTCCTGTTTCCTCCCCACCACAACAGCTAAACAGAGTTCTCCCCCAATTCCAGCTTCAACTGCCCCATCCGCATTTCGCCCCACTCATACATCATTTCCACAATGGGCAACAAAGTCATCCCCAGCTCCGTCATGGAATACTCCACGCGAGGAGGGACCTCCGGGTATACTTCCCGGTGAACAATCCCGTCTTCGATTAGCTCTTTTAACTGATTCGTCAGCATTTTATGTGTAATTTTTGGGAATAGCCGTTGCAGCTCACTAAAGCGATGCGGGCCTTCTACCCCTAAATGCCACAGGATCACGACTTTCCATTTTCCGCTGAACATAGACAAGGTCAGCTCCTTGGAACAGGTAAAATCACCGTTTTTTATTTTTTCTAAGGTTTCTTTCCGCAAATCGGACATAGTTTTCTCCTCACAATTCTATCTTCGATGCAACAGCTCTAGCAAAGCAAGCCTTCTTATGTTGCGCCTCGTTTCCTTCCATCATAAACCGTGCAGGATGATTTTTCATTGAGTTTTCCGGTTCATCTTGACAGCGTTCATGAAAATGAAGATAATAAGCATAATAACTGAGTAAACAACTCGGAATAATAAAAATAAAAGAGGTGAGTTCTTTGGAACGGATTTTACAAATACCTAGCGACACGATTTCGTTGACAGCTACCTTGCATGAACCTACATGCACAACAGGCAAGACCAGAGTGAAGTACCCGTTGGTTGTCATTTGCCATGGCTTTATCGGCAGTCGGATTGGTGTGAACCGCTTGTTTGTAAAAGCTGCCAGAGAATTAGCTTCACACGGTTTTGGCGTACTGCGCTTCGATTACGGAGGCTGCGGAGAAAGCGACGGCGATTATGGAGCAGGTGGTTTGGACGTCCTGCTTGCGCAAACACGAGATGTTCTCGACCATGTTTTTACGCTGGAACAGGTAGATCAGGAGCGTGTGTGCCTGTTAGGGCATAGTTTGGGTGGTGCAGTCAGTGTATTGACAGCGAGCCAGGATAGACGAATACACTCGCTCATCCTATGGGCACCGGTTGCACGTCCCTTCGATGATATCGTTCGGATCGTGGGGGAAAAGGAATACAAGGAAGCACTTTCCTACGGTAAAACGGATCATTTGGGCTACGGATTGGAGAAGCGCTTTTTTCAGTCGCTGGGTACCGCTCTTCCGCTGCGTCAAGCCAAGCAGTTTGAGGGAGATGTGTTAATCCTGCATGGCAATCGGGATGATGTCATTGCAGTGGATGCCATGTTCCATTATGAGCGAGAGCTGCATTTGCGGAGACGGGGGAGCTGCGAAACAGAAGTAGTTGTAGGGGGAGATCATACCTTTTCCTCGGCGGACAGCTACAAACGCTTGATTGGGAGTACGAAGAGCTGGTTGAATCGACTGCTTGAGAAGGAGACGGTCGCGGTATAAGAAAAAGGGATGGCCCTGATGACGGGCTATCCCTTTTTGGCGATATTGGCTTTGATTTCGTTCAAGAGCCCGCGGCAACCCGCATTCACCAGGTCATACACATACGTGAATCGCCCCGTATAATAAGGGTCCTCCACGTTTTGTTCCTGGGCAGAATCGGCAAAGTCAAGCAGGCGGTACACCTTTTTCCCTGACGGCGCCATCTGCTTGAGTGCGGACAAATTTTCCTCATCCATGCAGACGATATAGTCGTACTCCGAGAAGTCCTGTGTGACAATTTGGCGAGCACGCAGTGTATCATGCGCAATCCCATTTTCGGTCAACACCTTTTGTGTACCTTTGTGAGGGGGTTCACCTGCGTGCCAGCCACCAATTCCCGCTGAATCGATAGATACTTCCCCTGCCAATCCCTCCGCCTCTACGAGATGGCGAAATACAGCTTCGGCCATGGGCGAGCGGCAAATATTGCCCAGACAAACGAACAAAACGGTTGTCATATGTACGTTCCTCCCTTCCTGTGTGTGATGCTTCTGTATGTTAGAATACCATAAGGAGGCCATTTACAATGAAAACATATCTGTACCGCATACGTTTTGTCGTGGCTGTCATTGTTGTCACCATTTTACCGATTATCGTTACCGGAATCGTATTGGTAAAATCGGCAGAGCAGGCTTTACTGGAGGAAAAGAAACAAAAGCTAATCGCCATCACACAGCAGCTGGATTTTGCGCTGTCGAAAGATTTTGACACAATCGTCGTGGAAGCTGGTTTAGAAAAGGCGGAAAAAGAGCACAAGCTCCAAGCATTAAACGAGAAAATGCAAGCGCTTACAGATCGGATCGCTCTAGCCCACCCGAGAATTGGCGTCGGCTATTATTCCGCAGATCTCGATTCCATCGTGACGTATGGACCCAGCAGTGAAATGAGCTTGTACATAGGACAATCAATTAGCGAAACCCATCCGGGTCGCAGTGTCATGCAGACGCGGCAGATTGATGTAGTAATCGGCGAACAAGTACGTGGCAACATCATGAACGCCATGGTTCCACTCATTCGCAATGATCAAGTGATCGGCTATGCTTGGGCGAATGAGCTCATGTCTACGATTGATATACAACTCGCGGGAATGCGACAAAGCATTTATGCGATTTTGGGCATTGGCTGTATGATCGCAGCAGCGGCCAGCGGTTTGCTCGTCCATCGCTTTGAAGTGATTCTGTCAGAGATCAAGTCAGGGCTAAAGCGGCTTAGCCAAGACCTTTCCTTTCGATTAAGGAGAATGGACGGAGAGCCTGGAGAAATTACAGGTGCGATCAACAATCTGGCGAGTGACTTGCAGACTAGCCGTAGCCGCACGGAGACCATCATGAATAGCATGGACAGTGGGGTCCTCGCGTTAGATCAGAGCGGGCACCTGATTGCATGGAATGAGACAGCGATACATATGATTGGCTTCTCGTCCAGTCGAGCAAAGGGGATGCATTTCACGGAAGTTTTTACAGAGAGTGAGGCTCTCCTTCATATCCTGTTGGATACGCTGCAAAACGGTCAAGCTATCCGGGATGCTATGTGGCGCCATCAGCATCGGGACAGGGGCGTGATCTGGCTAAAGGTCAGCTCTTCCATTTGGAAAAATAAGATAGATGAAGTACTGGGGGCTATCGTCGTGCTGGAGGATCGCACACAATGGCGGAGGATGGAGTCAAGGCTGGCTCAAGCTGAGCGGCTTGCAGTCATAGGTGAGTGGGCGACTAGCATTGCCCATGAGGTACGCAATCCGTTAACGGCCATCAAAGCCTTCGCCCAGATCATCGAGGAGGAATGGCCAAAAGATCATGAGTCTCGGGAATATACAGGGATTATTGTGGAGGAAGTCGAGCGTTTGAACCGTTTTGCTGACGAGCTCTTGTTATTTTCTCGTCCCAATGAAGAGTCGAATGTACCTGTGCGCGTGCAAGAGGTAATCCAGCACACGCTCAAGCTGATGGAACATGTCGAGGGCTTTAGCGGAGTGATTGTGGAGCTTGTGTGTAACGAGGATATTCCTGCCGTGATGTCTTCGCCAGAGTTGTTAAAGCAGGTGTTTTTGAATATATTGCACAATGCACTGCAAGCAAAGCCTACGGAAGGTCGTATCCAGATTGAAATCAACAACATAAATAATGATGTGCATGTCCAGGTAACGAATGACGGTCCGCCTATTGCGGAAGAAAATCTGCTGGCTATATTCGAACCGTTTTTCACGACAAAGCAAACAGGTACGGGACTGGGACTGGCGATCTCCCAACGGATTGTGCAAGCGTATGGCGGACATATTGTTGCTCAAAATACCCCCGAAGGCGTTTGTTTCACCGTCGTACTGCCGATTCGGGCAAAAGGAGGATTGTGATGACGAGCAAAGTGCTGATCGTAGACGACGAGGCCAATGTAAGAAAGGCATTGTCAACTACGCTGCGCAAAATGGGATACGAGCTCATGGAGGCTGGCAGTGGAGTAGAGGCTTTGGAACAGGTCGAACGCTTTTGCCCGCAGGTCATGCTTTTGGATCTGCGTATGCCTCATTTAGACGGTATGGATACATTGCGCCGCCTGAACGAGAGAAAGGGAAGAATTCCGAGAGTCGTGATGATGACTGCCTATGGTTCCGCTAGTGACGTCATGGAGGCCATGAAGCTGGGAGCATTTGATTATGTGCAAAAGCCATTCGACTTGGGGCAGGTCAAACAAGTCGTTGCTCACGCACTTACACAGGGAGAGCTGCTTGAGCAAGGCGAAGTCGGAAGAGTCCTACAGGAAGAGCAAGCGAATCCAAACGGAACCAGCTTGATTGGCCTGAGTCTGGCTATGCAAAACGTGTACAAGCTGGTGGGAAAAGTAGCGATGTCTAAAGCCACTGTTTTGATTGAAGGGGAGAGCGGAACAGGCAAAGAGCTCATTGCAAGAGCGATCCATTCCAATAGCCCGCGGGCGGACAAGCCACTCATTCCTGTCAATTGCGGTGCGATTCCTGAAAATTTGCTGGAGAGCGAGTTGTTTGGATATGAACGGGGGGCATTTACAGGTGCCGTTCATCGCAAGCAAGGACTATTGGAGCTTGCGAATGGAGGTACGTTGTTCCTGGACGAAGTAGGAGAACTGAGCCTTTCTTTGCAGGTAAAACTGCTGCGGGTTTTGCAGGATCGCGTATTTATCCGGGTAGGAGGCATCGAGACCGTATCGGTTGACGTCCGCGTGATTGCTGCTACCAACCGTGATTTGCAGGAAAGAATTCGCCAGGAGCTTTTCCGCGAAGATCTATACTACCGGCTCAATGTCGTTCCGATTCGCATGCCGCCGCTTCGTGAGCGAAAAGAGGACATTCCTTTGCTAATCCGTCACTTCCTCGCTAAATATGGAAAAGAGGCAGGGAAGCATGACCTCTGCTTGTCCGCTGCTGCCACGGAAGCGCTAATCGCCTATCACTGGCCAGGCAATGTTCGTCAGCTAGAGAATACGATCGAACGGGCTGTTGTTTTGAGTAGAGGAGCAGTTATCGGTCACGAGCATGTTTTATCCCCTCTTCAGGAAAACAAGATGAGCGAACCAACCCCATGCCTTGGCAAAATCAGCTATGAAGGACGAACCATGCGGGAAATCATTGCCCAGGTTGAGCAGGAAGCAATTGCCCATGCCTTGCGCAAAGAACGCGGCAACAAGCTACAGACAGCGAAAAGGCTGGGCATATCACGGAGGGCACTGCTCTACAAGCTCCAAATGTACGGATTGGATTCGGCAATGGACGAAAGAGACTAGTCACCCGATGTGCGCAAACAAGTGTCATACTGTGCAAAAAGTAGTCAGCATAGCAGAGCAAATGTTTTGAAAGCGCATTCATTCTCCTTGAAAAACAGATTGGCATCCCTCTTGCTATATCGAAAAGCACAAGAACACGAATGCTTTTAGAAAAGGGGATGAAAATGTGTTTCAAGCGTTAACGAATGCTTCGGTCCGCATGGTGCAACGCTATTTGCCAGACGCCTTTTTATTTGCAATCATTTTGACCTTCCTCGTGTTTGTTGCCGGGATCGTCGTTAATGGCAAAACGCCGATGGAAATGGTCAACTACTGGGGAGGTGGCTTCTGGAGCCTGCTCAGCTTTACGATGCAGATGGTCTTGATCTTGATTACGGGTCATACGCTAGCCAGTACGAATATTTGTAAGCGTGGCTTGAATGCCTTGGGATCGCTGGCAAAGACGCCAGGTCAAGCGATTGTACTCGTCACAGTCGTTTCCTGTGTGGCGAACTGGATCAATTGGGGATTTGGCCTTGTCATCAGTGCACTGTTGGCACGCGTTCTTGCCAATCAAGTGGAAAAGGTAGACTATCGATTGCTCGTCGCCAGCGCATATGGCGGGTTTGTCGTCTGGCACGGAGGGCTTGCCGGCTCTGTTCCTTTGACGATCGCTACGGAAAAGCATAGCCTGGAAAACATCATCGGTGTCATTCCTACTTCGGAAACGATGTTTTCACCGATGAATCTGACCATTGTAGCCGCAATCATGATTGTCCTCCCGATTGTGAACAGATTCATGATGCCTGCCGAAAAAGATACGATTGTATTCAAGGGAGAAGGGATAGCGCAACAAGAAATGGCTGCTGCTACTGAAACTACAATTGACAATACTCCTGCTTCTCAAATGGAAAACAGCCGTTTGATCTCGGTTCTTGTTTCAGTACTCGGAATTATTTATTTGATTTACTATTTTGCTGATAAAGGCTTTAAGCTGAATCTGGATGTCGTCATCATGGGCTTCTTGTTTCTGGGTATACTCCTTCATGGGACACCGCGCAAGTTCTTGGATGCCATGAATGAAGCGGTGAAAACGACGACAGGGATCGTCGTGCAGTTTCCGTTTTATGCTGGGATCATTGGGATGATGACGGCTTCAGGATTGGCGGCGAGTATCTCTCAATGGTTTATCAGCATCTCGACGCCTACTACCTTCCCGCTGTTCACGTTTTGGAGTGCGGGCTTATTGAACATATTCATTCCTTCTGGTGGAGGGCAATGGGCAGTACAGGGACCAATCATGCTGCCTGTTGCCACTGAGCTGGGCGTTTCCCATGCAAAAGTCGCGATGGCCATTGCTTGGGGGGATGCGTGGACGAACTTGATTCAGCCATTCTGGGCATTACCTGTGCTAGCTCTTGCTGGATTGGGTGCGAGGGATATCATGGGTTACTGCTTGATGATGCTGATTGTGACAGGCGCCATTATCAGCTTGGGATTTTTGCTTTTTTAGCGAAGCGCTTACGTTCATTGCCAATCGCGGCGTTTTTTGATATGATAATGGGAGTTACCCCAAGAAAATAACTGCATATGTACGGAGTTTTCTAGGGTTCCGCGGTCAGTCATCTGGCCGGTCAGGACCGAGAGAAAACCCACGACCACGGTCGTGTACACGGAGGGATAAAAGCCCGGGAGGAATATCTGTGATGGTATTCACCCGAGGCTTTTTTTGCATTCGGAAAGCCTGAGCCATCTTGGATGAGTATGTATTTTGGGGAACGATAAAAACGGATACGTCCGTTGCGATGAGCGTAAAAGAAAGAGGAGGGAGCCAGAAATGGGGAAATATTGGTTGATGGTTGTCGTAGCAGCAGTATTTGAAGTCATGTGGGTAGCTGGCTTGAAGCACGCCGACAGCTTTTGGTCATGGGTGTTAACCATTATTGCGATTATTATCAGCTTTGGTGTTTTGGTCTATTCAGGGAAAAAGCTGCCGACGAGTACGGTTTATGCGATCTTCGTCGGTTTGGGTACGGCCGGTACCGTTATTAGCGAAATGGTCCTGTTTGGAGAACCGTTTAGCTGGGCAAAAGTGGGCTTGATCGCGCTTCTTCTGGGGGGAATCCTTGGATTGAAGCTGGTCACACCGGATCATGAAGAGAAGCCGAAGAGGGAGGGTGAAGTAGCATGACATGGGTATCCTTGATTTTTGCGGGGTTGTTTGAGGTCGTAGGCGTGATGGGGATTACACAGGTCAACCAGAAGCCTTCGCTCCGCTCCTTTGCGGTACTGATCGGTGGCTTTTCCCTCAGCTTCTTCCTCTTGTCCTTTGCCATGAGAGAAATCCCTATGGGAACGGCCTATGCGGTTTGGACAGGGATTGGTACGGTAGGTAGCGCTCTTGTTGGGATGTTGTTCTATGGAGAAGCAAAAGACAAGCTGCGGATCTTATGTATCGCCGTGGTGATTATAGCAGTAGCAGGATTGAAATTAGTAGCATAAGGTAGCGGTATTAAGGAAAGGCAAAAGGCAGATATTCCCCTTCGGATGTCTGCCTTTTCTTTGTGTATATGTTCCATTTCTCATAAGGAACACTCCTTACGAATAGGGAATAGTAAAGGAAATCGTCTCGTTCAAGGAGGGAATGGCAAAACCATGAGCTCTATCTGGGCAACGCTAAAAAAGGGAAATACGTCCTCGGCGACAGCGGCTTTGGGGAACACAGGGCTTGCTATCGCAAAAGGCTTTGCGGCTGTCTATAGCGGGAGTGGAGCCATGTTTGCGTCGGCGATGCATTCTGTAGCCGATGCGGTCAACCAGTTCTTCGTTTTCTTTGGCAGCGTACTCGCAGAGAAAAAACCGACACCGAGGTTCCCTACAGGCTTTGGTCGTGTTATTAACATTTTCTGTATGGTCGCTGTGATCGTCGTAACCATCATGGCCTACGAAACCATTATCAAAGGCTTGCATCTCATTTCCGAGCCAGCAGAATCCAGCCATTTTTGGTTGAATTTCATCATTTTGTCTCTGGCGGTCATTGTGGATGGATACGTGCTGGTGAAAGTGATGTTCGAAATCGTTCATGAAGCTCGGGTGGAAGCGAAAGGCTTTGCTGTCATCCCTGCAGCCTTTCGGAATGTAGGACGTGCGGCTCCCCCGACACGACTTGTCTTTTACGAAGACATCGTAGCTACACTCGGTGCGTTATTGGCGCTGATTGCCGTTATCATCACTACGTTTACTTCTTTTGCCTTGCTGGACGGGATTGCCACCATTCTGATCGGGATTCTCATGGTGGGCGTGGCATTCAGGGTAGGGTACGACAACATGGTCGGTTTAATTGGTATTGCAGCCCCCAAAGAAATCGAGGATCGGGTAGCCAAAGTCATTTTTGCTGATCCGGATGTGACGGACATCAACAAGCTGCGGATTGTACAGGAAGGGCGTTTTTACCATGTGGAAAGCTACGTCGAGCTGCGGACGGGACTGAGCCTTGCTGTGGCGGACGATATTAAATATCGCATTCGCGACAGCTTGCTGACTGACCCGGATATTAGCGATGTGACAATGGGGATTTTGGAGGACAACGGCGTGGACAACTGGAAGCAACTAACGGACCAGGGAATCACGTAGACAAATAGAAAAAGCCCCACACCAGGCAAGTAAGCAGGTGTGGGGCTTGGGTTTGTGTTAAGGGTGTGATGATTAGGAGACGGTCAACAGTTCTTGTTGCTCCGATTCATCTTTTTCCAAACGCGTAATCAGAACGCGTGTGACACGGTGATGATCCATCTGCTTGACGGTGAACAGGTGGTTTTCCCATTCTACTGTCGCACCAACAGCGATGTCTTCTTCCAACTGGCTGTACAACCAACCGCCAATCGTGTCTACATCTTCGGATTCGAGTTCGAACGGAAGATGGTCATTCAGGTCAGCCAATACGAGCATACCGGATACAGAGAGGCCATTGTCCAGCTTTTCAATCTCTGGTCTTTCCTCATCAAACTCGTCTTGGATATCCCCAACGATTTCTTCCAAAATATCCTCCATCGTTACGAGACCGGCTGTTCCGCCGTACTCGTCGATGACAATCGCGAGCTGTGAACGGTTTTTCTGCATCAGGCGCAATACCGTGCTGATTTCCATGGTTTCCGGTACGGTCAGGACAGGGCGGACCAACGTATCCAGCTCTACGCTTCCGTCTTGCAAGGCAGAAAGGTAGAAGTCTGTCGCATGGACAAAACCAATGATGTTGTCCTTGTCCTCAGCTGCAACCGGAAAACGCGTGTGGCGCTGCGAGCGGATAATCTCCAGGTTTTCTTCAAAGGTATTCGTCGTATATAAGCAAACCATATCAATGCGCGGGATCATCGTTTCCCGAGCGACGGTTTCGGAGAAGTCAAAAACTTGTTCCACAAGAGCCAATTCGGTTTGGTCGATATGGCCACTTTGGTGACTTTGGTTGACCAAAATTCGAATTTCTTCTTCCGTATGTGCCGCTTCATGTTCTGAGATGGCTTCGAGTCCGAGTCGTCTCATGAGAGCGTTGGCGGTTCCGTTCAAGAACCAGATGGCAGGGTAAAGCAATTTATAGAAAAACATCAATGGCGCGGCAACCCACAACGAGGTGATTTCTGCTTTTTGAATGGCCAATGATTTCGGAGCCAACTCACCCAAGACAATGTGGAGGAACGTAATAATCGCAAAGGCTACACCAAAAGAAATCGCGGAGATCGCATATCCAGGCAATCCTGAGGATCCAAGCAAAGGCTCCACAATCATATGGGCAATGGCCGGTTCCCCGACCCAACCCAGTCCCAGCGAGGCGAGAGTGATCCCGACCTGGCAGGCTGATAGGTAAGCGTCTAGCTTATGCGTTACTTTTTGGGCATAGACTGCACGTCTGTTACCTTCATTCACCATCTGTGTCAGGCGCGTCTGCCGCACCTTCACGAGTGAGAACTCTGCGGCTACGAAAAAGCCGTTGAGAAAAACAAGAAATATAACAAGCAGTAGGTTGAGCACTATCGGGACGGTGTCCAAGTAACAAGTCATCCTCTCTGGAATTTTATGAAAGTACTATTTTCTATTTTACTCTGATTGGGTGGAACGCACAAAAGCGATATACCACCGTAGGGGGCGTTTTACGCCCTTTTGGTCGGGAAGAGCGACTCTCAGATAACCGTAGCGCATGTTTTTGCGCTCGGAGAACGCCGCAGATGGGCATCCATTTTTGTCAAGCAACGCAAAGTGCAAGCGGTTACCTGTGCAGTATTTGTTGGGCGTACACGAAAAACGCTGACAAAACAGCAGCTAAACCGAGATAGGCAGCCAACACTTTCCACTTCGTAGAGGCAGGTGCGTCGTAGTACGTAGTGAGCTGGTGCATTTGCTCATCCAGTTCAGCCAGCCTCTCTTGCGCCGCACGTTCTCCATCACGGAGCGCATCCGATGGGATCGGTCGGTTCGGGTCAGAATCGTAATACAGTACAGGCTCTCGTTCCCACAGTCTGAACAGTTCCCATTTTCTGTTCACATACACTTTATCGAGTCGCTTGAAATCACGCTGAAGGCGTTTTTTGTCCTGCAAAAATGGAACATAGAATTTCTTCAAATCTTCCTGATTGATCGCATTGACCTCGGCATTCATTTGCGTGCGAATATCCCATGTCGATTCCAGAGCGGGCCATTTGGCTATGCTTTGCTGGAAGTCTGCAATCTTTTCGCGCTCGTATTGCAGGAGCTTTTGTTGATAGCTTCCACGTAGGCGGTTGTACCACGTAATCAAGCCGATGATGAAAATGATCACAGTAATCGGTCCAGGGTTGGCGAACAGCATAACGCCAAGTCCGACTAACCCGATAAACCAAATCTTCGTCGACAATACCGAAACGATGCGGCCGCCATCCAGCGGGGAGATGGGCAGCAGGTTAAATAAATTGAGCATGGCGCCCAAGTAGATAACCAAGCCCCAGAAAGGGTCCTGCGTATACCAATACAGCGGGAGGGCAGGCAAGAAAGCAATCATCCCCGCCAAGGGTCCGCCGTAGGCTAAGTACGCCTCCGTTTTTGCATCGCGCGGCATGTCTTTCATGGCAATGAAGGCTCCGGCAAAAGGAATGAAGACAGCGGGTGAAGTCGCGATTCCTTTTCGCTTGGCGGCAATCACATGGCCCATTTCGTGGACGAAGATCAGATAGACGAGAGCCACGGCGAATTTCCATCCGTAGAAAACGGCATACGCCCACAAGGTAATCCCCATGGATATAATGGTGGTTCCGAATTTCGAAAACTTCAGTATGCTAAGTATCCATTTTAAATTGGCAAGTAAGAAAGCACCGATCGCCAAAAGGACTGAACGGCTTTTTTTCATCGTTTTTCCTCCCAGAAGATATAGGCAGATATTCCTTCTTACGAATCAAAGAGAGAGAAGTTTCTTTTCTAGTTGCCATCCAGACGAGGGTTGGTGAAGTAAAAGCCGTACTCGCCATGGAGCGGATTGTAGCTCAGATGTCCCCCGTCGAAGTACCAGAAATCAGTCGGACGAATGACAAATCGCAATCCCTCTACTTCAAACACAGCATCATCGGTGAGGGTCTCATCTTTTTCAATCGCATAAAACATGCCACCGGTCCCGGGGCCGCTTGTTCGTACATATAATCGAAGCGTATCTCCCGGAACAAAGCCGGCATAACGTTGATAGGCAAGGGAAAACGCTGGTTCTATCGCAAGTGTAATACTCATGGACTAGCTCCTTTCTGCTACTTGTCTTCCATTGTAACACAAGTCAGAGTAGTGTCCCGAGGCTCAAGGTGCAGGCGCAATCCAAAAACACCCGTCCGGTCAGATGTGCCTCTGCCGAACGGGCTTGCATGAAAAAGCTGGTATTAGTCCTTGCCTTTGCTCACATCGAGGGTAGGGTGCATAAAGCGCGCTCTATCTGGTTTTTCTTGATCCTCAAGGAGCTCACGGTTTTCTATCGAGTTCCAGCCAATGTCATTGGTCGGATGTACCCACCGGTCCCCTGCCATGACGGAGGGATCGGTTTCTGTGCTCCAGTTGTGTAAGGGAGATTCCTTGGACTCGTACAAGCTGTCACCGATGACGACTCCGAACTCATTGACGAATGGCTTTTGAATCGTACGGGACGAGTTTTTGAAGTCAGGAGCACTGATTTGATGCGGCAGCGTCCCATCGAGGGAAATATCCTTCGTCTGATCGTTCTTCTGCTTCTCGTTATCCATCATCTGGACCTCCTTTTTTCCCATAGCATGCATCAGTCACTGACCCCTTATTCGGTTTCGGATGGGAGCTTGCGCCTGCCGTCCAGTAAAAATCGCCGAGCATAATGGCTGCCCGGCGGTTTTCTTGTTAGCGGTTTTCTTTTAGCCTTTCTTGTGGTTCACTATTAATGGAGCCGTCAGAGCGGACAGCCTCGGATTGGGCTTTGGGTCCTCGAATTTCAGCGGTTTTTCCAAAATCTTTTTCTTTGTTGCGAACCATGTGATGTCCTCCTCTTTGTGAAAGATGAAGATAGTATGACCCGGATGGGGCCAGAGAATGAGGACAGAATGAGGATAGGGAAAGGGTGGCAATTCAATGGCGAAAAAACAACGAAAACCACAACAGCGTCAAGCAGTGACAACAACTACGGCAGACGCGAAAAGCGGATTGAACAGTTTGAAAGATATGCTGAATGCAGATGCGCTCGGAGCACTCAAGCAGCTTGAAAAAGACATGAAGACAGAAGGCGAGCGCAAAGAAAAGGAAGCAGCCGAACAAAAGCGCCGGGAGCAGGAAGAACGCGAGCGCAACAAGAGCTTTGCTGAGCTTTTGGACGATTACGAGAAAAAAAGCGGAGGCAAGTACAGCTAATGCGGGATGGACGGCAAACGGACCGACCGGATACTTCCAAAAACGGTTTGATGAAGAAGCGGCAACAAGATATCAAGGACGAGTCGATCAAGGAGCGGGGCCGGATGGTCCTCGGCCGATTGGGCAAAAAGGACTCGAAGAAGTGATTTTTTCTCTCCCATTCCCATATAGCTAGGAGTGAGGGGAGGGAGGTCATGGGGACAATCCTGCTCCTGTTTAGCCTCTTGTGTGTGGCAGTAGGGACCTGGAAGTTAATCGGGATCTACAAGGCAGAAAAGGCTGACAGCAAGCCGCTCTGGTGGACTGTCGCGAGCGTGGGGATTGCGCTTTTTTTTCTTTTGAAGCTGGTAACAGATACGTTGCCAACATAAACAAGCACCTGTAGCCAGAGAGCTTACAGGTGCTTGTTTTTTCGAAAAGGCTACACGCCCATTTAAGGAAGGAAAATTGGCTGCACCATTCTTCCTTATTCGTAGCGCAGTGCTTCGATTGGATCGAGCTTGGCTGCCTTGTTGGCCGGATAGAGGCCGAAGAATATACCAATGGCACTGGAGAAGCCGAATGCGATAAATACGCTGTTCCAGGACATTAGCGGCGGCAACTGTGCAAAATAGGCAATGATCGAAGCGATACCAAGGCCGAACAACACCCCGATCAATCCACCGATCAAGCAGACGATGACCGATTCAATCAAAAACTGAATCAAAATATCTCGTCTGCGTGCCCCTAAGGCTTTGCGAATCCCGATTTCGCGAGTACGCTCTGTCACGGATACGAGCATGATGTTCATAACGCCGACACCGCCAACCACGAGGGAGATTCCTGCAATGATACTGAAGATCAGCGTTAAGGTGCCCGTCATTTGATTAAACTGATCCATCGATTCTTGCATGCTGCGAACCCTGTAATGGTCTTCCTTTTGATGCTTGCGGCCTAAATACTGTTTGACCTGCTGCATGGCTGGGTCGACAGAGGCTTTGTCGATCGCTTTTCCCATGATCATTTGAACAGAAGGCTCTTCCTGCAGGCTCATTTCGTAACGGATGGGAATAATCGCTCCATAGCTCGTTGCCATGTCAAACTTGAACTTCTCTTCCGTATACGTCCCGATTACGACGAGAGATTGATTGCCCCAACGAACTCGCTGACCAATCGGGCTCATTTGACCGAACAGCTTTTGAGCAAGAGGTTCCTCAAGAACGATGACAGCGCGTTGCTCTTTGTCATCTATCTCGTTGAAAAGTCGCCCTTTTGCCACCTTCAAGGTTGATTGCATCGAAAAATAGTCAGCAGTGGAGGCAGTGAGGTTGACGCGCTCTTCTTTTTTCGGACCCTTCAAATCAATCGTACTGGAGTTGGAAGGCACGATGTATTCGATGGCAGGACTAATCCTGCCGAGCACCTCTGTATCTTCCACGGTCATATCTTCTGCGGCTATCTCTTCTTTTGTCTCCCAATTGATGAAGACGCTAAACGTGTTTTGCCCGAACTTTTCCATCTCTTCATTGATGGCTTTCTGTCCACCTTCACCGAGTGCCGTGACGACAATGACGGAGGTAATCCCGATGATGATCCCGAGCATGGTCAAGATCGAGCGCATTTTATTCGCCCAAATACCCTCCACGGCGGTGTTAAAGCTTTCCATAAAATTCATGTGACAATCACCTCGTCAGACGGCTTGGAGAATATCCGCTCCGTAACCTTTTCATCGCGAATGATCACGCCATCCTTGAAAGTCACAATCCGCTCAGCGTGCTGGGCGATATCCAATTCGTGGGTAACGAGAATGATCGTAACGCCCTGCGCATGCAGCTCCTGAAACATGGCCATGATTTCGACCCCGGAGCGGCTGTCCAGATTTCCCGTCGGTTCGTCTGCCAGCAGGATCGCTGGTTTATTGACCAGTGCTCTGGCAATCGCCACACGCTGTTTTTGACCACCGGATAGTTGGGTTGGCTTATGATCCATACGTTCAGCAAGTCCCACTCGCTTGAGTGCTTCTGTAGCCCGTTTGCGCCGTTCTGAGCGACTGACATTGGCGTACATCATCGGCAGCTCTACATTGTGCAAGGAGGTAGAGCGGGCGAGCAGATTAAACGATTGGAACACAAAGCCGATCTTTTGGTTGCGAACAACGGCGAGCTCGGTATCTTTCAGGCTGCTGACCTCAATGCCATCTAACATGTACGAACCTGAATCTGGACGATCCAGACAGCCCAGCATGTTCATGAACGTCGATTTCCCTGATCCTGATGGCCCCATGATGGCAACGAATTCGCCTTGTTCCACCAGCAGGGAGACACCTTTTAAGATGGGCAGTACGGTATCACCCGTCTTGTATGCTTTCGTCAAGCCTTCTACATGAAGCATCGTCGGCTGACCTCCTTCTTTACGTGTTACATGCCCATTGGTGCGCCGCCGCCACTCATCGGCATGACTGGTGCTCCTTCAGTCAGGGATTCGACAGGGCCTAGAATCACTTGCTCATCACCGTTCAGTCCGGACTTGACGTGAGTGAACAACTCATTTTCCATACCGGTTTCGACCTTCTGCTTTTTCGCAACACCATTAGCAGATACCCAGACAAAGGTGCTGCCGTCAGCATCTTGCTGTACAGCTTCGATTGGGACTTGCAAGGCATTATCGATTTTTTCGACGGAGATGTTGATGTCCACATGGAAGCCAGGCTTCAAAGCAGAGAGATCTCCAGATGGCTTGAGGGTGACTTTGACGCGTGTTTTTTCACCTTGCCCCGACTTGGTGGCAGTAGTGGTCGCGGTTGGAGAGATGCGAGTAACTTCCGCATTCAGCTTTTTCTTTCCGAGTGTCACGCCTTCAATCGTGGCAGATTGACCGATTTTGAGCTTGTTGACATCGGATTCGTTGATATCTGCTTCAATCAACAGATTGTTCAGATTGGCAAGGGTCAAGATTTCCGTTCCCTTGTTGACGTATTGACCGTTATCCGCTGCAACGCCAACGACGGTTCCATCCATAGGTGCTACAACGACGCTTTGGACACGTTCTTTATTCAGCTGTGCTTTTTCTACGTTCAGCTTGTTGATTTGGGCTTGCTGAGCGGCAATGTCTTCCTTGCGTGGTCCCTTTTGCTTGAGAGCGAGCTGTTGCTTGGCGACATTCAGCGTAGATAGGGCGCTATCCATTTGTGATTTCACCTTGTCCAGCTCTTGCTGGGTAGAAGCGCCAGAAGTGAATAATTGATTCATCCGATCATATTCTCGCTTTGCCGCGTCGTATTCACGCTGGGCTTGGGAGACACGTTCTTGGTCTTGTGCGACTTCTTCCGGCTCGTTGCCGATTTGTGCCTTGGCGAGGTTGGCTTTGGCCAATTCCATTTGCGCTTCCAGCTCGAGAATTTTGCTATCGACATCGGATGTGTCGATTTTCGCAATCACTTGCCCCTTTTTCACCTTATCGCCTTCCTTGAGAACAAACTCCCGTAAGGTTCCGGTGACGTTGGCGTACTGTTTAAGCTTGTCTTCTACGGTGACGAGCCCTGATGTCAAAACCTTGCTTTCCAAAGCCGATTTCGTTGGTGCGCCGATGTTGACAGGCATTCCCATAGCTTGTTGCGATCCCATCATGGAAAAAGCAACGCCCCCGATGCCCAGGAGGACTACGACGGAACCGATGATCCACCATCGTTTTTTCATGTTCATTCTCCTTGCTTTGGTAAGAACCATATTATTTCATTGCTCGAAAGGGTTTTACGGTAGTGCTGGAAAAAGGTAACATAAAACGCCGAATGTTCACATTTTGGACACATTTAAACGCATTTTGATACGTTTTATCGGGAAGTTCTTTGCCGCCAATTGCCGTGATATCATAGATAAAGATGAGATGACGTTCCTCGGAGGGGAGCTATGAACAAACCGATTCGCTTTGATTACGCCAACGCTCGAGCCTTTGTCAAACAGCATGAGTGGGAGCAGCTTTCTCCAGCGATCGAGATTGCGCATCAAATGCTTCATTCAAGGACTGGACCCGGAAAGGATTATCTTGGTTGGGTCGATTGGCCGGAACAATACGACCGGGACGAGTATGAGCGAATTCGCCAAGCGTCAGCACGGATTCAATCAGATTCAGATGTGCTTCTGGTGATTGGCATCGGAGGATCGTATCTAGGGGCAAAAGCGGTGCTTGACATTTTAGGCCACAGCTTCTACAATTTGCTGCCGAAGTCCAAGCGACGTTTTCCAGAGATTTATTTTGTGGGCAACAATATTAGTCCGATTTATATCTCTCATCTGATGGACGTAGTAGAAGGAAAAAATGTGTCCGTCAACGTCATCTCAAAATCGGGCACGACGACTGAGCCCGCTATCGCGTTTCGACTTTTTCGGGAATGGCTGGAAAAGAAATACGGACGTGAAGAGGCCAAAAAACGAATTTACATTACGACGGATAAACAGCGAGGAGCCCTGAAAAAGCTGGCGGATGATGAGGGATATGAGTGCTTTGTCATTCCAGATGATATTGGTGGGCGATATTCAGTCCTGACCGCGGTTGGATTGTTGCCGATCGCTGTAAGCGGGGCGAACATGGATGCGCTCATGCAAGGGGCCAAGGATGCACGTGAACGCTACATGGTCATGGATTTGCGTGACAATCCGTGTTATCAGTATGCGGCCATTCGTAATGCACTCTATCGAAAAGGCAAGACGGTGGAGCTGTTGGTCAGCTATGAACCGCAGTTTCGCTACTTTGCGGAGTGGTGGAAGCAGCTCTTCGGGGAATCGGAAGGCAAGGACGGCAAAGGAATTTTTCCGGCTTCAGCCGAGTTTTCAACGGACTTGCATTCGTTGGGTCAATACATACAGGACGGCATGAGGCATTTGTTTGAGACCGTTCTGTCTGTGACGAAGCCCGCTGTGGATTTGACTGTCCAGGAGGACCCCGCTGACGTCGATGGATTGAATTTTTTGACTGGCAAACGAATGGGGTATGTCAATAAAAAGGCTTTCGAGGGAACGGTGCTGGCCCATGTGGACGGCGGCGTACCGAATCTGCTTGTGGAAATACCGGAGGCGACAGCTTACTATCTTGGCGGACTGATTTACTTTTTTGAAAAGGCATGCGGAATCAGCGGCTATTTGCTAGGCGTCAATCCGTTTGATCAGCCAGGGGTGGAGGCGTACAAAGCCAATATGTTTGCCTTGCTGGGTAAACCGGGCTACGAGCGGCAGAAAGCGGAACTGGAGGCTAGGTTGCGCGAGAATAAGACGTATTTGACCGTTGAGGAGACAGCCGCCTATTTGGAGCTTCCCGAGACGTTTATTATGGAAAAAATCAAGCAGGGGCGCATCCGTGCTGTCCATGACGGCAATGAGTACATTATCAACAAAGAGCAATTCAATCATCATCTGGAGGAAATTCGCAAGCTCCGGGAGTTCGAGGATGTCGCGCGTCATGAACCGATTCCGGAGAGCTACGATGTGAAGGATGAGGATTAACCAGCGGACGTGCTTGTCAGATGGTTGCAAACAGGACTATACTTACAAAGGAATATCATAATGAACAAGCAACTTGGGGAGTCCTTCATGCGGGGCTGAGAGGATGGAAGCAACCGACCATCGACCCATTGCACCTGATCCGGATCATGCCGGCGCAGGGATACGGTTGCCGGCAGACAGCGCTTTTCGCTTGATTGTTACCTATGCGTATGTAGCCCACCTTTTCCTGCTCGGGAATTGGTGGGCTTTTTGTTATGGAGGCTATGTGTGGCTGTAGTGGAGAGAAGAATATTTCCAGTCTAAGCTCCAGGCTCCGTCCTGCTGGGGGCTGGGACTGCCCGCTCCGAAGGGATTCGCGGGGAAACGCAAAAGTGGTAGCCGCTACGTCGTATGGGCACGGTTGCGTTTCTGTTGCCCGCGAATCCCTTCTCCGCTCGGTAGGACTCCACAAGTCGCTACGTCTGGAAATATTCTTCTCTGGCGTAACTGAAGGCATTTTTCATCATTTTTAAAGCTTTAAACTATCGGAAAACAAGGAAAGCTCGTAGAGGAAACAGGAGAAATAAGCGAAGATCTTAGGGACACCGACCGAGACGGAATGCAAAAAGCGAAACACGCTCTTAAGCGTCCACCTCTGATACACATCCTTGAAGATACCACTTTGGACGCGGTTTCGCTTTTTGCATGGAGTCGTGCAGTCAATCCCCCAAGGGGTGGCCCTAGAAGCTGAGCGTTTTCTCCTGTTTCCTCCACGCCACAACAGCAACGTACAAGTCGTTTTAGTCAACATGGTGAGGAGAGAGAAAAAGATGAATGATTGTCTGGTAGTGGGTGGAGGAATTATCGGATTGAGCTTGGCATACGAGCTGTCGCGGCGCGGGGTGAGCGTTACCCTAGTCGAGCAGGGTGAATGGGGAGGGCAGGCGTCTTCTGCTGCTGCAGGAATGCTTGCTCCTTTGAAAGAATTCACAGCACCTGGACCGATGCTCGATTTGGGCATGGAGTCACTTGCGCTATACCCGGAATGGGCTGCAGAGCTGGAAGAATTGACTGGCGGAGATGTACAGCTAAGCCTGGAGGGATTGCTGACCGTCGCGTTAAATGAGGAAGAAGTCCAACAGCTTGCAGACAAGTACCGTTGGCAAAAAGAAGCGGGCCATGCTGTGCATTGGCTCTCGACTACAGCACAAGTGAAAGAGATAGAGCCGCTTCTGACCGATCAAGTGCAAGCGGCCATCTATTCGCCGTACGAAGGACACATCAACAATCGAATGCTTCTTCGCGCCTTGGCAACTGCTTGCCAATTGCAAGGAGTGAAGCTGCTATCTGGCTGCGTGGTGAGCGGCATTGCGGTAAAAGGCGGAAAAGTAATCGGGATCGAGACCTCTACAGGGTCACTGCGTGCCGCACAAACCGTGATTGCCTCGGGAGCGTGGGTTGGAATGATGCTGGAGATGCTTGGTATTTCCGTGCCGATTCGCCCTGTTCGTGGACAGATTGCGGCCGTTTCGTCCGTGGGCATTCCATTGCGAACGGTGATTTTCGGAACGACAGGCTACATCACCCCGAAAAAGGATGGAAAAATTGTCATTGGTGCGACTGAGGATGAGAGTGGCTTCCAGCGAGATGTTACAATGGCAGGTTTGGCGAGTATCCTGCAAGGGACCATGCCGTATGTTCCTGCGCTTCACTCCGCTACCTTTCTGGAGGCTTGGGGTGGACTTCGACCTGCGACACAAGATGGCAAGCCGCTATTGGGCCCCGTTCCTGGCTGGGAAGGACTGTCGATCGCAGGTGGACATTTTCGCAATGGCATCTTGCTTTCTCCTGTCACTGCAAAATCGATGGCGGACTTTGTGGAAAAAGGGGAGACGGAGCGCCTTTTGCCATTTTTACCTGCCCGCTTTCTGTAAATTGGGCTAGTCTGGCCTAGAATCCGGTAACCTCCCCATGGGCACTTGTATATGGTAATAAAGAAACACCAGAAGGGGAGGAGTTTCCATGCAGTCTGATTCTGAAAAAAACCTGTATCAGGCTGACATTCAATTTGTCAGCCTGTTAAAGGATATGCGAGAAAATGTGCACAACATCTGCAAAGAGCACGTGGAGAAAAAAGTGCGCATCGAAGCGATTGACGGGCAAGTGTTTGAAGGCGTCATTGTCGATTATGATGATCAGAACGTATACGTAGAAGTTGTGGACCAGGATGCGGAGGAAGAAGAAGTTTTCGATGAGTATGATTATGAGAACTATGAGGGCTACAATCCTTATCAAGTAATGGAAGTGTCCAATCGGCAGCCGTACGGAGGATGGGGGCAATATCCTGATTATTACTTTCAGTATGTGAGCTATAATCCGTATGCAGGTTATCCTCCCTATGGCGATCTCAGTCCTTATGGAGGCAATCCATACTATCCGCAGGTAAGTCCTTACGGTGATGGGTACAATCCATACGGTCAGGTCAGCCCTTTCGGCAGTTCCAACAACTCACGGGTTAGCCCGTATAGCAGCAGCAATCGTCCCGCCCCCCAAGTCAGCCCGTATAGCAGCAGTAATCGCCCCGCTCCCCAAGTCAGTCCGTATAGCGAGCAGAATCCGCAGGTAAGTCCTTACGGGCAAAATCTATCGCCATTCCCACCATTCCCGCCTTATCCGCCATTTTTTTGTCCGCCACCACCACCCCCACCGCCATATGTTTTGCCAAGAGTTCAAGGGAGAAGACGTAAAAGATGCCGGAACGGACGTAAAATCATTCCATTGGCGCTCTTTACACTCCTGACAATTGTCTTGATTTAATGGTGGGGAACTTACAAGCCTCTCAAGGCCATCACGGCTTAGGAGGCTTGCTGCTTTTTGTAGACGTGAGAGTACAACTTCGCCTTTTGTCACACACTACGAACAAAACGGTGGACGTTTCTCACAAAATAAATAAAGGCAGGGATTGACGATGCAACACATAAACAGCAGTTTGCCAGGCACGCGGGCGACATTCGGTTATTTTCGTGAAGCGCTTCAACCGCATTTTACATTATCCAACTGGGATTATGAGCAAGGGTACTTCGACCGGGCGCTGGATGACAAAAACACGGTCTTTTTGCGCTTGCCTGTAAAAGTATTGCAAGGCGAGCTTGATAGCCCAGATGCATGGTTGGAAATCGGGCGGCCGTTTGTGATCCGACATGTGTACCAGACTGGGGTAGAGGAAGATATCGGCTACACGGAGGCGCTCGCTTCGGGCTTGATGAATCAGTTTCAAGAGCCGGTAGACAAGGACGCACAGATTGATTCGAGATGGATTCGAAAAGCAGAAGCGGTTGTCAAAGAGCTGGAGAATCGCCTCGCGTGAGACAGGCCGTTGATAGGCCTGTTTTTTTCTTGTTTATGGCAGGGAAAATATAGGTGGCTAAAGAATGGTAGCACATGGAAAAAGCGAGGTGGAAATATGGCCTGGTACCATACAGTGGCGAAATGGTATTGGAAAATCCGCAAGCCTCTCACCTTGGGTGTTCGTGTCATTGTAACGGATAAAGAAAAGGGAGTTTTGTTAATTCGACATACGTATGTCCATGGCTGGTATTTGCCGGGAGGGGGAGTGGAGCGAGGAGAGTCGTTTGGGGATGCTGCTCGCAGAGAGCTGTGGGAGGAGTGCGGAATACGAGCGGACGGACTTACCCTCTGCCATCTTTTTTACAGTGAGCGGGAAGGGAAACGAGATCATATTGCCTTGTATCATGTCGACCTTACAACTGGCCAAGAATTGCATAAGGATGACAAAGAAGTAGCGGAAATGCGCTTTTTCGCTTGGGATGAGCTTCCTCGGGAAATATCACCAGCTACGAAGAGGCGTTTATCTCAATTTCGCAACCAGTCTTTTCAGAGTGACCGCTGGTGACAAGTGGGATTTTATGCAAGTCGATTTTTCCTATGGTATAGTGAAGACAAACAACAGAGCGTACATGACCGCTTGTAAGGATAAGTGAGGGCAGACCAGCATGAAGATTGCGACTGTACTGCGAAATGACGATTATACACGAGAAGTAGAACAAGCATTAAAAGAAAAGCTGCATGCAGCAAACAGCCCGTTTACTTTTGTGAAGGGACCCGGTGAGCAACCGGATATGGTGTTGTCCATCGGGGGAGACGGGACACTTTTGGAAGCCGTCCATCAATACGGGATCGAGCCGTCTTATGTGGGCATTCATACGGGACATCTCGGCTTCTATGCGGACTGGCGTCCCGAGGAGCTGGACGAATTCGTTGAGCGTTTGATACACGAAGAGCCTCTGATCGCGGAATACCCGACTGTCCAATGCAGGATCAGTACAAGAGATGGAAAGCAGTACGAAAAGTGGGCGTTGAATGAAATGGTTTTGCGTAACGCGAATTTGTCTACCTTGGTGACATGCGTCTATATAAATGGCGATGAGCTGGAGACGTTTCGCGGTGACGGCTTGATCGTTTCGTCACCATCAGGAAGTACAGCCTACAACAAGGCGGTGGATGGAGCGATTGTCCATCCGTCCATTGAGGCGATTCAGTTGTCCGAGATTGCTTCGATCAATAACCAAGCGTATCGGACGATCAACAGCTCGCTCGTATTGCCGAAGCATCATGAAGTAGAGCTGATCGTCATGAATCCCGAGATTATGATCGGCTTGGATCGCGAGCAGGCAGTGTGGAAAGATGTGTGTTCCATTCGTTGCAGAGTGGGACCCGACAAAGTGAAATTCGCTCGCTACAAGCGACTGACGTTTTGGGGGCGGGTTCGCAATTCGTTTATATCCGGATAGGAAAGCGTTGGGGAGGGGAACCGAATGAAAAAAGTAGGAACATTACAGACCATTTTCCGTCATCCTGTCAAAGGAATGCGAGGGGAAGAGCTTGCATCAAGTACGGTCGATGAATTTGGCTTGTATGGAGACCGTGCCTATTATTTTTGGGACAATACTCGTCAAGGCAAGTATCTCAGTGCGGATGTTGTGCCCGCTCTTATCGGATATCATGCCAGCATGAGCGAAGGGACAGGAAAAGAAGCGTACCCGCCGATTCGGATTGAAGCCCGGGATGGCAGTGTACATACGTGGGATGATGCTTTATTTGCCCATGTCGCGGAGACGGTGAAGCGCTCCATTACGCCTATGATTAGTAGTCCGCAAAAAGGCGGCGTGAACTGGGAAGACCACATTCTGCTGGTCACGGATGCATCTCTCAGAGAGATCGCGCGGCAGATTGGGGCAGAACAGGTAGATCCACGACGCTTTCGAGGGAATTTGGTCGTTGTCCTGGAGGATGATGAGCCGTTTGCTGAAGACAAATGGCTGGGCAAACAGATCAAAATCAATGATGTGACCTTGCAAGTCAACAAGCACTGCGAGCGCTGTGTGTATGTCAATATCGATCCAGAAACCTTGGCGATGACTCCTGCCGTATTGAAGGCATGCGTCAAGCGTCATAATAATCACTTTGGCGTTTATGCTTCGGTTGTCAAGACGGGCAGCGTGTCACAAGGCGATGACGTTTTTTTAGTGGAGATTGGGAGTGACGGGGAATGATTGTTAGCCCTTTGGAAAAGGTTCGCAGCTACGTACAACGTTATGATTCGAGTATCGAGCCGATTTTGTTTGAACAGCCGTTGCCTACGTCCGAAGTGGCTGCACAGGCATTAGGTGTCGAGATCGGCCAAATTGCAAAGTCGATCTTGTTTCGGGTGGATGAGCAGTTCGCCTTGTTCGTGGCAGCAGGCGATGTACGCGTCCATCCCAAGCAAGTGAAGGCAGCGTTTGGACAAGGAAAGCCAAAGATGGCTACGCCGGAAGAAGTAGAAAAAATGACAGGTTTCCGTGTCGGAGCGGTTTGTCCATTTGCTTTGCAGGAAGAAGTGCCTGTCTATGTGGATCGGTCCTTGAAACGCTTTTCTGTGGTTTATACGGCGGCTGGTATCGCAGAATCACTTTTGCCAGTCTCTTATGAGGCCTTGTTGGAAATGACAGGGGCAAAGGAAATCGATGCGGCTTCTGCTGAAGGGAGCGCATCATGAAAAAAATTGCAGTCTCCATCGCAGCAGTAGCCATTGTCGTAGTCGCTGGTCTTGCCATCCTCGGAATGTCTAACCAAACGACTGCAATTGAAAACAGCATCTCCCATTCTGCTTCCTCGTTTAAAGAGATGTCAACAGACACGTACCTGAGTCATTACAACAAAATCAAAGAAGATTTAGCTGTGAAAGGAATTCATACCCTTCCTTTTCAGCTTGAGCTAGACAAGCAGACGAATTACTACCGCTTTTATTATCCAAAACAAGAAAACGTGGCAAGTGAAAAAGCAATATGGGTTAGCGTCTTGCTGAGCGGTGATCAAAAAACAATAGACGGTATCATGTATGAAGGGATTTTTGACGTTCATACAGTGAAGGCGATGATCCAAGCTACTGGACTTGCCTGGACTCCGGAGCTGGATCAGTTCATTGCGGTTACGAACATTGCAAAAACGCCAAAAGAAATGGTTGCTTCCGATGTGAAAGTAACGATTGAAGGAACGCCAGCACAGATAAAAGTAATGGTTGACCCTGTGAAGTTAGAAGCTCCCAAAAAATTATAATGCTGAAAAGGAAAAAGTGGTTGGCAGAGGTTATGGCTGCGCAACCACTTTTCGTTTTTTGTTGTCGTTTAGTTGGAAGGAGAGGACTCGCGGTTCTGAACGATTTGGAATAGCTTTACGTAAAGAACGGCACTCAAAAGGGAGCAGAACAGGATAAACCCAAAAACGCCAATCGGTATGATCCACTCCGAAAGAATGACGGTCACGGGAGCGAGGAAGCGGCCAAGTGAGTACTGCAGGTTAGCCGCACCCATGTACTGTCCGCGTGCATGTTCTGGTGCGTATTTGCTGACGAAGCTCTGCTCAACCGGAGTTCTCATCACTTCCCCTACGGTAAAGACGACCACGCATCCGAACAACAGCCAGGCATTCGTCGTGAATCCTACCAAAAACATGCCCATGCCAAATAGCAGGGAGGACAAGAGGAAGACATTCCGGTCGCTCCAGTTCTCAAACCATTTGGTAACAGGCAAAGCGCACAGAACAAACAGAAGGCCGCTTATTCCCAGCATCCATCCGAAAATCTCCGTACTGCTAAGCGAGAGTGACCAGGCATTCCACGAAAACAGCGTCTGTGCTGGGACGAATTCTTTTACATAGACTGCCAAAAATAGATCGAGCTGCACGATTGCGATCGTAATCAGCATGCCTGCGAAAATATAGATCGCAAAAGCTTTGTCGCGTAGAATGACGGCATAGCTCTGCCATTGCTCCTTCATAACGGAAGGGAAATGGATAGAGGCGACAGAGCTTTTTACGGACTGTGGCAGTGTCTCTCTCACATTGAACCAGATTGCGATCGAATACAAAAAAGTGACAAGCGCACAAGTCCATAGCAGCTCACTTCGGTATTGAAAGAAAAAGATAGCACCCAGAGCGGGTCCCAAAACAGCGCCAATGTTCATGGCTGTAACAAAGGTAGCAAAGACTCTCCGTCTGTCTTTTTCGGAGGTGAGATCAGCGACCATGGCAGAACTCGCCGGGCTGTATAGCGCTTTACCAAGCCCGATTCCTATAAACGCAAGATAATCGATCCAAGAAGAGAGGGAGAAGGCAAACAGCACAAACATGCCTGCCTGCAAAAACGCTCCTGACAGCATGACATATCGACGACCAAATCGATCAGCCAAATAGCCGCCAAAAAGATTGCCGATCGTACTCATAATCGGTGGTACTGCCATGAGTAACCCGGCAACATTTTTGCCAAAGGTATCACTAAAGTGGAGGGTGAGGAAGGGAAAGTACATCCAAAACAATAAGTTGAAAAGCGTCTCGCCGATCAATCTGGTCTTTAGATTCAGATCCCATGACAGCCATTGCACAGCAGGGCTACCTCCTGTTTTTGATTCCCTGGCCAGGTATACCTACTTTAGTGCAAATTTTCAAAAAGATATAGACTTATAATCATCCGTCGGTTACACTAATATCATAAGGGCTAAGGGATTAGACCCTGGCTTAAGATGTGCCACTTTTAGGGATTCGCTTCTTACAAAAACAAATAAGCCGACACTTCCTTGTGGAAAGGGGTGTCGGCTTTTCGTATGTTTTACTTGACCATCCATTGATAAAAATGAACATCGTGCCATTCTCCGAACTTGAATCCCACCTCTTGAAACTTCCCTGCCAATGTAAAACCGAATTTCTCGTGTAGCTTCACGCTGGCGTCATTGCCGCCTACGATTCCGCTCATGATCGTATGGTATTCGAGTTGTCTGGCGCGCTCCTGAATCGCACTCATCAAGGCAGTGCCGATACCTTTCCCGCTTTTATCGGGGGCGATATAAATAGACAGTTCCGTTGATTTTTGATAGGCGGGCTTCTCGCGGAAAACGGACAGACTGCAATATCCGATCACTTTCCCTTCGGATTCGGCGACGATGATCGGATGTCTGCCACCGTGTTTGTGAAACCACACTTCGCGCTGGGCCAAGGTCTGTGGCTCCAAGTCAAAGGTAGCAACCAGATTTTCCACCGCGTAGTTGTAAATAGCGAGCATGGCGGGCAGGTCACCCAGAACTGCGTCTCGGATCTGTAGCATGATATTCTCTCCTCAAGTTGGTTGGTAGGACTCGTTAAATGATTCGCACTAATTCTAGCGTACGGCTTCGTAAACCTGCCGCAGGTGTGTATAGCCTTGGGATTGTGCTTTAATCAAATACTTCGCCCAGAGTGTACCAGCGGCAACAGCGTCACAGTAAGCGTGATGCCTGCGTGAGATCGGGATGTCGTGGGCCGCACAGAGGGCGTCCAGCGAGCCGTTGCCAATCGGATTGCTCAACAATCGGATGAGCAGCATCGTATCCAGCATGCGATGGGTAAACGGACGCCGGCTCGTTTTCCAAAGCCCAGATCGCAAAAATTCACGCTCATGGCGAGAGTGATGGGCAACGAGCGGACGATCTCCAACGAATTGAAAAAAACGGGACAAAGCCTCTACTAGCTCGGGAGCATCGGCAACCATATCATCGGTAATTCCAGTGAGAGAGCGGATGTGTGGAGGAATCGCCCGTCCTGGATTGACCAACGTATAAAAAGAATCGCCGAGGAGGAGGTGCTCTCCTCTCATGGCGACGGCTCCCATCGATATAATCGCGTCTCCGTGGTCGGGATAAAAACCGGTCGTTTCCAGATCGACGACAACAACCTCCAGATCGTGTAGAGGAATATCGGCACTGGAATCGACTGGTTTATTCGCTTTGGAGATGGAGCGCAGATAGGCGATGTGTTGCTTATCATCTGCAATACCCGGAACGTCGCGGTTCATATGCCAAATGCGACCGAATAAGTCCCATTTTGCCACGCAATCTCCTCCTATCCCCCAAAAACGGAGGGGAGCTTTTCGGTCATTTTTTGCAGGCGGATCGCCAGCTTCATCGACTGTCGCACCATCGCTTGGGTGTCAGGAGAAAGCTCCCCTAGTTTGATATAGCTATTGCTTGTGTATTGCCCATCTTCCCAATGGAGGGGGGCGATCAGTCGCAAACCTTGAATTTGCCGGAAGTATGCGGCTACCTCGTCACAAAAGCTTTTGCTCCAGACGCCTTTTTCGCCGAGTAGATCCAAGCGTTCCAAGGTAGAACTGGCAAAGATTCCATGCGCCAAGGCAAAATGCCGTACGCAATTCACCAGTGGCAAATAAATGCCATACTTCACATTGATGGCACCGCGGAATCGTCCATGGACCTCAGGTAAAACTCTGCCAAAGATTCCGAGCGGCACCCGATAATGCAACGTATTGCTCACCAGTCGATTCAGCAAGAAGACATTCCCTGCAAGCAATTGACGGAAACGATCATGGACGGGAGTAAAAATGGCCGATTCCCCGCATAAGACACGCACATCACTTGCGAGCAGTAAATAACGGGCGTTCTCCCATATGGGGTGAGAGACCCATCTGTCTATTTGGTCCAGCCATTGCTCGGTGCTACCTCGCCATTTTGGTGAGAGGCAAGTCACATTCCCTTGGCAGGGAGGATAACCAGCCACTTCCAAGCCTGCAACGATCGTCGCCCCCAGTAATTGAAAGTAGCCATGTATCTTCTCTTTTTCCTGTTCGCCCAGATGATTTGGCATTTGATAGACGAGACCGTTATCTTGATCGCTGATGAGTGCTTGCTCTGATCGACCGCCACTGCCGAATTGCAGAAAGGCAAAGGGGACGGGAGGGGTACCCAAGCCTCTTTTGGCAAGGTCGTTCACAGCGAGGAGCACCCCTTGTCGGATGAGATTGTCGTGAATCAGATTGACGACGATGGAAAAGGGGGCTAATTCCCCTGCGCGATTTAATGGACGCAACACAGAAGGGTCCAAAAATTCTCGTCGCAATAAGGCAAGCTCGTCAAAGGAGTCAACATTCCGTATTTTTTCCACTTGTTCAGGTGAGAGAGTGAGAGGTGCTGCTTTGGGTAGCTGCAGCCGGTCGTACGCGTTCAGGCTGGAGCAGTTCGGGATAGCCGTATCCCCCGTGTTCGCTAAGGTCAAGACCAACCACCTCTTCCTCTTCAGTGACTCGCAGGCCAATGGTTACTTTTAATACATACAAAATGATGAAGGCTACCACGAAGACGTAGAGCGCGGAGCCAGCCAACCCCAACGCCTGAACCCCTAACTGATGCAGGCCACCGCCATAAAACAGCCCAGGACCGCCTACGCCGACCTTTTCAGCAAGCTCTGGGGTAGCGAATAAGCCCGTGGACAACGTTCCCCATATACCAGCCACCCCATGCACGGAAAAAGCGAAGACAGGATCATCAATCCCCATGCGGTCAAACCAAATGGATGTATAAAATGTGAGAATACCTGACACGGCGCCAATCACGACAGCTGCCCACGGATCGACAAAGGCACAAGATGCTGTAATCGCGACGAGAGCAGCGAGGACGCCGTTGAGCATGCTTGGAATATCTGCTTTTCCCATGACGATCCAGGAGATAGCAAGAGCGGCGACAGCACCCGCTGCGGTAGCGAGATTGGTAGTGACGGCAATATAGCCGAAAAATCCAGATGTGCTGCCTAATGTAGAGCCGGCGTTGAACCCGAACCAACCGATCCAAAGAAACAGGACACCTAAGACAGAGTAGACTTGGTTGTGACCAGGAATCAGATTGGAACTGCCGTCGCGATTGTATTTTCCAATACGGGGCTTCAAAAGGATAGTGGCGACGAGTGCGACGATGGCCCCTTGGAGATGGACAACCGTAGAACCAGCGAAGTCTTGCATCCCGAGCTGCGCCAACCAACCGCCGCCCCATACCCAGTGACCGACGACAGGATAGATGAGGACAGTAAACAGTACGCTGAAAATAAAATAAATGGATAGCTTGGCGCGTTCAGCAAAACCGCCCCAGGCGATCGCGAGTGAAACGGCTGCAAAAGCGAGCTGAAAGAGGAAGAGGATCGAGATAGGGACAGTTGCAGCGGAAAAAGCGGAGAAAGCTTCTTTTTGCATGCCGTCAAAAAAGAATCCGGAAAGTCCGATGAAAGAGTTCCCGTCTCCAAACGTCAGACCAAAGCCAAAGGCCCAGAAGGCAATCGAGCAGATGCCGAAGGTTAGGACTGTTTTTCCTGCGACGTGACCAGCGTTTTTCATGCGAGTAGAACCAGCTTCCAGCAGGGCGAATCCAACCTGCATGAGAATGACCAGAATGGCCGAGACCATGACCCATGTGGCGTCAATGGCAGACGAGAGACTTGCGACAGTAGGTTCCATCCATCCACCTCTTTTCTGTGTCACATAACCTGACACTATTTTTATTTATGTCAGATTATATGACATGAAAAAATCGGTTGCAATTGTTTTTTTGCAAATAATGAGAAAACACCAATCCTTCCGTCTTAAACGGAGGAAGATTGGTGTTGTTCGGCTGGTGCTCGTTTTTCAATCAGGAGGCCTGCGAAGCTCATGGCAGCGAGGAATAGTCCACTGACGAGGAAAAGCTGCTCGACGGGCCATTTGCCCAGCCAGATGGCACCGAGGCTGCTGGACAATGTGCAAAAGAAGGTGAACATGAGCATGTTGATCGCAAAAATTTTGCCTGTGCTGCTGCTGGATGCTTTGATTTGAATAGCAGTCACGGTCGGGATACCAATGAGCGGCCCCCCGATCCCTGCCACGGCTGCTCCGAGGAAGGCAACCCAGTGAGCGGTGCCTCCTGTCGTTAGCAACAGGAATCCGACTGCCTGAAACACCCATCCAACCAAAATCACAAATAAATACCGGGTGTAGAACGAGCGAGCCATGTACAGGCTTCCCAGCAAGTTCCCGATGCCGTAGAAGCCCAACAAGACAGCTAATGTACTTCCGTTACCTTGCTGCATGCGTTCTGCCATAAACGGAAAGCCCACCGTGTAAGTAACCTGCCAGACGAGAAAGCCCATATTGCTAAAAAGAAGAATCAAGAACAAAGCGCGATTTTGTTTAAGCTCCCGTAAACCTGAGGCAATATCCCTAGCGTACTGACTGGGTGTCATTTTCGTAGTAGATCCTTGTTGTTGATCAGTCAACGAAATACGAATGGCATAAAGGAACAAGACGGAAATCAAATAGCTGCCTGCGTTCACAAAAAACAAAGTAGAGAGCGGCATGATCGAAGCGACCAGTCCAATCGACATAGGCGCAATAATCCGAATCGTTCGGAAAGTCGTATCCAAAATGGCATTTGCTCGCCCTAGCTGCTCTTGGGGAACCGCTGATTTGAGTGCAACGGTTCGTGCTGGCTGAAACAGACTGGAGAACAAACCCAACAAGAATTGGGCTGCCAGAAAAAAAGCAAACTCTTCCACACCTATGTAGACCATGATGCCTACCGTGATCGCGACTAGAATTCGCGCAACATCTGCACCCACCATAAGCATGCGTGGGCTGTACCGGTCAGCCATAACCCCGCCGACGAGGTAAAACATGAGACCCGCCACCATTTCCGGGATTGCGAGCAGGCTCAACACCGTACCCGATTTGGTTGCTTGGAGCAAATACCAGAGTAAAGCGAAGCTGTAGCAATGATCTCCGATGCTTGCGGTCATTTGTGCAAGCCAGAGCTTGAGGAACGAACTATTTTTCCATAAAGATGGGGATGAATCCACGTTGACCCTCTCCGTCCTGCTGACTTCGATAAAATGAATTTGACCATAGCGTAGCAAGGCGAAGAGGGAATGTAAAGGACTCATGCTTGTGCGGTTACATTTAATTTACCAGTCCTCCAAACAAAGAGAAAATAAGCGATAAGAAACGTGAATGAGGCGAAGGTGCTGACCCCCGCGAAACCAAAATTAGAATACAAACTGCCTGCGAAAGAAGAGGCAATGAATGTCCCTATGTACATGCAAGCGTTGGCCAAGCTCGATATAGTACCGCGCGAGGTGTCGGACAATGATTGCAAGTAACCCATCAGAACAGGCACGAGTACACCGCCAAAGCAGTACATGAAGAAGAGGACAACCTGCAAAAAGCCGACTCCCGGTATGTAAGGCAAAACAAGATAGAGTAGGGCGCTGCCCAGAAACCCAACGGTCAAAATCGTACTTCTCTTCCAACGCTCGAGTAACCAACCGCTGAGTAAGCTGCCAACGGTGTTGCCAAGCCCGATAACTAAAGTGATCAAGCCAATTTCGGTAACGGATTGCTGATATTGATCGGAAAGCCATACACCATAGAATGAAAAGACTGCATAGACACCCGTCATGAAAACGAAATAGCCGATAAAGCTGCGTGAAGCTTGTGGCAGTCGCAACAGATCCTTGTAACGTGCAAAAATAGCCACTCGGGCGTTGTTTGTTCCAAGCCCGGCTATGGAGGTAGGCGGCAATAAATCAGGAAGTTTTCGGATAATGAGTACAAAAGCTCCGAGAGAAGTAATTCCTACAGCCAAAAAAGGAAACGACCAATGATAAGCTGACAGAAAACTGCCTATAGGGACACCGATCACTTGGGAAACGGAAAGACCAGCCATGACAACTCCCATTGCTTTTCCGATACGTGCAGGGGGAAACAAAACAGGAATGGCAGCCCACACTTGAGGTCCGATAAAGGCAGAACAGATCCCGGCAAGGAAGCGAAAGAAAAGCATCGCGGTGAAGCTAGGTGCAAAGGCACATGCAATTGTGGAAAGTGCAAATCCAAGCATACCGACTGCCATCACATGTTTCCTATTTCGATTATCAGATAGCGGACCAGCGACTAAAGCGGCCAAAGCAAATCCGAGAGCATAAGTTCCGATCAGCCAGGCGGCTGCCTGGCTCGTGGATACGTGATATAACTCTCGCAAGGTTGGCAGCAGTGGGCTAATGATAAATGTGTTCGTGCCAATCAAAAACATGGTGAAGAAAAAGATCATCAAAAATAGGCGCTCCATTATGAAAACTCTCCTCTTTGTTTTATAATCCTATAGTTAAATAACTTTTGAACTATTGAGCAAAAAAAGGATACCAATCACAAGGTATCTAAAAAGCCAGGCAGTATATGATCAAATGTCTCTTTATAGATGCGCATGTACCGTGTTTGCCCCTCCTTTCTGACTTTGATCAGTCCTGCCTCTCGAAGTGTCTTGAAATGATAGGAGGCATTGGACTTGGAAGTATCGCAGGTCAAGCCCACTTCTGTACAACTCAGCTCGTTGCCGGAATGATATAAGGCTTTTAAAATGGCTAGCCTTGTCTCATCTGCCAACGCTTTAAAAATTTTGATTCGCTTTTCGGTTAGTTCAAGTTGTTCAATATTCATAAAACTATCTTACTAAGGAAACTCTATTCAGGCAACCATTTCATTTTTTTTATTTTTGATTCTTCCTATTTTCGTTGTTGTATTGATGCTGATGGGAAGATCCTTGGTTGTTTTCTGTATGCATATCATCCGCAACCGTACTGCTGGTCAGCCCTGCTACAGCTAATCCTTTTTGATTCAGGTTTTTGGCGCTTTTGAATTTGGACATATTACTACCCCCTGTTTGTTAATGGATGCTTCCTTAAGATGCGTTGTTTCGATGGGGAGTAGTCATCCTCATTTTCCTAGATGGCAGTTGAGGTATACTAAATAAAAATGGTGCGCCAGGGAGGATGGGAGCGGATGGCAGGGTGTGTCATGATCGTGGAGGGGAAGACAGACAAGGAACGCTTGCTTCGAGTGCTGGCTGAGCCTGTTACGATTCTTTGTACATACGGTTCCTACAGTTTGGAAAAAGGAGAGAAATTGCTTGCGCAAACGGAAGCAGCAGATGCAGATGAGGTATACCTGTTTACGGATGAAGATGACAGTGGGAAAAAATTGCGAACGCATTTAAGTGAAGATTTTCCTGATGCGATCCATCTGCATACGCCGAAAATATACAGAGAGGTTGCCGACACGCCTCTTTCGGTACTGGCAGAAATTTTGGAGCAAGCAGGCTTTGCGGTTATTGTGTCTCATCCTGATCTTGGAGAGCGGTAAGGGGATAAAACACCGTTTCATCGGCTATAACAGTAGTAAATGGAATGGTGGAGGTGCGAGGCAATTGCGTAGTTTGATGACGTTTTTTAATCGAATGAACATTATGCTGTGGCTGGTAGGTATCTTTGCTGCTCATGCTGCGCTTTATCTGGTGCTGGGAACGGCAACGTGGCTGGCTACCTCGCTTTTGGCAACGGCGTTCTACGGCGTAATTTTATTGGTAGGCAAATTAATTGCCAGCCGTTATCCAGACAAGGAAGAAAGCAGATGAAAGCCGGCGAGCAAGCAGCCGGCTTTTTTCACACTACCAGCCCAAGAGCTGCATGAGTAAAATGAACCCACCCAATACCCAGACGTAGATAGCGAAGCCCTTCATCGACCCTGTACTGATGATCGTAAGCATCCAGCGAATGGCTACATATCCAGCTAGTCCGGCAAACATGGTGCCCACGAGCATCGGGATCAATAAAGCTGTTTCAAGCGGTGTTTCTACGAGCTTGGCTGTTTGCAAGACACAAGCACCCAGAATCGCAGGCAAGGATATTAAAAACGAAAAACGTGCAGCGTCCGCACGGTCGATTCCGCGCAGGAGAGCACCGGCAATTGTTAGTCCTGAGCGGGAAATAGCGGGCAGGATGGCAGCACCTTGCAGTGTCCCGATGATGAGGGCGTCCGTGTAGTTGATTTCCTCAAATTTTCGATTGCCACGGCGCATGGACTCCACCGCCCAGAGGATGGCGCCTGTCGCAAGAAATTCCCACCCAATCGTAATGCCCGTCTGGGAGATTTCTTCAAAATAATCTTCAAAGGAAAGTCCGATCACAGCCGTAGGGATGGTGCCTACGACCAATAGCTTTGTCAGTTTGCTCATCGGATTCATAATAATATAACGAACCTGTGGCCAAAAGACGATAACAACAGCAATCAGCGTACCGAAATGGAGCATCGTGTCAAATAAAAGTCCGACCTCCTGCATACCAAACACTTTGCGAAACAGGACGAGATGACCCGTGCTGGATATCGGTAAAAATTCAGTCAAGCCTTGTACAATGCCGAGAAAAATATGTTCAAGCAACAACAGCATAGGCAAGAGTCACTCCAGTCTTGAAAAAGTAGGGCCAAGCCAGTCTTACTGTCATATGTATGTTCGTTAATGGAAGACTTGCCTATTTCGTTGGGCATCGTTATTTTGTTAGAAAAAAGTTGTGGTATTTTCTCGTGGGGGATGGGTATATTTAGTGTGCACAAAGGTAGAGAGCGAGGAAAAAATACATATGTACAAAAGACAACAGCGTGAAAAACGTGAAAAGCGTGAGCCCCAAATCATTCAGAACGGCAATTTGGCGGCAGGAATGACGCTTACCATGACGGTAGCGCGTAAAACGGAAATCGGCTATTTTTTAAGCGATGGCAAAGATGAAGTGTTTCTCCATGCCAATGAAGCGCATGAGCGTTTACATATCGATGATGAGGTCGAAGTGTTTTTGTACCATGATCACGAAAACCGACTGGCTGCGACCATGGACATGCCTCATGTCGGCATGGGTGAATACGGCTGGCTGGAAGTAGTGGACATTTCTCCGCGCATGGGTGTATTCCTGGACAACGGCATTAACAAGGATCTGCTCTTGTTCATCGATGATCTGCCCAAGCATAGCGATGAATGGCCGCGCCCAAAGGATCAAATGCTGGTAGCGCTGAAGCAAGACAAGCTCGGCAGACTCTTGGCAAAGCCGGTCACTGAAAACGAAATCGTCAAGATCGCAGCAATGGCAGATGAGAGTATGAAAAACAAGTCTGTCGAAGGCACGGTCTACAAAGTGATTCAAGCAGGTGCATTCCTGTTGACGGAGGACGAGCATATCCTTTTCATTCATCGTGATGAAATGGTAGGGCGTCTGCGCCTCGGACAAACTGTGCGCTGCCGCGTCAGCTTTGTGCGTGAGGATGGCCGTCTGAACGGTTCCATGAAAGAGCGCAAGGAAGTACAGTACGGCGAAGATGCGGACAAGCTGCTGCGCTATATGATCAATCGTGACGGAGCGATGCCTTATACCGATTCGACAGACGCAGATGTCATCCGAGAAAAATTCCAAATGAGCAAATCCAGCTTCAAGCGGGCACTCGGCAAGCTGATGAAGGAACGCCGCGTGGAGCAAGTAGATGGCTGGACCAAAATCATTCGAAGCGAACAAGAAGAATAAATGAAGAAAAACCTCCTGGGCAAAAGCTTCCTGACAACAGGAAACGAACGCTTGGGAGGGTTTTTTGTTTGTTTCTTACAGTGTCGTTTGTACAGAGTGCTTTTGCTTCCGGGCTTTGTAATACGACAGGGCAAATACAAGTGTGATCAAAATAAAGCCGGCGATATCCGTTTCAATTCCGGGGATGACCGCGAGCACACCACCAGCAATGGCCAGGATTCGCTCCAATATGTTTAGCTTGGACATCCAGTATCCGATCAATCCTGCGCCTACTCCGATCATCCCAAGTATAGATGTCAGCATGACCCAGATTGATTCCAGCAAGGTGGTATTAATCAGCAGCAAGGCTGGCGAGATGACGAAAATATAGGGAGCCATAAAAGCGGCGATCGATAGCCGCGTTGATTCTACGCCTGTCTGGATTGGCTTTGACTTGGCAATGCCTGAAGCAGCGAAGGCAGCAAGCGCAACTGGTGGCGTGATGTCTGCGACAATTCCGAAGTAGAAGGTAAACATGTGAGCCGCGATAGCAGGAACGCCCAATTGAATGAGCGCTGGAGCCGCGATGGTCGAAGTGATAATGTAGTTCGCCGTTGTTGGCGTTCCCATTCCCAAAATAAGCGATGCGATCATAGTAAAGAACAACGTAAGCAAAAGCTGGCCGCCAGCCAGATCAATCAGACCATTTGCCAGCTTCAACCCAATCCCTGTCAACGTAATGGTACCGACAATGATTCCGGCACACGCAGTTGCGGCCACGACGCCGAGAGCCATTCTGGCACCAGAGGCAAGCGCTGCAAAAATATCAGCAATAGACATGCGGGTTTCTTTTCGGAAGGCTCCTACGACAATCGTAGAGACGATACCGATAATCGCTGCCCGCTCGGCGGAGATGTTCATCATCAAGGCTGTAATAATGATCACGATGGGGAGGAGCAAGTACATTTTTTTCAAAACTTCTTTTTTGTTTGGCAGTTCTTCCTTCGAGAGTCCGCGCAATCCGAGTCGCTTTGCTTCAAAGTGCGTCATAATCCAGATTCCTACGAAAAATAATATCGCTGGAAGGATCGCTGATTTGGCGATCTCCAAGTAAGGAACGCCGATGAACTCCGCCATCAAAAAGGCAGCAGCTCCCATTACCGGAGGCATGATTTGTCCCCCGGTAGAGGAGGAGGCTTCCACCGCCGCGGCAAATTCGGAGCGATAGCCGAGCCGCTTCATCATCGGGATGGTAAAGGCGCCGGAGGTAACGACATTGGCCACAGAGCTGCCGCTAATCGTCCCTTGCAGGGCGCTGGAAAAAACGGCTACCTTCGCAGGACCGCCGATTCGTCTGCCTGCAATGACTAGTGACAAATCGTTAAAATACTCACCGACGCCTGTTTTTTCGAGAAACGCACCAAACAGTACAAACAAAAAGATAAAAGTAGAGGAAACGGCGAGTGGCGTACCAAGAATCCCCTCTAGTGTGTAGTAGCTGTGTCCGATAATCCGCTCGACATCATTGCCGCGATGCTCCAAAAAGCCGGGCATATAAGGTCCGAGGTAGGTGTATAAAAGAAAAATAGTGGCGATGAGAGCGATTGGAATTCCGACGACTCGTCGTGCAGCCTCAAGGACAAGCACGACAGCAATACCGCCGACCACCATATCCAATGTTGTATAGTTGCCTGTTCGGGTCACGAGTCCTTCGTAGTCAATGACCCAATACAATGATACGAAGACTCCAAGCAGGGCGAGAATCATGTTCACGATTCCGATTTTGTGATTGTTCCCTTTGGATGTCCCCGCATATAACAGATAGACAAGTGCTAGCCCGAAAGCCAAGTGGATCGGGCGGTGAATCTGGGGAGGCAATGTAAAGAAAAGTGTGCTGGATAACTGGTACAGGGAGAAGAGGACAAGTAGACCAAAAGAGATCCACTTCATGGGACCCGCGAGCTGGCGTGTGGCTGATTCTTTGTCGTATTGCGCGATCAGCTTATCCATCTCTTGCTGGTTCATATTCGATGCTGTACTCATCTAGTAACCTCCTAACTCGCTCAAAATGGATCGCTTTTCTGCCTGAATCGTGATGGCTTCTCCCGGCTTGTCGATCAAACTCAACGGAATATCCTGTCCAGCGAAAAGCAACGTATGATTAGCCCGTACTTGCCCGATAAATAGCCGTAGGGCAGGAAAAGAACGCTGCATATTGCGAATGTGGAATCGTCCATCGGCCAGAACCAGCTCCTCGCCAGGAGCCAATTCATTTTCCATGCCGATACCGTAGTCGTGAAAGCTCATCTCTGACAAAATAATTTGATTGTCTACAATCCGGTATTGCTCCTCAATTGTGGAGCGATGAATGGAATGAGTCCAGCGGATGCCAAAGACTGCTTCACCCTGTATGTTGGCACTCCAAACTACTTGATTTGACTGTGTATCCCGAATAACCAAAGCGGGAAACAGCGGAGTGGAGATGCCTACATAAATGACAAGGACGAGAAGTAGGAAGGAGAAAAGGCGGAACAACGTCCGCCCTCTTCCCTTTGTTACTGCCTGGATAAAAACCATCTGGCTTTACTTCACGCCTTTTTCGTCGAAGTACTTTTGGGCACCCGGGTGAACAGGGATGCTGACGCCGTTCTTCACGTTCTCCAGCTTGATTTCCTTGGCTTTGGCGTGACCGAGCTTGTCGCTGTTCTCAAAGATTGCCTTTGTTACTTTGTACACGAGGTCGTTACTGAGATCGGAGCGAATCAAAAGCATCGATTTGACGGAGACAGTTGTCACTTCTTCTGGAACGGTTTGATACGTATTGGCAGGCACGGTTGTTTTCACGTAGTAAGGGTATTTGGCGATGATTGCATCGATTTTGTCCGCGTCTATTGGAATGATTTTAACACCAGTTGTCGCTGCCAGCTCCGTGATTGCTGCGGTAGGCGTACCAGCGGTTTGGAAGGCAGCATCCAATTGTCCGTCCTGAATGGCTTTGGCGGAGTCAGCAAAGGAGAGGCGCTGGAGCTTGGTATCTTCAAAGGTCATCCCGTATGCTTCCAAAATTTGCTGGGCGTTCACTTCCGTACCGCTTCCGGGAGCTCCAACAGATACGCGCTTATCTTTCAAATCGGCAACACTTTTAATATTGCTGTCAGCAGAGACCACGATTTGGATGGTCTCATCGTAGAGAGCGCCCAATGCCTGGAAGGAATCAATTTTACCGTCTTGCTGGAACATGTTCGTTCCTTTTGACGCATACTCGGCAATGTCGTTTTGTGTAAAGGCGATGTCCGCCTTTTTATCGCGAAGGAGGCGAATGTTTTCTGCTGAAGCGCCTGTGGCTTGTGCTGTAGCAGTAATCCCAGCGTTTTTCGTAATATGGTCAGCCATGCCGCCGCCGAGTGGGAAATAAGTGCCTCCTGTACCGCCTGTTGCAATAATTAATTGGGAGGGATCGGCGCTTCCTCCTGAGTTGGAGCTGCCTCCACCTGCACCTCCTTGTGCAGAGTTCCCGCCACCTCCACATGCTGTCATGAGCGACATGGACAGAAGCAGTGTGAGCGAGAGAAGAAAATGACGCTTCTTCAAGATAATTCCCCCTAGTCTAAATGTTCTGTTTATATGGCTTTCTACGGCATTGTAAGGGGAGGTCTATAAAAAACTACAAAAATCTATAGAAAAATATAGTAAACTAGGAAATAAACGTTGACGAATTTTTTGAACAACTTCTTATGAGGAAGTGCGGGCAACATTTTATGAGAGAAACCATTTCAATCCTGCTGCTTATGCTCATTGCTGTCCCGATTGCCGGAGAGCTCAAATTTCACCCGTTTCAAGATGATTTCCGCATCAGTTTTGGTACAACGGCTTTTTTCTTTTTTTTATTGTGGCTGCGTCCTTCTTTTTTAGCAGGGATAGTAACAGGATTAATTGTTGTTCTATTTCGAATAGTCTTGGATTTTGTGTATGGAGATGTCTTTGCGTTTCTGCCTTCTCTTCAGATGCACTTCCCCGCATTTTGCTATTATGCTACCTTTGCTTGTCTATTCTCGCTCTTTCGCGTTAATATGCTACATCATCGACCGCTTTGGGTGGGACTGTTGGGGACAGTCGCAGAAATAGCAGCGAATCTGGTAGAGCTGTCCTTCCGTGCAGTGTCCTGGGAGGGAGTCTTTCAGTTGGAGGTCGTAGGACCGATTGCCGTCATTGCGTTGATACGCAGTTTTTTTGTACTTGGTTTTTTCAATATAATTCAGCTGCGTCAGGCGAAATGGATGGAAAAGCAACAGCGTAATCGAAATGAGCAGATGTTGATACTCATTTCCAATTTGTACGAGGAATCTGTTCTTCTAAAAAAGACATTGCATCAGGTTGAGGAAATCACGCGCAACTGCTATGAGCTGTATCGCGAAATGAACGAGGTTGAACAAAAGAATGGGATGGGTAAACGATACGCAAAGCGGTTGCTGTCCCTTGCCGGACAAGTACATGAAGTGAAAAAGGACAATCAACGGATATATGCAGGCCTCTCCAAGCTGATTTCTGACGAGAATGATCGAGACTACATGCCACTTGGCGAATTGATAGGGATCATTGTTCAGGGGCAACGAAAGTACGCAAGAATGTTGGAAAAGGACATTCAGTTTGAAACAAATCTGGAGGTGCCGTATCTCGCTTGCCACATTTACACGACACTCTCACTCATCAACAATCTGGTCGGCAACAGTGTCGAAGCCATTCGTGACCGGGGGATGGTATCGATCGTGGCTACGATTGACGAGAGTCGGGAGTGGATTCATTTTCGTGTAACCGATGATGGGCCAGGCATTGTGGTGAAGGACAAGGAGCTCTTGTTCATGCCTGGATTCACGACCAAATACGACGTATCAGGCAGACCATCCACGGGGATCGGACTTTCATACGTAAAGGAAGTGACAGACAGCCTTCAAGGAATGATTGATTTATCCGAGGACTCTTACGGACAAACGACACAATTTTGCATTCGCCTGCCAATCGCAAGTCTGATTCAGAAAGGGTGACCTCATGCGCTACTTCATCGTGGACGATGATCCTGGGATTCGATTCATGCTCGGTCAAATGATTGAGGATGCTGATTTGGGAGAGGTATGTGGGGAAGCTGAGGACGGCTCACAGATAGACCACGATTTTTTGAATTGGAAGCAAGTAGACATCTTGTTGATTGATCTTTTGATGCCGAATCGAGATGGCATTGAAACGGTGCGCCAACTGAGGCGTTTTACAGGCAAAATTGTCATGATCTCGCAAATCGAAACGAAGGAGATGATCGCTGAGGCGTATGCGGCAGGGGTCGAATACTACGTGACCAAACCGGTGAATCGCTTGGAGGTCATCAGTGTCCTGCAAAAGGTACGGGAACGCATATTGCTCCAACAATCCATCGAGGGTATTCAGCGGTCGCTTTCCGTTTTGTCCGGCAGTATGAATGTGACGGCAGCTCCCTCAAAAGAAGCATCGTTTCCGGAAAAAGGCATCTTGTCTTCCGCACGGTTTCTCTTGACTGAATTGGGAATGATTAGCGAAAAAGGCAGCAAAGATTTGCTCGACATGATGGAGTGGCTGTATCGCTGGGAGAAGGAAAGGGATGGAGAAGTAAATTTTCCTCCTTTACGCGATATTTTTTGGGCGATTGCAGCCCGCAAGCTGGGGAAGGGAGTGAATGTCCTGATCCAAAAGGAAACGAAGGCCGCTGAGCAGCGGGTTCGCAGAGCCATTTATCAGGCATTAACCCATCTGGCTTCCCTCGGGCTGACCGATTACAGCAATCCCAAATTTGAGAGCTACGCGACCACATTCTTTGATTTTACCGAGGTGCGAAAACGCATGCTGGAGCTGGAGAAGCAGAAGGAAATGACGATCTCTTCTACTCGTATCAATACTAAAAAGTTCATTTTTGTACTCTATATGGAGTCAAAAAGGCGAATTGGTGTATTTCAGGGCTGACTTTTGGAGTGGGCATCCAAATGTGATAAGATATTTCTATTGGTCATGAGCGAAGGCTTCGATGTAAGCTGGTAAAAGCTTCGGAATGTCTTTCGTTTACCATTTGTTTTGGGAGGGAAATAAGTGAGCGAACTACGTAATCCATGGCAGCTACTATACCGAGTCTATCGTCATGTGCAACCTGTTCTGGAGCGGGAGTTTGCGGCCTGGTACAAAAGAGCACAGGCGATTCCCAATCCCGAGCTGAGAAAACAGGCACAAGACAGCATGAACTCCAAAAAGTTTCACTGCCAAGGGGGATGTGTTTATGCAGCACAGGTCATCCCGCATGTAGAGACAATTGTTCCGCTGATTGTCGCCTATCAAACAATCAGCGACTACTTGGATAATCTGTGTGATCGCAGCACGTCACTAGACCCGCAAGACTTCCGTCAGCTTCACGTGTCGATGCAGGATGCACTGACACCAGACGCACCCTTGCGAGACTATTATTTGTACCGCGAGGATAAGGATGACGGCGGCTTTTTGGCCGGGCTGGTTCAGACCTGTCAACAGCATGTTGCACAATTGCCAGCCTATGAAAAAGTCCAGGCGAAGATACTCGAGTTTTCTTGTTTGTATAGCGATTTGCAAGTATATAAGCACATTGCTCCCCATTTGCGCGAGGATCACTTGTTGACGTGGTGGGATCAGTATAAAGAACGCTATCACGATTTGCACTGGCAAGAATTTGCGGCTGTCACAGGCTCGACCATCGGGATATTCGCTCTTTTTTGCTTGGCGACTGATCCAGATGTAGGGGAAGAGCAAATACAAACGGTAAGTGAAGCTTACTTTCCGTGGCTGTGCGGGTTACATATTTTATTGGACTATTTAATTGACCTGGAAGAAGATAAAATGGGTGGAGATTTAAACTTCGTGAGCTATTACGATTCGGAACGGATAGCGACTGAACGCTTGAAGCTTTTCATAAAACAAGCAAAGGCAAGCGTTAAACGCTTGCCAAATCCTGCATTTCACCGTATGATCGTGGACGGGCTAGTCGCGTTTTATCTCGCGGATCGCAAGGTAAATCGGAGCCAGCCACACATTTATACTATCGCTAGACAACTACTGAAGCAGGCTAAGGGCTTGCCCTCTGTCCTGTTTTATGTGAATAGTTTGCTTGTACGGCGATAACGGAGAAGAGGTTAGCGCATATGCTTGCGCTTGTACGAAAAGCCAAATCCCATCAACGAGAAGGCAACAACGATACAGCCAAGGATACCGAGGGGGCTTTTTTCCCCAATGGCAATGCCAACTCCGATGAGACAGGCGGTTACCAAAAATGCCAAAGCCAGTGTTACCAATTGATAACGATTCATCGGTCTGTAACCTCCTATCTGTCAATGTTCCCATTATACCTTATTTTCCGCGAAAAGCATCCAGGTAAAGATTTCGGAAATCCCGGTAATATATTTGTGCGAAGTGGTGGAGAACGCAGATGGAAAGCATAATACAAATTAGAAAAGGGAATCGAGTGATAGAAGGTCATGTTACCTATGAAGAAGGGGACTTGATCGAAGCCGTATTTCCCGGCCCATTGGAAGTCACAGTAGGGGATCAGATCCCTTGTCTATTGACGGCTGACTATGAAACGATCAGTACGTTTGAAGCCGTGGTCGTGGCTAAAGACAAAAATCGCTTGTTTTTGTTCCACTCTCCAACAGCTGCTGAGTTTCGGGAACAGCGCAGGCGCTATCCCCGTTTCGACATGGAGGTTAAGGGCTGGATCCAGTATCCGACGCAGGAGCCAGACTCATTTTTTTCCGTCTATAGTCAAATGGTGTACTTGGTGAATTTGAGCCTGGGAGGCTTGGCATTCCGCTCAGACAAACAGATGCCTGCGGATCAGCAAATTGTCTTTTCTTTTGAATTGTATGGTCGCAATCGCCCGGATGGGGTAGTGAAAACTGACCTGGTTATCATACATGAACGAATAGAGGGTCCGAACTATTTTTATGGCTGTACGATCAAAGGAATCAATGCACGTCATTTTCACAATTTGCGCAAGTACATTTTGCATCGACAAATCGAGGAACGAAGACGAGTGAATATTGAGTAGGTATTTTTGTGAATTGGTTCAATGGGGACCAATTTTTTTTTTTTTGTCTTTTTTGGCTAGTGAGATTGGAGGGGCTGGAGGGGAGGGAAGAAGCGGATTTCCAGTCTACGCTTCGACCTACGCCCTACCGGGAGGCGGGGGCTGTCCGCTACGGAATGAATGTCGGGAGCGCCTCAAAAGTAGAGGTTCAAGGATGAAATTTCAGAGGTTGAGGCTGAAAACCCCCGACATACATTCCTTCGCTGAGTAGGGCTCCAGAGGCGCTTGGACTGAAAATCCGCTTCTTCCTACGCGGCTTCTAACACCAAAAAGCATAACTCCAGTTTACAAGTAGCTCTGATTGGAGGCGAGCAACTTGTTGCCAACTGGCTGGCAAGAAACGTTGCATGAGTGTTTAGTCTACGGGATGCTGTTCAAAGCCGTTGCAAAGGATGCTGAGACACTGGATGCAATAGAAATGAGGATATCATACAAACCACTGTTGGAGGTAGTGTCTCAATGGGCCGAACGGAAACACCATGAATATCGGAGAGAGTTCGAGCGGATGGGCGGTAAAATTCACGTCAAGTAGAAGCTGCAGGATGGCTTTTCTTACTACGTGCTTGTGACTGTACGAGGATATCTGTTCGAAAACGGTTACAGCATTGAAAGTCTTCGCGCTGAGTGCCAATTGCGTCTTAGCCAGTTTTTCCAATTTCGATGAATGTCTATAAAGTTCTACGGGATTCATTGGGTGGAGTTGAGACTTTTGGCATTGGACACAATTGACACAAATAAAATTTGTAAGAAATGATAAAAAATATTATTTACATATTTATCCAGTTGAGTTAAGATAAGTGCGCAGTCACAGGAAGGTAACAAAAAGGAGGGACTGAACAAGTTGATAGATGTAACTTCGATACAGTTTATCGCCCCAATAATAGTGTTGTTGATTATCATATATAGTATTTATAGATACAGATTTCAAAAGTATAATTTTCAAAACACTGGTATTTGTTTAATCACAGCATTGGCACTATTAACCATACGAGTTAAAGATTTATACACTTACAGTATGTTGATTGTGTATGCACTGTTGTTTTTGTTGTTTGTTTATAAACTAAGCAAAAATCGACATAAGGTTTAAGATGTTTAATAGCTCTGCTAAAGTTCACTCACAAGGCCTTCGCCAAATAAGGGGGCTTTTTTGTTTGGATTTCAATGTCGAGCAATGCCAAAAATCGTCGGATTATTACTATTTACTTTTATCAGTTATTTATAAATAATTAATAATGTAAAAAAATAACAAAAATGGAGTGAGTGGAAATGAAAGTGATTTTCAAAAAATTTATCGCTGCAGCCCTTACTTTTTCAGTCTTAACACTATCAGCTAATGGTGTACATGCCCAATCAGACGATAGTGAGAATCTAGTTGATAATTTTTCTTACGAAAGAGAAATTCATGATGAGAATAATAATGTTATTGGGATTATAACAACAGAAGTTTCGAGGGAAATAAAAACCGATGAAGATGGTACAAAAGTAATCACACTGGAAAAGGACATTGTTGAGGAATACAATGATGGTGAAGAAGAACAGTATAACAAAACTCATGAAATTAAAATAACACCATCTGGAGAATATTATTTGAACGGCGAAAAACTAGATGAAGATTTCCTCAATCAATCAGTCAATGTAGGGAAACAAAACAAATTTGCTTTTAAAGGCGAATCGGGAGGTTATCTGGCTACATACGAAGAAATTTCGCCAAACTTCTTTAAACTAGCATCATATAAAGAGGCTAATTTTTTCTTGGACTACTCCTCAAAAAAGACTTTTACTTCTACTTATGTTGGTGAAGACAATCACGCGCGTGATATTGATACATTTATGACGAAGGCGGATGGTGTAGAAGATGCAAGAGATGACATCACTAGACTTACTGCAGCCTTATCTGCTGAGTTGGGTATTGCTGTAATTACTGCCGGAACGGTGATTGGTGCAATTGCATCGGGTACAGCCGCAGCAATAACTGCTTCTGAGTTGTTGGATGTGAGCGAGAAAGGACGCGAAGATTTAGAAGATGCTTACTATCTCATTAAAAACATTGGAAGCTAAATAAGCTGGTAAATGATGAGGATCACAACTCGTCCCTGTTGCAAAGGGACGGGTTTTTTGCCTTATTGGTTGCTTTTGGAGGGGCTGTAGTGAGGGGAAGAAGCGGCTTCAGTCAACATTTTGAAAGGCATCATAGATGAAAAAAGACAAAGAAATACGGAAAAACCTCTAGAACTAACTAGCAAAAAGATCTAAAAACTGGACGACGACCTTGGCTGTGGAAGCACGTGTTTGGAAGGAGACCGCCCGAACTAAGTGAGGATACAGGCTACTGGAAAACATGTCACCGTGCTTCGGCCCGGCACAACTGCTGGAGGACATCGAGACAGATTTTTTGCGAAGCGAAGAGGAACAGAAGTATACATTAGAGAAATCTTGTCTAAAACGCTTCCTGATTCTTATTGGACAAAATCGCGCAGGGAGGAAAACGTGAGATGTGGAAAAAATGGATGGTGTGTGTGCTTACCTTGATCTTGAGTATGCCGGTTGTGGCTTGCGAAGCGAATCCTGCAACAGAATCGCAGCCAGCTCAACAGACTCTTCCCTATCGGATGGAGGTATTGGCTGATCACTTGGATGTGCCTTGGGCCATAGACATAGCCTCGGATGGTCGAATCTTTTTTACAGAGCGACCAGGAAGAGTGCGAGTAATTCAATCAGGCAAGCTACTGCCAAAGCCACTCATCTCATTCCCTGCCCCGTTCATAAGCGAGGGAGAAGGTGGGCTGTTGGGCCTTGTGCTTGATCCCGATTTTGCGAATAATCACTACTTGTACGTTTACCATACATACAGAGAGGGAGACGCCACTTTCAATCGTGTCCTGCGACTGCGGGAAGCAAACAACGCAGCACAGATTGACAAGGTGCTCCTCGACAAAATCCCGGGAAGCTCGATCCACAACGGAGGTCGGATCAAAATCGGTCCGGATCAGCGCCTCTATATCACGACAGGCGATGCGCATGAGCCGATGCTTGCGCAAGATCGGGCAAGTCTCGCCGGAAAAATTTTGCGCGTCAATCTGGATGGAACCATTCCTGCCGACAATCCTTTTTCAGGCTCACCTGTTTACAGTTATGGACATCGCAATCCGCAAGGCATCGCATGGTATCCGGATACAGCGATACTCTATAGCTCGGAACACGGCCAGACTGCACACGATGAGATCAATCGGATCGAGCCGGGCGCCAATTACGGCTGGCCGGTCATTTCAGGTGAACAGCAAAAAGAGGGGATGAAATCCCCCCTCCTGCAAAGCGGTGATGCGACATGGGCTCCTTCTGGCATGACGTTTGTATCCAAAGGGCTGTGGAAAGGACAACTGCTCGTAGCGAACCTCAGGGGTAAGCAGCTTCAGAAAATTAGCTTAGACGTTACTCAACCAGATACGGTGTTGGAGGCTGTTACTCTGTTCCAAGACGAGTTCGGGCGACTGCGCGATGTGGTCGAAGGAAAAGACGGCACACTCTACTTGTTGACCAACAACCGCGATGGTCGCGGAAATCCGAGGGAAGGGGACGATAAAATTATCCGACTCGTTCCGATCCAATCGTAGCGGTAGCAATAGCCACGTCTTTTGTTCGATTCCCCCAAATCCATCGTTGTAGGAGGACAGCGGCTCCGCCAATCAAAGCGATTAACATTCCGACCCATAGAAAAGCGGTATTTGGACCCCAAATGGTCATGATGACGCCACCGAGCAACGGAGCAATAATGAAAGTGGCGCTAGTCATTGAATCGATAATTCCCCTTACGCGGCCCAGTGCTTGCGGAGGGCTTTCTTTTTGTACCAAATAATTGGCGCCGACCGAAGTCAGACCTGTTCCGACTCCAGCCAATATAGCGGGAATCAGAAGCCAATACATGCCATCAGCCGGCTGGAAAAATCCAATCCACGAAAAGCTAATTCCGATGAGCAAAACGCCACCGCCCAGCACCCACCCGTAAGAACGAATCTCTTTTAGACGATGGAGCCAGGTGACGGTCACAAGTGCCCCTAATCCAATGACACTGACCGTAACCCCGAGCATTTCCGGATTGTCGGGCAGCTTTTCGCGGAAAATCACGGGAAGCTGTGTATCCGCCAACTGAATCGCCAACGAGGTAATGGTTGCGAAGATCGTGCTGAACAACAGGATACGGTTTTTCAAAAAGATGCGCCAGCCCTCTTGCCATGCTTGACGGTAAGGGAGAGGTTGCTCTTCTGCGGATGTACGAGACAACGTATTCTCCACTTTGCGAATCGTGAATAGAAATCCAGTAGAGAGAAGGAAGGTCGAAGCATTAATCATCAAACAAATGGCGGGGGCAAAAATCGCCGCTACCAATCCTCCGGCAAGTGGACCGATTAATTTCCCCATCTGGAATACGGCTCCATTCAAAGCAGAGGCCTGTAACAATTGATTCTCGGGTACGATTTGACGTGTCAAGGTCTGTTGCGCCGGATCATTGAAGACAGAAGCACCTGAACGCAAGGCAATGACCACCAAGAACCAAAATGGATTCGGCATGGCAAGCAGGAGCAGAGTGAGAGCAGCCTGCATGATATTCATGGTCATGATCATTCGTACCTTGTTCACGCGGTCTGCAAGTACTCCGGCAAACTGCCCGAGCAAAATGCTTGGAGCTGCATAGGCAACGGGCAGGAGGGCCATCGTCATCGGATCAACCTTCCACACAAACCCCAAGAGGATGGATACCGCAATAAAATCAAACCAATCGCCAAGCGTAGACAGTCCGTACGAGATGAACAGGGTGCGAAACGTTCTATTTTCTTTTAACAAAAAAATCCCTCCATCGATCTGTTAACTCGATGATAAAAGGGATTTGTCAGAGGAATATCAGATAGTTGATGAGATGATGGCCCGAATCTTTTTCTGCAAGTAGTCAAACCGATACTCTTCGGATAATTCCATCCAGATTTTTTGGTATTTACGCTCCCATTCTGCGTCGTAGCCGAAGTCTTTCAAGAACAACAAGATCTTTTGTGCGCCATAAATGAGATGGGGGACGAACTTGGTGCTCCGTAACACCTCCAGACCTTCATCGACCAAGCGGCGCGCCTTGGCAAGCTCCTGTCGATGGTACAGACAAAGGCCGCGCGCAATGGTAAAGCTGCCGAGTTCACGCTGCATAGGGAGTTCTTGCAAGATCTTTTCAGAACGTTGAATAACTTTCTCAGCTTCGTCAACCTCTCCCATGAGCAGATACAAGAGGGCTTCTTCCGCTTGAAAAAAGAGTTGAAAGCCAGGTGAATTGACTCGCGCAACAACCTCCCTGGCAGGAAGCAGCTGTTTTTTGGCTCGCTCCCATTCTTTGGCCTGGGCGTAGACACTGATTGCGGTGATCTGCATCTCATCCTGATAATTTTCAGGCATACTTTTCGCGTTTTTCAGAGCCCATTGTAAAATTTCTACTGTTTTTTGCGAGTCAATTTCTGTCATATGGTATAGATGGAACAAATAAAACAGCTTTTTGAAAATGGGAGTGTTATCCTCGACGAACCAGCCGAAGTCACCGGCAACAAACCGCAAATAGGTAGCATAAAAAGAGTCCATCTGGAAGCCAAGCACTTGCTGATTCGCATAGAGCGTCTGCAAAGCGGCCCCCATACCCATGCCGTGGTAGGTGGTTAGCATCTTCTGGATGTTCTCGGAGAAATCACTGTGTAATGCGGATGGACTAGGCGATTGCTGCTCTTTTAGCGTAAGCCGGTAGCCGACTCCTCGGACCGTATCAATCGTGAGCAGATGAGACCACTTTTGCAGTTTTTTTCGCAAGCGATAAATGTGATCGTCGACAGTACGGTCAGTAGGGTCTTCCAACGGCCAAACGCGATCCAGCAAATCACTTCTTGAAAAGGCCCGGTTTTTCCATGTGTACAGAAATTGAAACAAGGCGTACTCCTTCGGCAAAAGGACAATCGTTTCCCCAGCATAATGGATTTGATACGTATGATTTGACCATGTTATCAATCCCATTTGAAAGACTCCTCGTTAATATTGAACTTCTTCATTTTATTGTAAAGGGTGCCACGAGATACGCCGAGCAGCTCAGCTGCTGCTTTTTTGTTCCCGTACGTACGCTCCAACGCTGCCAGAATGCGCTCTTTCTCGTTCGCAGGTGGAGGAGGGTTTGATGGAATTGATGAACGTATGATTGACGTCGGTGTCGGGGTCGGCTGTGCATACGTTCCCCCCATCGGAGTCAGCATAGAGACGTGTGCGGGTTCTGCGTGACTGCGAATGACAGACGGCAGATGCTCGGGCAAGATAACACCGTTTTCTTGCAGGATCGACAGACGTTCAATGACGTTGCGAAGCTGTCGGATGTTTCCCGGCCAACTGTACTCGAACAACGCCTGCATGACTTCGGGGGAGATGCGTGGTACAGAGTGGTCATGAGCCACCGAATACTCATGAATGAAAATTTGTACGAGCTCTGGCAAATCCTCACGTCGTTCGCGCAGTGGAGGGATCTCCATAGAAAAGACGTTCAGCCGATAATACAAGTCCTCGCGAAAACGACCGTCTGCAACCATTTGCTCCAGCTGTCTGTTTGTCGCCGCTACGATCCGTGTATTGACGGTGATCGGCTCTGTTCCGCCTACACGGTAAAACTGTCGTTCCTGTAAGGCACGTAGCAGCTTGACCTGCAATTCTAGCGGCAGTTCTCCTATTTCATCGAGGAAAAGCGTACCGCCATGCGCCAGCTCCAGCTTGCCAGGCTTGCCCTTTTTCTCGGCTCCGGTAAAAGCACCGCCTTGATAACCAAACAGCTCACTTTCGAACAGAGCAGCAGGAATGGCACCGCAGTTGATCGCAATAAAGGGCTTGTCATGTCGGCGACTTGCCTGATGAATCGCTTTGGCAAACAGCTCTTTTCCGACGCCGCTTTCTCCATAAATCAGCACAGTGGCATCCGTCTGCGCCACTTTTTTTGCGGAACCAATAGCGGATTGGATCGAGGCCGAATGCCCCTTGATCGCGTAAAAAGGATCGTCTGCTGCCTGAAATCGACTCATCTCTTGCTGCAAATTGTGGAGATGGGCCGTCGTATGCGCTAATTCTTCATTGAGACGAACCAGCTCGGTAATATCCTGTTCGATGGAAATCGCGCCGATAATCTCACCCTCACGGCGAATCGGTGCCGCATTAATGAGTACATGACTGTCTGGACGAGGAATGTGATAGACACGTTGAACAGATGTCCCTTGACGCAGTGCATCGAGCAGGCGGATCGATTCACTGGCGAAGTGCTCATCGAGCGAAGTTCCGACGACTTGTTCGCGATCGATTTCATAAATCGTTTCTGCTGCCCGATTCCAGTGTTGGACGACATTGCGGGAGTCCACGATGGTGACAGCCTCACTCATCGTATCCATCAAGGTACTGAGCAGGGCAGACTGGTTTTGGGTCAACACGACAAAGGCAGTCATGAGCTGGTATGGCTCGACCATTCCCGTCGGAGTCCCTTGTTCATCCACGATGACGAGTGTCGGCAGATCGGAAACGCCTGGGCCAACGAGAATGTAGCTGATGGATTGTTCGAGCGTGGTTGTAGGAGAGACGATAACGACTTTGCCTCTTCGTTCTTTATCTACCCATTCACCTACAGTTTCACCTGTGCGTATTTTGACAATATCAGGTGGAATCGGAATCGCAAACGAAGAGAGCGTACTGTCCAGCGAAAATAACGGTTTCAAATCGTCACCTCTTATCCAAACTAACAGGAAAAAGGATCGTCCCTGTTGTACATCTAATCAAAAGTGTACAAGAATAAACACACAATGTACATATGTGTTGAATGTGTCGGATAGACATCACGATAGCGCTTACGAGAATAAGTTGGCACGATTCATGCTAATAGAAGTGGACAGAGTACGTTGAGGAGGAGACAGTCAACGATGGAACAAGCTATGAAGGATTTCTTTCTATTTTTATCCAAAAACAAAACCTTAAACTCTGCCGCGAAAAAGTGGGGTCTGCGCTTTGGAGCGAGCCGCTTTGTATCTGGTCAAACCATTGCGGAGGCAATCAATGCTGTACGCAAGCTGAACCAGCAAGGTCTCGTGTGCACACTGGATCATCTGGGCGAATTCGTGTTTAGCGTGGAGGAAGCAAACGAGTCTGCTGACTATTGCATCAAAACGCTGGAAGCGATCCACCAATCCGGTGTCGATTGCAATCTTTCGTTGAAAATGACTTCTCTCGGTCTGGATATTAGCCGCGAGCTTTGCATGGACAACATGAGACGCATTTTGGATTCGGCCAAGAAAAACGGAAACATTTTCGTTCGTATCGACATGGAGGACTACGCACACAATCATGTGACCATGGAGATTCTGAATGAATTGCTGCAAGAGTACAACAACGTAGGAACCGTTATTCAGGCGTATCTCTACAAAGCATCGGATGATATCGATAGCCTGAAGGACAAAAAAGTGAATTTCCGCCTCGTAAAAGGAGCTTACAAGGAGTCTCCTGAAGTCGCTTACCCAAACAAGCCAGATGTAGATGAGAACTACAAAAAAATCATCAAGCAGCATCTGTTGAACGGCGGGTACGCTGCTGTGGCAACTCATGATGACAACATTATTGATTTTGTGAAAAAGCTGGAAAAGGAACACAATATCCCGCGTACACAGTTTGAATTCCAAATGTTGTATGGTATTCGCACGCAGTCCCAAATTGATTTGGCTCGTGAAGGCTATAAAATGCGTGTTTATGTACCTTATGGAAACGACTGGTACGGTTATTTCATGCGCCGTTTGGCAGAAAGTCCGGCAAACGTAAAATTTGTTCTCAAAGGGATGTTTACGAAATAAGTTTTGCGAAGTATACTTGACACCTTCGGAGATTCTCCGGAGGTTTTTATTTTATCTGGAAAGGTGAGAGTCTTGTGAATTGTTTGATTATTTCGCTTACTCCTCCATATTCTTTTGACCGGCTGCTTCGGCGTCTTGAGACACATCCAGATACGCAGATACGTGTGAATAAAGAAAAAAATAGCCTACAGCGCGTCTATCGTATCGGCTTACGGCCTGTGCTAGTCAGTATGCAATTTATAGGCAGCTTGGAAGAGCCTGCACTACGCTACGAGACACAGGTAATTTTGCCCAAAACAGACCAGCAGCTGCTAGAGAAAATGATCCGCCGTACTTTTAGTGCCGATTTGGATCTATCTGTTATTTACGAGCAGATGAGGGAAGAAAAGGAGCTCGCCATCTTGACTGAACGGTTTCGCGGTCTTCGTCTTATGCTGGATGCCGATTTGTTTCAATGTATGGTCAAGACGATCATCGGGCAGCAGATCAATCTGACCTTTGCAGCCAATTTGAGCGAGAGGCTTGTTACACGAGCAGGCGACCCAGTAGAAAACTCAAACGGCGAGAGCATCATCGCTTTTCCGACGCCTGACGCGGTAGCGAGATTGACTGTGGAGGATTTGCGTTCTCTGCAATTTAGTCAGCGAAAAGCAGAGTATATCATCGATTTCGCCCGCGCCATTGTGAATGAAACGGTAGATTTGGAAAGACTATGGACAATGGAGGATGAGGAAATCATTACTTATCTCACTTCGCTGCGAGGAATTGGACGATGGACAGTAGAGTGTCTACTCATGTTTGGGATGGGGCGTCCAGACTTGTTGCCTGCTGCTGACATCGGTTTGCGAAATGGAATTATTCACCTTTATGGGATGAAAACGAAGCCAAATGAAAACGACATTCGCAAGCTGGGGGAAAAGTGGGCTCCATGGCGCAGTATCTATTGTCTGTACGTATGGGAAGCAGTGGGGGCGATCAAGAGAAAAGAGGTATTTGACCTGTAAAAACTTTCATTTTTAACAAAAGTTCAATAATTTTAAAAAATTAAAGGTTGAATAGTAAGTTAATTTTAAGTTATACTGATGAAAATTTTATTTTATTAAATAATATTGAGAGGATTCATATGAAAGAACTTTCCACGAAAGAAACAATTACAATTGGTTTGATGCTGTTTGCCCTATTCTTTGGAGCAGGGAACATGATTTTTCCGCCAGCTCTAGGACAAGCAGCAGGAGATAATGTTTGGATCGCGATGGCCGGCTTTTTGATTACTGGTGTAGGTCTGCCTTTACTTGGAATCATTGCGGTAGGATTGGCTGGTGGTAACTTGCAAACGATGGCGTCAAGAGTCCATCCGATGTTTGCAGTCGTGTTCACGTTTATTGTTTATCTGTCGATTGGTCCATTCATGGCCATTCCGCGGACAGGTACAGTAACCTTTGAAATGGGCGTATTGCCGTTTTTGCCTGAGTCTATGAAAGGCAGTTGGGTACCGCTTTTTGTGACCACAATCGTCTATTTTGCCATCACCTTCTGGTTGAGTCTGAACCCGAGCAAGCTTGTGGATCGAATCGGTAAAATCTTGACACCTGCACTTTTGATCATCATTGGCCTGATGTATGTCAAATCACTCATTTCTCCAATGGGTGAGGTGGCACAACCAATAGGCGCCTATCAGGATACAGCATTCTTCAAAGGCTTTATCGAGGGCTATCTGACGCTGGATGCATTAGCTGCAATGGTATTTGGTCTGGTAGTAACAACGGCTGTTCAGGAAAGAGGAATCATCGATCGCAAAAAAGTGATGTGGTCTACGATTAAAGCAGGAATTCTCGCCGCTACCGGACTTGGACTTGTCTATCTTGCCCTCAGCTATTTGGGAGCGACCAGTGTATCGTTTGCGAAATCGGAAAATGGTGGACAAATTTTGACAGGGGTCGTGCATCAATTGTTCGGTCCGTTAGGCTCACTTTTGTTGGGAGCAGCTGTTACGCTTGCTTGCCTCACCACTTCTGTCGGGCTCGTCACAGCGTGCAGTCAATTTTTCTCGAGTCGTATTCCTGGCATCTCCTACAAGAAAATGGCTGTGATCCTGAGTGTGTTCAGCGCTGCGGTAGCAAACGTAGGTTTGACACAGCTGATTACCTTCTCTGTGCCTGTCTTGATGGCGATTTATCCGCTGGCGATCGTGCTGATGCTGCTGACGTTTTGTGATCGGATGTTCAAAGGACATCGTGCCGTTTACGTCGGCGCGATCACGGCAACGGCTGTCATCAGTTTGTTGGATGGAGCTTCCCAGCTTGGATTGTCTATCGATTCGCTGACACCATTCTTGGAACAATTGCCTCTGTACAAAGTAGGAATTGGTTGGCTGGTGCCAGCCTTTGCGGGCGCACTGTTCGGGTTGTTGTGGGCTAGCCTCACACGCAGTGTTCCGGTTATAAGAGAAACGAAGTAATGAATGAAGAGCGGGTGGGCTTTAGGTCCACTCGCTTTTTTATTGTTGCAAACCATTTTGTCCTGCTTTTACCAGCTGGATAGGACTTCTATCCGTCCACAACACGGGTGATCTATGTTACCATGGAAAAACGTAAATTGTCTGAACGGCATGTTTCATTATATGTCGTTTTGAAAGAAGGGAGGTTATTGGCTATGTCCACGATGAAAGTCTTGGTTGCCGATGACGATCCAAACGTACGCGAAATTATTCGCCTTTATTTTGAAAAACAACAAATCGAGCTCATCGCAGCAACAGATGGACGAGAAGCTCTTGAGATGATGGAAAAGGAACAGCCGGATGTGGTCATTCTCGATGTCATGATGCCGCAGTTGGATGGCTTTGAAGCATGCAGGGAAATCCGCAAGAAGTGGGATACGCCGATTATTATGCTGACGGCAAAGGATGAGGAGTTTGACCGTGTTCTCGGCTTGGAGCTCGGAGCGGATGATTACGTGACGAAGCCGTTTAGTCCACGTGAAATCGTCGCACGTATCCGCGCGATCATGCGCAGATTGCAGCCAAAGCCAAAAGTAGAAGATGAGGCAGTGGCTCGGACCTTTGTTTTTGAGCAATTGACGATTGATCTGGATAAACGGGAAGTGATCGTTGCCGGGGAAAAAGTGAGCTTTCGCCCGAAGGAGTTTGATTTGCTTGTTCAACTCGTCAAGTCGCCGGGAAGTGTATGGTCGCGGGAGCAATTGCTGGAACAAGTGTGGGGCTTTGATTATTTTGGTGATGTTCGAACGATCGATGTTCATATTAAAAAGATCAGACAGCGTTTAGATAAGCTCCCGTACGAATGTATTCAAACGGTTTGGGGGATCGGCTACAAGTTTGGGGTGGATAACTGATGCTAGGCATGTCGAAAAGTATCTACCGCAGACTGCTGGTCAGCTTTTTGGCGACCGTTTTGGTAGGGTTGGGGATTACAGGGATCGTTCTCTCCTTTTTTACGAAAGAGTATATTTACAACGCTAAAGAAGAAGAGCTTTTGCGAATGGCGAAAAAAGTGAATGCCGCTATCCATAACAGCAATGAAGTCAACAAACGGCTCTTGGACAAGCTGGCAATGCTGGACGAGTCATTTGATACCCGCATCTGGTTATTTGATACAGAAGGAAAAATTGTCGCCACTTCGATGAAGGATGAGATGCTTACGGGCAAGTCCGTGGCAGTTTCTATCGCGGATAACGTGCTGAAGGGAAAAAGCGCGGTAACCGAACTACAAATCGAAGGTCTGGATGACCCGATGTTGTCGGTCTCTGTCCCGTGGGGCGAGGGCGAAAACGTCTATGGCGGAATTATTTTGCACGCGCCGATTGAAGGAATTGAGAAAACCTTTGGGCAAATGCGCGAGTCGATTTTGTGGGCGACCTTGTTTGGCGTGCTTCTATCTACGATCATGGTCTCGTATTTGTCATGGTCAATCTCCCGCCCATTGCGAACCATTGAGAGAACAGCGGCAGAAATTGGTCGTGGGAATTATGCAGAGCGCGTCCAGGTCGATACGTCCGACGAGATCAGCGATTTGGCGCAAACGATCAATACGATGGCACAAAAGCTGGAGAAGGTAGAGCAGGAGCGTCATCATCTGGAGCAAGTGCGCAATGATTTTTTGGCGAATGTCTCCCATGAATTGCGTACGCCTCTCACGGCGATCCAAGGTTTTCTCGAGGCGTTGCAGGATGGCTTGGTAGAAGAAGAAGAGGCACGACAGAAGTATTACGCTGTGATGTACACCGAAACGATGCAAGTGAATCGCTTGGTGGATGACCTGATGGACTTAATGAAGCTGGAGAACAATGAAGTAAATCTGGTCAAGTTCCCTGTCGATGTGGCAGATGTCATGAATCGGGTTGCTTTTTCCTTTCATCAAGAAGCAGAGGAAAAAGGGATTCGTTTGGGAGTAGAGGTAGAGGACGAGCTTCCGCGAATTTATGCCGATAAAGACAGGATCGCGCAAATTCTGAAAAATCTGGTGAAGAATGCACTCAAGTTTACGGCTACAGGTGAAATTTGCATGCGTGCTTCGTTGGAAGGAGAATACGTACAGATTCAAGTGATTGATACAGGGATGGGAATTGCAGCAGATGACCTGGACCGCATCTGGGAACGCTTTTTCAAAGTGGATCGGGGACGTTCCAAGAACAATAAGGGAACAGGACTTGGACTCGCGATTGTAAAAGAGCTGGTAGAGCTGCATGATGGCAAATGCAGAGTGGATAGTACGCCTGGTAAGGGCAGTACTTTTACGATATGGCTTCCAAGGATTAAGCCGGAGAACTAAAGTATGATCCGATCAAAATGAATCCGATCAAAATGATCATGGTCATACTTTTTTCATATTTTGATCATCGTTTTTTCCTACTTTCCTTATAGAATGGTTATCTTTGCCCGTTACGATATAGGTGTGACAGCGAGAAGGTCACGAAGCCAAGGAATGAAAGGGGAATGAACATGAACAAAAAGTGGTTCTCCATTGCCACTGTCGCATTACTCCTGTCTGGCAGCTTGGTTGCCTGCTCTAACACAACAGGAACACCTGAACCTGCGACACAACCAGAGGGCACGACAAGCGAAACCGCTCCGGGCTCCTCCACTTCTGATAGCGGACAATCGACCGATAGCTCGGTTTCGCAAGATCAGTCCACTCCGGATGCTTCAGCGAACAGCTCTGATGCATCGACGGACACAGGTTCGTCTACGGAAGCGCCTGCGACAGATGCCAAATCTGATGCAAGTACCAGCACTGGATCGCCTAGTGCTGCGGGAACCGAAAGCAGCGGTTCCACTGGTCAGTCTACAACGACTGACGCCAGCAAGAAGTAATCATTCACGAACAGGAAACACGTTCGTTTGAACTCCTCTACTTCCCTCCCGTTTTATATAACTTGATGACGGCTATAGGCCGTCTTTTTTTTGTCCAAAAAACCAGAGGCGCTAGACTGGAAATGCACTTCTCCCTTCGCAGCTTTTAAAAACCAGGGTATGTGGTATGATTATCCAAAATCATACATAGCGAGCGGGAGGGAGAAGCATGATCACGTATCCATCGTTGAAAAAGGGCGCTACGATAGGGGTAACTGCACCATCATCAGGTGTACCAGAGTATTTGCATGAATTAATCAGGCTGGCATGCAGTCGTATGGAGAGCAGGGGGTATTCCATCGTTTGCAAAGATACAGTCTGGACACAGGAAAAAGCCAAGTCAGCACCTGCCATAAACCGCGCAGCCGAATTCAATTCCCTGATGAAAGATGAAGACGTCGATATCATCATCCCTCCCTGGGGTGGCGAGTTGCTGATTGAGATTTTAGACAAGCTTGATTTTGATGCCATGCAACCCAAATGGGTGTTAGGCTATTCGGATGTGAGTGTGCTGTTGCTTGCGATTACAATAAAAACGGGGATGGCTACGGCCCATGGGACGAATCTGGTAGATTTGCGCGGAGCAGCTATGGATGAGACGACGGCTATGTGGGAAACAGTTCTGTCAACGCAAAAGGGCGAGTCGGTCTTGCAGTATTCTTCTCCGAGGTATCAAAAGGAATGGCAGCATACGAATCCTTCGCCGCATATCTTTCACCTGACGGAACCGACTGTATGGAAAACTACAAAGACTACTCCCCACGTAAATATGCAGGGACGGTTACTTGGCGGCTGTATCGATATCATTCGTCATGTGATCGGAACACCGTATGGGGACGTGCAAAGGTTTCAAAAAGAACTGATCGGGAACGAAGCAATCATCTGGTATTTGGAAAACTGTGAGCTTTCTACAACTGATCTGCGCAGATCATTGGTACAAATGAAGCTGGCTGGATGGTTCGATCATTGTGCGGGGATCATGTTTGGGCGCAGTCCAGCGAATCAGGCGGTCGACGGCTATACCGTGGAAGATGTCTATCAGGATCTGGCTGCTGAGCTCCAAGTTCCTGTCCTCTACGATGTGGATTGTGGACATATGCCGCCGCAAATCACGTTTATTAATGGCGCATTTGCTGAAGTGGAGCTGTCTTTCGAGAAAGGAAACGTCCGGCAATATTTTCGTCCATAAGCAAAAAAAACGAGGGCTTCCCAACGAATGGGAAGTCCTCGTAGCATATAAGCATTTAGCCTTGCTTCTCGTTGTGATGGGAGAGAGGATACCCCTCCATCGATTCACGTTTGTTTTTGGCCGATTCACGTGTACGCAGAGTGGACAAGGCGACACCGAGGAAAATAAATGCGCCGCCGGCGAAAAAGCCGACACCCAAATGTTCATGTAGTAACAGCCAGCCTAAAAATGCACCGACAATGGGCTGAACAAAAAAGAACCCGGCCCCACTTCCTGCGGGCATCAGCTCAAAGCCTTTGTTCCACAAATAAAAAGCACCTGCGGTAGAAATCATCCCGATATAGAGGACGCCTGCCCAGATGTCCCAGCCAAATTGCCAGGAGACAGGCGTGACAGACAGCTCCCAAAGCATGAGCGGACTCGTAAAGATGATGCCAAACAATGCAACGTAGGTAGTGACGAGCAGGGAAGAATAGCGCTGCGTTGCCTTTTTGCTGAGAACGGTATACAATCCCCAGCTAATTGCTGCTATGAACAAAATCAGGTTGCCTGCCAGGGAAGACTGGGCGTCAGCTTGATCTGGAACACCGATGACGATGATGACACCAATCGTCGCTAACAATATACCTATTGCCTGCTTCAGATGGATGCGCTCCTTTAATAGCCAAACCGCAAAAATGGCAATAAAGGCAGGCGATGCAGAGGTAATTAATGCACCCATGTGGGCAGTAGACAGCTTGGTGCCGAGAAATTGCGCGGCGATTGAGATCGTGACCCCGACGAAGGCGATGGCCATCAGCAGAGGGTAATCTTTTTTTGCGACACTCTCCTTGCGAGCAATGGTAAATGCCCCCAGCACGACGAAAGCAATGCAAAAACGCAAAATCAATAGCGTGAACGGTGGAATCACTTCCAACACGACCTTGCTGACGACATAAACACCGCCCCAGATCGCTGCAGCAAGAGATAGGCAAACAGCCCCTAAAAACATTTGCTTCCATTGTGATTGTGACATAACAAGTCCCTCCCGGAATAATGAATGAATCATTTTAGCGTTATTCCGTAGCCGGGAGGCAGTAAGAGAACCGCATCCTCACCGACTAGGAGAGGAGAGCGGGCACATCATTTTCAAAAAGGCGACGGTTCATGTATTTCACCTCCTTTACTTTGCAGGGGTTAGCCACTTGGCTACCAGGAGCACCGGTTGTGTCAGACGACCGACTGGTGCCTCCACCTGACGATACTGCTCATAGCCAAGCCGCCCCCAGAAAAGAAGGGCGGGTTCATTATACGCGATGACACCGTGATGAACATGCTGATTGCCATGTTGGATACAGAAAGCTTCTATGAGCGTCACTGCTTCCTTTCCGAAGCCCTGCTGCTGATAATTGGCATGCAGAAGCAAGAGACTAATCCAGCTTTTTGGATCGGTTTCACTGGAGAGGACGATATGAATGACTCCAATGATCGTACCTTCACGAGTAATGGCGAGCCAATGCCCGGAAGGTATGCTTATGGTGGCGTCATATTCGGCTTCCAGTTCGGCAAGACTTACTGTGCTGGTGCCGTTTCGAAGCTGATTGTACTTTGGATTACTGTTGTAGGCGGCGAGTAAATCGGTCAAGTCCTCGCGCAGCAATTCGCGAATGATGAGTCGCTCACCTGTCAGAATGAGACTCATTGAGGTCCTCCGTACTTGCGGATAAGTCCAATCTGCCCGCCGTGGTAGCCCATATGATAGATCAGTCGACCAAGTGCCTGACGGGGAGTCAGTGTGGCGATTGGTTCTTTACAGGGGATGTCCCACGCGTCTTTTGGCAGAGCAGCGAGAGAATCCACCAAGTGGTGATAGGCAGCATCTTTGAAAGCAAGCAAGGCAGACAAGTCGGTAAAGTTTCCTTCATCCTTTACAGGTCCAATTGTAGTGAGGGTGATTTCGGGCGGGATTGCTCTTCCGAAAAACATCATACAGAATCGATATTCGACTTCCGCGATATGATGAATCAAAAATCCGATGGAATTGGAGCCCGGAGCCAGCTTCCAGCCTAGCTCGGCTTCATCCAAATGGACGAGTGCATCCTGATACCGGGATCGAGCTGTTTGCAAGGTCGGCAATAGTTCTTGTTCGAACATCCAATCTTCCTTTCTGGTGTTTATTTTTATTATAGGAAAAAGATCAGGAAAGAACAGCATGATCATTCGGAATATTTTGAATGAGTGTTCACTCAGCAACTTGAATTCGTTATACTGAAGAAAAACAAGGAGTGAGAACGATGGCTCATCGCTATCATTTAACGGTTCGTTCTACTGACATTGATGTAATCGGACATGTGAACAATGCCAAGTATTTAGAGTACATGGAGTGGGCGCGTTTTGAGTGGATATGGGAACAAGGATTTACGCTGGATGAATTGAGGCGACGGGCCATCATGCCGGTAGTGGTCAATATCAACATTAACTACCGCAAAGAGTTGAAGATGCGTGAAGAGGTAACGGCGATTACTACAGTGGTCAAGGTAGGTGAAAAAAGCTTCGTCATCCGCCAGGAGCTGTACAATGCTGCAGATGTATTAGTGGCGGACGCCGATGTGACAATGGTCATGATCGATGCGAACACACGCCAATCTATTTCTTTGCCAGTTGAGTTGAAAGAGGCACTACTTGTGGAATTGCCTAAAAGCTAAAGGCATTAGGATGATTTGCGAATGAAGTCGAGGCGGAAATTATTCCATTCGAGAGCACGCAGCGCCAATGTCTCCAAGATACGCTCATGGCGATCTTGACCTTCCTTTAACTCAGCAACATCCTGCTTCAGTTCGGCAACATCTGCTTTTAACTGGTGAACGTCCATAGTCAAAGCTTCCATCTTGGCATCGAATTCGTCTTGCCGATCCATTAGAGCATGAGCAACCAAACGCAACTCATTCATACCCTCTACCAAAATATCGAGTTTTTCGTTAGACATGTTTCCACCTCCTTTTTCCGTTACAATGATCATAACAAAAGACAGAGTCATATGCACAATGAAAACAGCAAGAAAAAAGGAAGGGGAGGCAACTCAGCCATGTCCAAATTTACAACAATCCTATTTGATCTCGACGACACTCTCTTCGATTTTTCAGCTTGCTGGGAGAAAGGGATGCAGCAGACGATTGCGACCCATGCCCTTACAGCAGAACTGGACCAAGCGAAATTCCTTGAGGCTCTGAGGCGCCACGGAGATGATTTGTGGGTCGATGTTATTGCCAAGCGCTACGATTTTACACAATACAGAAGGTTGCGTTTTCAGCGAGCCATGGCTGATTGTGACCGACAGATTGAAGTGGAGCAAGTCGACGATTTTCAACGCTCCTATCAAGCGGCATGTTTGGATGCAATCCAGCCAGATGGCACTGTTCAGTCTACGATCGCGAGGTTGGCAGAAGAGCATACACTGGGGATTGTCACCAATGGTCCTGTCGATATGGCATTTACCAAGCTGGAGCGGCTGGAATTGTCTGCGTATTTTCCGCGGGAGCGTGTGTTTCTCTCCGAAATTATCGGACATCATAAGCCTGATCCACGAATATATGAACATGTTCGCGAAAAGCTCGGAGTCGAGAGCAAGCAGGTGTTATTTGTCGGAGATACGTGGGAGGCAGATGTAGCAGGCGCGATGGACGCAGGCTTCTCAGCTGTCTGGATCAATCCACGAGGGAAAAAGCCTACTTCCGAGCATCAGCCACTCGCTGTCATTGAACGACTCGATCAGCTTCTCGAAATCTTGTAGAAAAAAGCAGCCAATTGCCCCATAGCCGCATATTTGCAGGCTGTTTTCGGTGGCAATCAAGCTGCTTCTTTTGTTCCTAGCGTTTTGCGTACTGCTTTCTCATAAAGAGGATGAGAGAAACGAAAATCATCCCAATTAAAATCCCGATAACTCCTGGTGTAAGACTATCTCCCCAAAAGATTCTATACAGCAAAACCCCTGTCAGGATAATGGCAAACTCCAGATACCTACTGGCCATGCGAATCTTCCCCCATTTATATGAGCCTGATTATCGCTCGTATCTACTAACCTGATCTTTCATTTTTTCATGCTGACTCTTCCTGTACTTTGTGATGAAAAAGATGAGATTGAGGACGATCAGGCCAATTGTGATTGACATACTTCCGATGGTCATGCTTTTTCCTATCGAGATGTTAAAAAGCAGCATCCCGGATAGGAGCAGGACAAAAACGAGATTAAGCATCATGAGACTCTTCCCCCATAAAAATTCGTTCGAGCGAAGGGACTTCAACGTTCACGCCATAAATATCTACGCGTGCCTGAACAAGAGCACGAACGAGGGTTGCCACTTTTTGATCGTCATCGACCTGGATCAAGAGACGACCGTCTTCCCAAATCGTATTGCGCCCGAGGGACTCGATAAAGTTGCGCAGGTTTCCAGAATCGTCCGTAGCAAAAGCCGAGTGACGTACGTTCACAGATCGCCATGCCTGATGGGCAGCTTGCAACTCATCGAGAGTACCGAGTGAACTGATTTTTCCGCTTTTCATGATGGCGATCCGGGTACAGATTTTCTCGACTTCATTCAAATTGTGCGAGGTCATGAAGATCGTTTTTCCTTGTTGATGGAGCTTGCGCAGCAAACTTTGAATATGCAGGGCTGATTCGACGTCTACGCCAGAAGTAGGTTCATCAAGGAAGATGAGCTCCGGATCTCCGACTAAGGCTTGGGCAATGCCCAGCTTCTTTTTCATCCCGAAGGAAAACGTTTTGGCTTTGCGGGATGCATGCTCCTCAAGCTCAACGGCTGTCAGGATGCGCCTACAGTCTTCCTTTGTGAGTGTGACGCCTTTTACCCGAGCGAAATAATGCAGGTGCTCCGCAGGAGATAAATGGTCGTAGAAGGTGGAGTAATCTGGCAGTACACCAATTCGTTTTTTCCACCCTTCTGTATGGGCATCCTCTCCAAACATGCGAATGGTGCCCGCTGTCGGAATCAGAATGCCTGTCAGCATATTGATAAAGGTCGATTTTCCAGCGCCATTTCGACCGAGGAATCCGAAAATCTCCCCGCTGTGCACAGTAAGACTGACGTCATTCACGACCGTGCGATTGCCAAAGCGCTTGTTCAACTGTATGGTCTCGATCATTGCCATTAACAATCCCTCCGTCGGAATAAGTACATAGAAGCGATCAGGAATGCTGCCGCATAGAGCCAAATGAAGCCGGTCCAAGCGCCGCCTTTTTCCATAAATGAAAAGGGTGTCAAATATTTAATCCATGGTGCTGCCGAGTGACTGGAGAAGGTGCTCCACAGCCCGAGACCTGGCAAGATCAGTGCGATCACAATTCCCAAAAACATCGAGTAGCTGGGGCGAGGTATCACGAGCGAGAGCAGCAGTGCCAGCGAGATGCAATAGATAAGCAGGGATATGCAGAGGTAAAAGGTCTTCGCGTCAAACGTTTGCACAGTGGCGAAAACTACACCAAACGTAATAATCATGCAGGTTAGCCAGAAGAACGCGACTCCGAGAAATTTCCCCAAAATAATCTGATTGCGTGAAGTCCGGGTGACGAGAAAGCGAATCGTCCTGCCCGCTAGCTCACGATTTATGACATCATGAGACAGGCTGAATACAAATAAGGGCCCGAACAGCATGATGAGTACAAAGATACCAAGCGCATGTCCCTGCGCCAGCTCATTTTGTGGGAAAAAGCTTGCTGCCTGATTGACGAGGTCAGAAACCAAGTACGAGATGCCTACGATAAAGGCAACGGTAATTAACGATTTAATGCTTTTAAACAACCGAAAAAATTCGTGCTGGCAAATAGCCCACATAGGTGAATCCGCTCCTTTCTCCTTCATCATAATAGCCAGACCTTTCCCCTACTAAAACGCTACCTTACCATTTCCTTATCTTTTTTTGTTGGCGTCATTTCTCATGGTAGAATGAATGACAGCAAGGGAGGGAACGGCCATGGAGAAAGAAGCAAGAATCTTGCTGGTAGATGATGAAGAAGCAATTTTGCAGATGCTCCAAACAGTGCTGAAAAAGGAAGGCTTTGTCCAGATCGATACATGTACGACAGCAAGAGAGGCGATTCGTCTCGTGGAGGAGAAGACATACGACTTGTTAATACTGGATGTCATGTTGCCTGATAAAAATGGATTTGAGCTGTGCGGAGCAGTGCGCCAGAGAACGAAGGCACCGATCTTTTTTCTGACAGCGAAGGGCACAGATTTTGATAAATTAAGCGGATTTGCTTATGGAGCGGATGATTACATAACGAAGCCATTTCATCCACTAGAGGTCGTTGCCCGGATGAAGGCTCATCTGCGCAGAACCTTGGGGGGATCTGCTCCATCGCAGGAAGAAAAGCGCTTTGATTTTGGACGTTTTCAAGTAAATGTGGAGGCAGCCGAGTTGTTCGTGAACGGAGAGCGAGTGGATTGCCCGGCGCAAGTATTTTCATTGCTCGTCTTTTTCTGCCAGAATCCGAACCGGGTATTTACGAAAGAACAAATTTACGATCATGTATGGAAAGACGAGTACGGGATGTTTGATGAAAATACGGTCATGGTGCACATTCACAAGCTGCGTCAGCGCATAGAAGAAAATCCGGGACAGCCAACGCTTCTGCTCACAGTAAGAGGGCTGGGTTACAAGCTGGTTAGTCCGGCAAGACAGTCATGAATTTGCGGAACAAGCTGATTTTTCAATATGTCCGACAACTGTTTGGGTTTCTCCTCGTCTTGCTGCTATTTCTGATTATCGCGATGCTCGGGTTAGGCTGGCGCATTATGAACGAGCAGTTGTCCACCGATTTGTCCAGACTGAATGCATCTGATTTGACGTTGAAGATTGATTATGAGGCGGAGCGTATTCACGTCAATCCGGAAATCGAGAAAAGTGTGGCGAGACATCAAGGCTGGTTGCAGATCATCGACAAGCACGGCAAAATTCTGTACAACTATCGGACACCTGCTGACGTTCCCAGTCAATTTGGGCCAGGAGAGTGGATTAGTTATGTTGAAGACCGTGATGCTTCACGCTATCACGTAACGCACTGGGTTATAAACCAAGCTGACGAAAATATAATCATCCTCTATGGAACACCCGCTCCAGAAAAAGAAATGATGCAGCGCCTGATCGCAGCAAAAACAGGAACAAGCAAGGAGACATGGGACGAGTTGAACAAAAGCTTTTCCCAAGAAAAGGCATGGTACTTGGTGTACGATCGTAAGGGGAAACTCATCCATCAATGGAATCATCCGAACGCTTCTGCCCAGTTAGACATGACGGAAGCTCTTCAGAACGGCGAGACAGCAAATAATGTTCCTGTCCGTATCACGAGTCGATATGACACAAAGAGCGAATTGACGTACATAGTGGGCACTCCGAATCCAACCTATCAGTCTGGTGTCCAAGAAACATCTGAGGATGCCATGGTCAAGGAAACGTTCCTTCAGATCGGTATTCTTTTGATCCTGGTCGTTCTATTCGCAGGCAGCTGGTATGCGTGGCGGGTAGGCAAGCCGCTCTTGCACATGGTGAATTGGCTGGAAAGACTGGCACAGGGCCGCTATGAGGAGCCCATCGGAAAAAAGGGGAAACCAATCGGAAGGAATTGGCGAGGGAAGGAAAAGAAGTCATTTCGTGTTTTCAAGGATGTGTTTGACGCTCTCCGGCATCTGAGTGAAACCTTGCGCTCCAACGAAAAGCTTCAGCGAGAGATCGAGCAGACGCGAGAGGAATGGATTACCGGGCTCTCCCATGATCTCAAGACACCGCTGAGCTCGATTTACGGTTATGCTACCTTTTTGGAGTCGGAACAATATGAGTGGGATAGAAAGGAAGTCAGTGAATTTGGGAAAACGATTCGGGAAAAGTCTGACTACATGAACGGGCTGATTGAGGATTTGAATTTGACCTATCGACTCAAGAACCAAGCTTTGCCGATGGTCAAACAACCTGTCCCGATCGTGGAAACCATTCGCAGAATTGTGGTGGATATGGTGAACGATCCGAGCTCGTCTTTGCATGACATCGAATTTTCGACGAATGTCCAATCGATAACGGCCGAGGTCGATCCAATCTGGTTTCGCCGCATCATCGTCAACATTTTGACAAACGCGATCAAGTATACGCCAGCAGGTACACACGTGCTCGTAGAGGTCCAGTCGATTGCAGCCGATCAGTTTGTGGTCAAAATTGCGGACAATGGTCCAGGCATGGATGAGACTACACTGGCCAATCTGTTCGAAAGATACTACCGAGGCGGGCATACAGGGGAGGATACCAGTGGAACGGGGCTGGGTATGGCGATAGCCAAGCAGCTCATTTTGGCTCACGGGGGAGAGATTACCGTGGACAGCAAGCTAGGTGGCGGAACGGTTGTCGTGATGACCTTTCCTGCGGTTATCAGCTAGTTGTTTTTTAAATAAAAGCCAAGGGATTTGCGCTGTCCCTTGGCTTTTTTCTGCTATGGTTTCGAAAGGAACGTTTGTATGACTTTGCCATCCACTTGACGCTCTTGATAGTGATTGGCTGTGTAATCGCGGATGCTGGCACGCCAAAAGCCGATGGCAGGCACGTTGTTTTCCAATTGAAAGACTTCCCAGGCACCCGGGAACAATTTGAAGATTTGATGAGAGGCCGCTTTTCCGATCCCTTGCCGACGGTAGCGTTTCATGATGAAAAATTCGGCAATGGAGTGGATGGATGGCAAATCCGGATCAGAGCTTGTGAGCATGCGGACGAGGACAAACCCGGCCAGCTTTCCATTAACCTTGATAAAAAAGGGATGGCGTTCTGGTTCGACCCAATACTTCTCAAAGTAGTCATAGCCAAACAAGCCGTCGTCATCTACTTCGAAAGGCTCAAACTCAGTGAAGTCGTACGTATACAGCTCCAACAGTTGCTTGAGAGCGTGCTTCTGTTCAAAAGGGACGCGCTCTATCGAGAATGCTTGATTCACTGAGAAAACCTCCTTTTTCCATGAGATATAGGAGTATCGTACTCTATTTTTTACGTTGTGGAAACATATGGTAGACACTTCTTTACAGAAGCTCACACAAGCGTTCATTTTGCCCGAGATAGTTCCAGTCAGGCTATACTAGAGTCAAACGAAAGAAATCAATACGAAGCAAGATAGCAGCCATCCGGTGATCAGCCGGGTGGCTGTTTGCGTTTGGTGGTTGGTTTCATCGTTTAACAAAACCAAAAGAAAGGGGTACAGGAATCACATGAAAAGGAAGCATCTTATTTTTTTCTTGGTTTGTTGTCTCATGTTGCAACCCGCATCGATTATTGCAAAAGAAAGAGACAATCCTTCCAAAAAGGCTTTGCCAATGGAGGCGACAGATCGGTCTATCCAGCAAATAGATCGTGAGTGGGTCCATTATCAAAATGAATGGGAGCTGCTCATGAAGCTTTCCGTCAAAAACAAGGATCTCGAACTGGCAAAAAAATTGAATCGGGAAAGAAACGAACTTCTCGCAAAATGGAAAGACAAGAGAACAGGAGGTTCACTTGAGAAATACCAAGCTGAATTGAAAACGGCACGGATGCAATTAACGAGTCCGCCTGTGAGGTCTTTTGCTGCTGCAAAAGCAATTTCTGTAGCTTCTGTCGATCTATACGAGCCGAATGATGAGGTTTCACAGGCTTCTCCGGTCAGCATTGGGAATTCAATCGAAAGTTACCTGTCGTACTCAGGCGATCAGGACTTTTATTGGTTCGAGGCCAAGAAAAATGCTCCGATAACAGTCAGCCTGCAAGTTCCTTCTGCCATGGATTATGACGTCTATGTCCTTGATGAGCTTGGGGAGGTAGTAGCAAGCAGTGCCAATGGTACAGGTGAAGAAGAAATGGCTTCGTTCCAGGCAACGGCCGGAAGCAAGTATTATCCAGTTGTGTATGGGTTTGATTTTTCTACCGACGAACCGTATCAACTACGGCTGGCAGAAGATCAGTTATATGTCTTTCAGCCATACGATGTCAGTCTCCCTGAAGGAGTCGATCAGGTTTTTCAATTAACACCGACAACCGATGGAGTCTTTCGGATTTATACAGGACCATATGGTGACGTTGGCCCGGAAAATGACACGATGATTGAGTTGTATTCCAATTCGAGTCTGACAGATTTGCTCGCAGACAACGATGATGTTTCCGACCTAACACGCTTCTCAGAGGTAACGTCACATTTGGTTGGAGGTCAACCGTATTTTGTCAAACTAAGTGCTCTCAGCGGAAATCTTCACACGCGAATTCGGGCAGAGCTCGACCCGCAATCGTATCCAGAACTGAAGACGAACAATCCTCTGGACGTCACGCTGGAAGGCGTATCAAGAAATGTATACAAATTTACGCCTGATGCTTCGGGATATGTAAAATTTTCCACAAGTCCTTTTGGCGAAGGGGATATGGTTGTGGATACTGTACTCGAACTCTATTCTGACGAAAATCTGACGAATCAAATTGCCACGAACGATGACAATGGAGAATCGCTGTTTTCAGAGATTCAGATGTATGTAACATCCGGTGAGACTATCTATGTTGTGCTTTGGGCATATAGTGATGATTTCTCTTTTGTGAGGCTGAATACGAGTGCTGATCCTTCAGCGAGCCCTACGATTTCAGTAGGATCTGCGGTTATCCAGGAAAACTTGCTCAATGACGGAACCATTACGGCTACACAGGTTGTTACACTTGCCAATGGAACATTTGTTCATGACATGTCTTCCGGAGTCACTGTGAATAACTTACCCGCAGGCTTAGGTCTTCAGGTTACAAGGGTAAGTGACACACAAATATTTATTGCATTTACGGGCAAGGCAATGAATCATGCGAACGTAAATGACGTATCGAACGCAACTGTATCTATTGATCCCGCAAAAGTAGTCGGTGCCTCTACCAATCTTACGAGTAATCCGTTTCGTTTTGATTTCATCGACACTGTCAGCGGAGGTTCATTCCAATATGTTTACAATAACCGGAATCAATTGACTCAAATTTATGAGAACGGGACTCTAATTATCGAGATCACCTACGATGAAAACGGGAACGTGTTAACAAAAACAAGAGTGAATTAAAGGAGGGATAACCATCATGAACTTACAAAAATGGCTAACGTCATTTGTAACAGCCGCTTTGGTCACGACCGCGATTTTTCCAAGTATGGCCTATGCGACACCAACCAATAAGTCTGTAAAGAAGGATACGAAAGAATGGGTCATTGAGAAAATCAATAACGTCCCATCTAAAAGCCCTCAGGAAACAGACGCTGCTCAAGTGCCAGTGTTGACACAAGCGGAGCTGAAGGAACTGTCATGGGACCCGCTCTCAGTTGAGACAGTGACCGAAATGACGAAAACATTTGATCGCAAATCGATGCAGATCGCCTCTTACTTCTATCCGAAGCTGCGAAAGCTGTTGAGCAGCAAGGAAAAGGTAGAGCAAAATACATGGAACGATAAAGTGGTCCAAGATTTGCTGAAAAGTGTAACGACTAGTCAACGGGAACAATTAATGACCCACGTTCCTGACATTTTTACGTTTGAGAAAAAACAGGAAGTAGCTGAATGGAGCAAGCAGACAATGGGGCTCGCACTTGCAGCTGAAGACGTCCAATACTCAGTAGGACAAATGGCGCAGTATTACACGAAAACGTACTCGGGCAAACCCGTAGACGAGTTTTATCGTGCTGCGAATCTGGTTGAGACAGACTTGGCTTTGTCAGGGAAGAACGGAATGGATCTGGTCATTCAACGGATGTACAACCAGTTGGATAGCAAAACGAGAGAACCTGTATTGAAATACGATAGTAGAAATGAAACGTGGGAAAATCGCAGGGAAACTAAGTTGTTTAAAAACGAGTTCATTCCCTTTGCAACAGGGTGGACCTTCAATATTCCGATGTTTGAATATTATGACGAGATTACAACAGAAGAAGTCAGTCTCTTTACGGAAAATGGGGAGGAGAAAACGCAATATCGTTTAGCTGTTCGGGAGGACGAAGCGGGCAGAAGCGTATCGCGCTATGTTTTTCATCTGGAAGACGGTACGACTCTCATCCGGGAAGGGAATAAGTGGGTGAATTATCCCTATGAAGGAATCTCCTTTACCGAACAAGCAGAGGGACGAGATGTTGAATTAATTGTCAATGGATTTCGTTATACGTTTGAGCGATCTGGCAGTGAGCTGTTGGTCACAAAACGCAACCCATTTGGCGATACGATCCGATATCGAATGGATGAACAAAATGACTCTGTCGTCGAAATCGAGGATACCTATGGACGCTTTGTAGTGATGGAGCGTGATACGGCAGGCGGAATTAAAAACCTGAAGCTGTACAGAGATGAAACAGATAAAGATCAGGATGAGCCAATCAAAACGGTTGACTATGATGTCGTGTACAGCAACAATACGAATCCTGAACGCAGCACATCTGCTGAGTTGGTTTCCGTTGAACAAAACAATGAAGTCGTTGCTACCTATGAGTATGAAATGAGGGAGGCAGAATTTAACCTTATTAGCGATTATACCTTCAGTCGTGATGATTCCTTTGCTTTTGAGTCGTACGATTACTTGGATCAGGATAACGAAAATCGCAACAAAAATTTGGATTACATGCTGTTGCGATCGGTTCATTATCCGATCAATGGGTTAACGATGACCTATTACTATTCCATCTATCAGGAAAATAAAGTGGCACAAAGCCGTGGAGTTGTTCGACTTTACCAGGATGACAATATTCTGTCCTATGTCAGCTATCATCCAGTAAGTATGGTTGATTTCAGTTACATTCCGTACGGAAAGACAGAAGAAGAAGTCATGTACAGCTTGGAATACAGCATAGGGAAAATGTGGGAAATCTGGAAGAAGCCAAGAAGCTGGTCGTTCCATCGATTGATCGACGCAGATGAGCGTTTCGGCGATATTGTTTCTACGATTGAATATGATTCCTTTTTACATGGAGTTGAGAAGACCTTTGAGACTGATGAAAGCGGGAACCATCTAGTAAAGCGGATTCGAACCAAAACGCTGCGGAACAATCCAGATTTGCAAATCAGCGACGGTAATACAACCTACAAATACAACCCCATCCAATATACAACCTATGCCTATCAGAATAAAAAGCCAATCTATCAATTCAGTTTTATGGACGGTGTCCCCAACGAAACGGTTCGTGAGTTCTTGATGGACCCGCAAGTAGATGCCGATGGTTCTTTGCAAATTGATTCTGCGACCGAAGAGATTTTACCCAATTATGCAAAGATCTCAAAGTTCCGCTATAACGACTTCGGAGATATCACTGAGCATGTTGACGCCAGTGGCATTGTGACGAAATGGAACTATGAGTTTTTTACCGTATGGGGAGAAGATCGAGCATATCGCCCTGTTGAAAAGATTACCAAAAAATCAAGTGACAACACGTTGGTACAGACTAATTCGTTCACCTTTAATGCCGATAGGCTGATTGATCAGGAAACAGAAGAACGAACCTACCCAACCAGTACAGGTGAAAGAACAGATACGGTTATCCGTAATCTGGAGTACAACACTGACGAACAGGTTTCGAAAATAGAAGAGATCACTTCTACGACTGATCCTGCGATTTCTGATAGCTATTTGGTGACAACATTTGATCAGTACGACAATTATGGACACGTGATCGAAAAGGCTATCAAGGAAGTTGATTTGGGCAATCAGACTACCGATCTTGTTTTTCACTATGAATATGTGAATGGTCTGGATTTGTTAGAGACACAAACTTTCAGTGATGGCAGTACAGTTCACTACTTCTATGACAATCTGGATCGTCTTAACGAAGAAGTTTTTGATCACGACGGACAGAAAAAGACAGTTGCGTATACCTTCGACGATGCTTCGCGTAAAGTGACCAAAGAAGTATTTACGAATGGAGAAGCAGACCCTTATGCATTGAAACAGGTTACGTACTATACCGTTCATGGTGATGTGGAATTACAGGAAGAAGTGAGTGACAGCGGTGCAAGATCGCTGGTTGCCAACGAGTATAGCAGAAGCTTGTTTGACGGCAGACATGTTCGTTCCACTACCCCGAATGGAATGGAAGAACGTAAGCTGGAATATGACTACTATACGGATGGCAGCCTGAAGTCTGTTACGAATTCAAAGGGAGAAACAACGTCTCATTCCTATGCGAACACAGCAGTAACTGAGGACAGCTATTTGCCACAAGGAGCCGCTGTTGCCCAGCACCCGAATGGCTTGCAAACTGTTCAGTTGTTTGACCAATTCGGTTATGTACAAGTGGAGCAGGACCTCAGTCAAACACGACGGATCGAATATGACTATGACGGATGGGGCAGGCTCTCGGCGAAAGAAGTCTATGGCTACGATGGAGGAGTCCGTCATTGGAACTATTTGTACGATGTTTCAGGAAACCTTGTATATTTAATTGATCCACTGAATCAAGAGTATCGTTATGATTATGATCCTCAAGGTAACCTCGTCAAGGTAACGGAAAATGGCACAGAGACTAGACAGTATGCCTATAATAATCTCTCCTGGAAATTGGGAGAATCCGATGGACAGGGAAATCAGAGTGAAAGCATACGCTATCAGTTGAACGGTGAAATTGATTCTGTCACCGATAAGGCAGGAAATGTTCATCAATACAGCTACACGCCGTTTTATGAAATAGCCGAGTTACGTGTAAGCAAAACGGATGGCACCACTGTTTATACGAGTACAAATGAGTATGATGCCATTACTCGCCAGATCATCAGACAGTCAAACAGCGATGGGCAAGAAATCGCATACAGCTACGATGCATATGGTCGCTTGAAAAACCAGACAGCGTTTAACCGTAGCTACACGATTGGCTACGAAAACGACGATAGTGCCATGGATTACCTGACATATCCAGATGGTACGAGAGTCAACTATTCTTACGACTATGAAGGCAGAATCAAGAGCGTCGATAGTACACTTTCCGGGTTGATCACCTATCATTACACACGCAGCTCCTCTGGTGACACGGAGACGGTTCGCTATCCGAATGGCGTAGAGGCTCGGAAAGAATACAATTCCTTTGGGGAAGCTGTCACAACAGGGCATACGCAAAATGGTGCTTCCGTGTGGTCGGAACAGTTACGCTATGATGCATTTGGCAACAAAACAGAGATTCAGCAAAACGGAAAGACCTATCGCTACGAGTACGATCAGATTGATCGAATCGCGACGGAGTCGAATCCGCAGGGCGAGCGCACCTATCGTTACGACACAAGAGGCAATCGGGAACATGTGGAAGGCACCGAGCCACATACAAGAGACAGCTATACATTTACCTATGATGGATTGAACCGCTTGAAAACCTATTCGAAACAGAATGGGGACAGCGGTTCTTTCGCGTACAATCCGGATGGATTACGTGCTGTGAAGGAATCCAATGGGGATGCTACGAAATATGTTTACGTAAATGGGTATGTGATAGAAGAATTAGATCAAAACGGAAATGTGAAAGCCCGAAACATCTGGGGCAACGGCATTTTATTCCGCAAGCTCCAAAGTGGCGGGCAGCAAGGTGGCTATTACCTCGGAGACAGTCTGGGCAATGTCAAAAAGATCGTAGACAGAAACGGACAAGTACTCAACACCTACGAATACGATATTTGGGGTAACGTTGTTGCGAAGTCGGAGTCTATGGAAAATCCGTTTATGTATACGGGCGAGATTTACGACTCGGAAACAGGGCTGTATTATCTACGTGCTAGGTACTATGATCCGAGTGTTGGGCGGTTTATTTCGGAGGATGCGTATAAGGGTGCGGTGGATAATCCGCTGACGCTTAACAGGTATACGTATGTGGAGAATAATCCATTGAGATACACTGATCCAAGTGGACATAGAAAAAGAGGTATAGATTTTTCGTGGTCATTTTTTACGTATCAATATGGGATTCACGATGGCACGTACGTAGATGCTTGGTTCGACGGAGATATTACAGACTCAGAATTTCTGAAAGGTGTAGGTATTAAACATTATGGCTGGAGAAGCGGGGATGATAGAAGTCGAGGGGACATAATTGGAAGCCTGAATGACTTTGATAATGATGAGAAAAATGTAGTGGAGAACTTGTTGGAAATGGGGCATGATGTAAAGCCTATTCCAAGGATAAAAGGTCAAAAAACTTACGATTTTGATGTTGATGGTGTCCCTACAGAGTTAAAAACAGCAAACCCTCAAAATGGTCTACTGAACATTAATTCAGCAAGTGACAAGATACGTGAAGGTCTACTGAAACAACAAGCACATGTTGTAATTTATGATATGAGAAAGTTGAAAAGTGATCCATCAGTCTTCAATATTTATGAGGTTATTTATGACACAGCTAGAAAAATGAAAGATCAAGTATGGGGAAAGGAAGTCCATATTTGGACTAAAGACGGGATTTACAAATTTAATTATGGTTATCCTGAAAATATGACATAGGAGATGAAAAATAAATGGCTGGAATGCAATGTAAATGTGGAAAGATACTTTCGAACACCAGTTCTCCTAATGAAGTTCAACTAAGGGTGTATTCTGATCTAGAGTACGAAGAAATTCTTGGGTTATCATCAATCAGAGATATATTTCCACCAAAAAATGATGTCTGGCGATGCAACAATTGTGAAAGAATATACGTATTTGACGAAGAAGATAATCTTGTAAAAACCTATGTATTAGAGAAAGACTAATGTTATAAACCCCAGACGAGCATATGCTTGTCTGGGGTTCTTTGTGATATTTTGCTCTTGAGGAAGAGAAAAATAGCTCCGACCCAAATGAACCGTTTTATCCCTAATAGGTAACATCACCCTTTTTGAGATTTTCTTATTAGAATCGGATTCATGCGAACCGGTCAAGGTGAAAAATGCGGAGCTAAGCGAAGGAGTGAAGGTTTCTTTTTTTGCTTGAATTATTATTCTTATTTCAATAACAGTCTATTGAACATGTAAGACCGGGAGACAACTGACAAATCACTCACAAAAACATCACAGAATAGGATGATGATGTAAAGTGGAGGTACTTGGTCAATTTTTTCTGATGATGATATAGAGGAAATATCCGTTTTAAAAGATCTATGTAATGGAATTAGTGTAAATGGTAGCCTTTTTATATGCTTTGAGGTACTAGATGGTATTTTTCAGGAACGAAATATCTAGTAGATATGAACAGAATTGTTTAGAAAGAAATGATGTCAACGAGCCTGATGAATGAGTAGAGGGAAATACCCAATGCGTTAAATTTAGTGACAGGTGAAATTAACTTAGAATAACAAATGATCAGGGTATCAGTAGTATAAGTTGAGGTGAAAAATCCATGAGTAAATTTCAAATGCTAACCGATGAGCGCTCTGAGGAATTTTTTAGAGTTGATTGCTAATGATATGGTCGAGCTATTTCATATTACGTTAGAAGAGGCAATAGGTAGAATGAACCGGGAGTGGAGAGTCCTTTGGGGTTTATTCATGTAAAAAGCATTCTTACAAAGAAAATTTGTACTCGTAATTACAAAAAAATACCCTATAGACAGACGTTCCCCAACGCCCACTCTATAGGGTACACTTTTTTCCTTTTAATGAATCGCGTTCTTCTTAAACTGCCCACCGCGCACATCGTGAATATTGCCCACAGCCAGGAAGGCATTCGGGTCCACTTCTTCCACGATCAGCTTCAGCTTGGCTTCTTCCAAACGCGTAATAATGCAGAAAATCACTTTCTTGTCGTCTCCGGTATAGCCGCCTTCCCCATTCAAATAGGTAACGCCACGACCCAGACGAGCAACAATCGCATCTCCCAAATCCTTGTGATTGTCGCTAATAATCCATACCGCTTTCGACTCCTGGAAGCCTTCGATGGTCAGATCGATCATTTTGAATGCAATGTAATAGGCGATCAGCGAGTACATCGCGCGATCCCAACCGAATACAAATCCGGCACTGCTCAAAATGAATAAGTTCATAAACATTACGATCTCACCAACGGAGAACGGAGATTTCTTGTTAAGCAGTACAGCGACGATCTCTGTACCGTCCAGAGAGCCTCCATAGCGGAGAACGAGTCCTACGCCAATCCCTAGAAGTATGCCGCCAAAAACAGCTGCAAGCAGGGGATCATCCGTTAGCCCTTTGACAGGGTGAAGGAGTGTCGTTCCAATTGACATGATCGTAACCCCAAAGAGGGTTGAGAGTGCAAACGTTTTTCCGATTTGCTTATACCCTATAATTAAGAAGGGCAAGTTAAGCACGAACAGGAAAACGCCAAGAGGCAACCCAGACAGATGCGAGGTAATAATCGAGATACCTACGATTCCACCGTCAATAATATTGTTCGGTACGAGAAAAATCTCGAGCGCTACCGAAAACAGGGAAGCACCAATCAGGATACCGAAGATCCTCTTGAGCAATTTTCCAATGGGTAATTTCTGATGAGCCGATTTAGCAAGTGGTTGTTCCATCGTTCCTCTCCCCATTGTGAAATTTTTTACTTACTTAGCTATTATAGCATTCATTCTTATGCGATTACTGCACAATTACACTTTTTAGTAAAAAATATTCCATTCAGACTTATTCAGACTCATTTTTACACTTGAAATCTCGCTCGGACGTGAAGTTGGAAGTAGCGAGTGTTCTGTATTGACTGGCTATACAGAAATTGCTATTTTCAAACTGTTAGGAAAATAGTTGGGGGGAAGCATAATGGGTTTCTTGAAAGCGGAGATAGAAGTATCATCATCTATAGAGCTGGTTTGGTGGGCATGGACACGAAAGGAACGGCTTGTGCAGTGGTTTGCGCCTGATGCAACGATTGAGCCGTACCTGGGCGGAGCGTATGAATTGTACTTCCATCCAGCCAATCGTGACCAGATGGGGACGAAAGGCTGCATCATTACCCATTTTGAACCGAAGGAGCGCCTCGGCTTTACATGGAAGGGACCGGATGAATTCGCAGATACCATGAATCACGAGGATGCTTTGACTTATGTGCTTGTCACTTTGTCTGAAGCAGGGGGGAAAACGCAAGTATTGGTCGAGCATTTCGGTTGGAAAGAGGGAGAGGAGTGGGAAAAGGCTCGGGGTTGGCACGAAATGGCTTGGTCTCATGTTCTGGGGAGCCTGAAATCTGCACTTGAATCGGGCGAAGGAGATTTGTGCTGCTTTCCACAAGCTGCCCATCAAGGATAGATTTTGAGGATTTGTCCGTCATGGCGAGCCTATAGACGTGATCTTTGCGCTTACTCGTTTTGATAGGAAAAGAGGAGACATGAATGACAGCATCGATACTCTTGTTTATTTTGGCGGGATTGGCGGAAATCGGCGGGGGATATTTGGTATGGCTGTGGCTAAAGGAGTCCAAGCCGTACTGGTACGGTATCGTTGGTGCGCTGATCTTGGTTTTGTACGGAATCATTCCTACGCTTCAAAGCTTCCCTTCCTTCGGGCGGGTATATGCCGCCTATGGAGGGGTTTTTATCATTCTTGCGGTTTTTTGGGGATGGTTGGTGGATAAAAAGACACCCGATTTGTATGATTGGGTGGGCGCTATCATCTGCTTGGTCGGAGTGAGCGTCATCTTATGGGCGCCGCGCCAATAGTTTGGGAGTGGAGGCAGAAATGAAAAGCTTCGAGGAATTGTACTGCGAAAAGGATTCAGCGTTGGAAGAAATAAACAAATGGCAGTCAGCATCAGACCGGAAAATTACCCTTCTTCCATCTGAAAAGGAGAAGGGGAAAAAACAGCTTGTTGATCTACAAGTGACGACGAGGTCAACTCTAGGTGCTGTTGCTTTTGAAACAGGCGGGATTCTGATACACCAAGGCTGGCTACGGATTCTAGGGTCTGGCCATCCTTATTTACCCCGTTCCATCACTTCTTGGAATCAGCAATGTGCCTTGAACGGGATGCTGCTGGTAGCAGACGATGTCATAGGGGGGTTCTTTGCGATCAATGGTGGAATGTTTCCGGATTCGATAGGCGGTATATGGTATTTCGCTCCGGACAGTCTTGCGTGGGAGGATCTTGAAATTGGCTATACCGACTTTTTGCAATGGGCAATGACCGGGGATATCCATACGTTTTATGAGACATTTTTCTGGAAGGATTGGGAGAAGGACGTTTCCAAGCTAAAAGGCGATGAAATGTTTGCAATCTATCCTTTTTTGTGGTCGAAGGAAGCTCGTGAATTAACAATGGAGGGGTGCTCCAAAAAGCCGGTACCTGCATTGGAAATTTGGGAGATGAGCAAGAAAGTTCAGTAAAGGAAAGAGCGGCCCTCGAAGGACCGCTCTTTTGCTTTTATTGTTTGGTTGCTGCAACTTCAGCTTGAGCGCTGTGATGATCCAAGTACTCATCTGGACCGATAATTCCCGCAGCACGATCTTGTTTTTCCAGTTCAAGGGCTTTCGGTACGGAGAGCCAGTAAGCGAAAGCAATCCCGATAATACCTGCACCCAATTTACCAAGCATGACCGGCAAGATAATGTTTGGTTGGAAGTTTGCCGAGAAGGACAAGTGATCACCCAACAAGAAAGCGGAACAAACCCCGAAGGAAATGTTGATCACCTTGTCTTTTGGCGGCATGGAACGAATGAGACGGAACATCGCCAGGATGTTCGCGCTCGTTGCGAGCAAGCCTGCACTACCAGAAGGGCTCATGCCTAGCTTATTACCCAATACTTCGAGTGGCTTCGCTGCATATTTACGCAGCATGTAAACCATTGGGAACGCACCTGCGAGCATGATACCGATGTAACCAGCGGTCTCCAACGCACGGTATTGGTCGGTTGGATCGGCGATGATCGGATCGAAGCCCCATGCTCCGAAAATCTTTGTAAAGATACCAGTAAAGTGTTGCACGATCGAGAATACGAGTACGAGCTTGATAGCTGCATCCATTGTCTTTCCGAAAATCATGAAGCCTTTAATCATCAAGTCTGGCAGGAAGCGCAGACCAGCAGCAATTGCTAATACGAAGAACAAAATTGGTGAAAGGTTCAGAAGTACCTGTCCGAAGCCAATGGCAAAAGCATAAGTCGATTCAGCATTCGTCGAGATTTCATTGCGAACCTCTGCATTTGTCAAAACCAGAATGGCACTGGAGATAAAAGCACCGATCGGAACTGTCAAAATTCCGGACATTACGCCAAGCGCCATGTATTTATGGTCGCGCTTGTCCAACATAGCAAGTCCCATTGGGATGGAGAACACGATCGTAGCACCGGCCATCAGACCGACGATCATCGCCATAATCCAACCTTCCGTGGAGGTCTTCAGGAGGTTTGCCAACTGATAGCCACCCATGTCAGATGCGAGAATCGCAGTTGCCGCAATCGCAGGATCTGCTCCAATTTTGTTGAAGATGGGTGATACCGCTTTTTCAACGAACCAAGAGATGTACGGGAGGGATGCCATAATACCGGCAGCAGGAACGAAGATGTAACCTGTTGAGTGAATCCCTTCCATGAACTCCTTACCGAGACCCTCATCGCTGTTGCGGATCGCGGCAATGGCACCAATTACTGCACATAACATGATGATGTAAATAATAACGCTTCCAATGTGCTCCATGGATATCCCACCTTTTTGCGGATGTAAACAATAAAAGCACTTAGGATCTCATTAAATAAATGAGATATACCCTAAGCGCCTTTGCTTACTTGTATGAACTTGTTTACAGGTAATGGTAATAACAGCCAACTGGAACCGCTTTCATAGCTCGCTAAAAATAAACGGAAAATACATGTCGCGTTTATTCCATATGTGTACATTCTGAATATTTTATGCTAGAAAGCGCCGTTGCTTTACTCTGCATTATAAAGAGATTATATGGGGAGGCATGGCTAATGTCAACTGCCCTTTAGGAACAAAGAACGAATTATGTGAGGAAAAAGTGCTGGAAAAAAAAGCCGCCCTTGTTATTCGCAAGGGCAGCTTTATGTGTAATTTACAGTTTTACTACGTTCTCAGCTTGTGGACCACGGTTGCCTTCAACCACGTTGAATTCTACGCGTTGGCCTTCTTCGAGGGTTTTGAAACCGTCGCCTTGGATTGCGCTGAAGTGAACGAATACATCGTTTCCGCCTTCAACTGCGATGAAGCCATAACCTTTTTCTGCGTTGAACCATTTAACTGTACCTGTTTGCATGGGTGTTACCTCCAACAAGATAAAATGAATATGTAACTTTTATTTATATAAAATAAAATTCACACATTGTAAAAGGTTCAAACATAAGTGTAAACCCTTTACAATATGTGAACGCTTTAAATAAGAATCTTTTGTTTAAGCTAATACTATCACAGACGACAGAGGAAAGCAATCGCTCAATACACGAAAGGACGGCCCGAATAGGAAATTCTGAGCCGTCCATTACAAACATGGAGCAAAATGTTACTTAGGAAAAGAACTTCACTCTCTCATCCAACGATTGGAATTGTTTTTCTCCTGGTTGAGCGGTTGGCTTGCCAAAAGGCATCTGTGCTCTCAGCTTCCATTCGCTAGGGAGCTTCCACGTTTGTTGGACTTCTTCATCGATGAGTGGATTGTAATGCTGCAAGGAAGCACCGAAGCCCTCGATTTCCAAAGCAGTCCATACAACATACTGAAGCATTCCGGAAGATTGCTCGGACCAAATCGGGAAATTATCTTTGTACGCTTCGAATTGCTGCATGAGGTTTTGGACGACGCTTTGGTCTTCAAAGAAAAGAACAGTGCCGTAGCCGCTACCGAAGGAGTTCATTTTTTCTTCCGTGGCTCCGAAATTTTCAGCGGGAACGATTTTACGCAGCGTTTCTTTGGTAATGTTCCACAGCTTATCGTGCTCTGCACCCAAGAGGACGACAACGCGAGCGCTTTGGGAGTTGAATGCGGATGGTGTGTACTTTACTGCTTCCTGTACGATTTCTTTAATGCGTTCATCAGAGACAACATTTTCCTTGCTGATCCCATAGTACGTTCTTCTGTCTTTTACGGCTGCAATAAAATCCTTACCCACTTTGCATTCCTCCTGCAACTTGTTTTTACACTAACATGATGCATTATTAGGGAGAAGCTTATTCAATGTTTTGTTTCTTACATTTCGTAATTAAATATAAATTTCTGTGCAACTATTGTCAACTTCTGGGTTTGCTAATAGCGATAAGTAAACTTTTTACGGTTAAAATGGGATGAGAAGGTTCGAATTAGTAAGGAGGATATTATGATTACCAAAATGGCGGGGACCTATGCGACTTTTCAGGATGAAGACGGCAACAGCTATTTGCTAAAAGGATAAGCGAAGTGACGACCTCGGGCCAAATGCGGCTGGAGGTTTTTTAACAGAACGAATCAAACAATCGCGCGTACGAGGTAATACATATGCGTAGTGGGCAGACCGTCAGAAGTCGCATAGCGGTCAAAAATCGGCATAACACTCTCCATGTGTTGTTCGATGGCGGACGTGAGAATAGCCGGACTTTGCCCAAAGCAACGCATGCGAATGACATCGAGCGGGGCCTGAAAATACTCGGTGGCAATCACGGTCTGAATATCCACTCGCTGGAAAGCGGCTTGTCTGAGTCTCTCCTGCAGATTTTTCAAGATCGGGGTGTCTGCTGTACGTGAACCAAATAAATGAGGAAACCATTCGAATAATTCGGCGGACAACTGATCGCCCGGATGTAATCCAATAAATGAGCCTCCTCTTTTGACGACGCGTGCTATATCTGGATAGGCGGAGGTAGGTCCCTTGCGATTGTAGGCGCAATCGAACGTATCGTCATGGAAGGGGAGGGTAAATTTCGTATTGGTGACAACGAAGGAGACGTTTTCGGGTGTTTGCGTACGGGTCTTTTGCACAAAGTTTTCTGTCACATCCAAGCCGACGATCTCTTTGGCGGAACGGCTCCAGTGCAGTGTGAATGCGCCATGCCCGCAGCCGATGTCAAGAACGGATTGATTCGGAACGATACGACTAATTTCTTCCATAAAAAGCGACTCGCCATTCGGTTCTGTAATGGTAGAGCGCCATGGGTATACGTATTCACCCGTCATTTTGCCCAACTGTGTGTACCAGGCCAAAGAGTGGGGAGCAAGCCAGTCGGGATGGGTGTTCGGATTCGGTGGATGAAGCATGATCGGTCACCTCTCATCTAAAGGAAATGGACAACAGGATTCATTGTAAGTATTTCCCTGTCTTTTGACAAACTTTTTAAACGGCTTTACATAGACAAAAAGTAGCGATAACGTGGAAGGTGGAAAGCGGTTGAAAGGAGCCAGGGCAAATGATTTTGTCACAACAATATAGAAGCATTTTGGTCGTGACCTCCGTTGACGCAGAACGGGATGCAGTGATGCGCGGCCTTCAAGGAGATGAGCGATTCACTGTTATCGCTGGGGGAGTAGGGCCGGCAGCAGCCGCAGCGAGTACGGCCAGAGCACTTGCAATCGCGGACTACGATCTCGTCATTTGTGCAGGTATATGCGGTGGATTCGTGGGACAAGCAGAGATTGGGTCGCTGGTTGTCGCAACTGAGATTATTTGTGCCGATTTGGGTGCAGAAACGCCTGAGGGCTTTTGCAGTGTGGACGAGCTCGGATTTGGATCAGCTCGGGTAAGTGTTGATCAGGAGTTGGTCGAACAGCTGGCCAATTCCATGAAAGAGGCAGGCTTGGTCGCCAAAAAAGGCATCATCCTCACACTATCCACCGTGACGGGAACAGCGGAAACTGCGACGGCTTTGGCACAGCGGATGCCAGAAGCACTAGCTGAAGCAATGGAGGGGTACGGCGTTGCGACTGCTGCCGAGTCTGCTGGACGACCTGTTCTGGAAATTCGCACGGTATCGAATGCAATTGGACCGCGGGATAAATCCGCTTGGCGGATAAAAGATGCGTTGGAATCTCTGGAAAAGGGAAGCTCTGTACTACGGGAGGTACTATCATGAAAATTGCATTTTCACCATGTCCGAATGACACTTTTGTTTTTCATGCCTGGGCACATGATTTGATTCCGGGAGCGCCAAAGCTCGATATTATGTATGCAGATATCGATATTACGAATACGCTTGCTGCACAGGGAGAAGGCCCAGAAGTAATGAAAATCTCCTATGCGGCATTGCCATGGGTGATGGACAACTACTCGTTGCTCCCATGCGGCGGTGCACTGGGCAGAGGATGCGGGCCACTCGTTTTGACGCAAGGAAATTCTGGCCAGAGCGCGAATGATCCAGCACGCCTGTCCAACAAACGGGTAGCGGTTCCGAGTGAGCGCTCCACAGCTTATCTACTGTTCCGGCTCTGGGCTGCACAAAATGTCCCGGGTGGTGTAGGGGAGATCGTCGTCATGCCGTTTCATGAGATTATGCCTGCTGTACGTGACGGCAAGATCGATGCAGGACTCGTAATCCACGAGGCTCGTTTTACGTATCAAAACTACGGGCTGTCTCTCATGACTGACTTGGGCAACTGGTGGGAGTCTGATACCAATCTGCCGATTCCACTGGGTGCCATTATTGCGAAAAAATCAATGGACATCGAGGCTCTGACCAATTGGACGCGCTCCTCTGTGGAATATGCGTGGGCGAATCCGACTGCGTCACAAGAATATGTCATGTCCCATGCCCAGGAGTTATCCCTGGAGGTAGCGCAAGCGCATATTAACTTGTACGTGAATGAATTTACGAGAAATTTGGGTAACGATGGTTATGCAGCTGTCGAGGCGTTGCTCGGTCGTGCAGCCGAGGAAGGGCTTGTACCAGCATTTGATTTGTCGACATTACGGCGCTAGCTAATTCAATAATGCGAGGGGGCAGCTAACCAGGGTTGCCCCCTTTTCCTGTTCGAGGGAAGCGTTATCCAGCGTAGATCAATCCACATGCCAGGCGTTTTCCGCTATTTCCTGCCGGCTGTGAATGGAAGTCATCCGGACCTTGATGGATGATTAAGCTTCTGCCGACGACATCTGCTGCACTGATTTTGTTTGTGAAAAAAGTCATTCGTGCATAGCCGTCATTGGAAAACAGCACGGGAAAGTCGCCGACGTGGTTGCCATGTGGTTGTTGTGTAGGGTTCCAATGACTGCCTGCTGCGGTAAAAGGATCTTCCGGATTTCCTACCGTACAGACGCCATGCTCATGCAAATGAAAACCAAATGGCCCGATTTGCTGCTGATTGCCAGTGGCTGGCTGGAAAGCGGGGAGGCCGCTGACTTCGACGAACACTTCGGTGCCGTAGGGGACATCGGTAAAAACAACGTAGCCGTGCAGGTTCGGTGCCAGTGGGCCACCCTGAATTTCGGCAAAAGATTGTCCTGTTCTCCGTCCATGTTGGGAGGACACGGCTCGCAAGTCATGTTCATATGGGTATTCATAAGGCTGATATCCATACATGTTATACACCACCTTACTTCATGAACCAGTTTGACATATTTTATGTAGGTGATGGGCGTATGGTTACTGGGCTGGGTAGGAGAACATTGACGTTGATAATTATTTTCATCTACAATCAGGTGGAATTCCCCGGCATGGGCAAAAGGGTGGGCAAAACGTGAAAAGAGTGTTGCTGATAGAAGATGAGATCAATATGGCCCGATTTATTGAACTGGAGCTGCGCTACGAATCGTTTGCGATTACAGTCGCGCATGATGGACATAAAGGACTCGAGCTCGCTTTGCAGGAAGAATGGGATGTCATATTATTGGACGTCATGCTTCCGGGGCTTGATGGTATTGCGGTTTGTCAAAAAATACGCAGCGTGAAAAAAACGCCGATAATTATGCTGACAGCCAGAGACAGTATTACGGACCGCGTCTCAGGCTTGGACAGTGGGGCCGATGATTATATTCCGAAGCCATTCGCGATTGAGGAGCTGTTGGCACGCATACGCGTCGTGTTCCGCCGTCAGGAAGAACAGGAGAATGTCCCTCGAACCATGCTCGCGCATCGAGGGTTGGTAGTCCATATGGAGGGACGTATCGTCACTAAAAATAATCAACCTGTCGAGCTGACCAAAAGAGAGTACGATTTACTCGTGACGTTTATGAAAAACATCAATCGAGTCCTACCTCGCGAGGTGCTGCTCGATACTGTATGGGGTTTCGAGGCGGCTGTCGAGACCAATGTTGTCGATGTATATGTTCGGTATTTGCGCAATAAAATCGATTCCCCCAATGAGGACAGCTATATCTCGACTGTACGCGGGATTGGCTACGTGATGCGAAAATGAGAGGACCATCGAGATTTTTAAAGCTCCCGATCAAATGGAAGCTGACACTCTGGTCGTCGCTTCTGCTTTTTCTTGTATTCATTGGCTATAATGGCTTCCAATACTTTTTTGTAGAGAAGTGGATGTTTAATCAGGAAGAGCAGGTTGTGCAGCAGACAATGCGAGAATTTCTTAACTACGCATTGGAAAAAGAGCAATCTTTTGAGGGCGAGGACCTCACAGAGCTGCGCAGCTTCCTGGAGAAAATCAATCAACGAAACCAGATGATTCGTATTCTGGACGAAGAGGGTAATCCGATTGTTGTCGTATCGGAAAATTTTCAAGATATCACACTGCCACCGCTTCCGCCTGTTCAGTCGATTCGCACCCAGACCCAAGAAGTGCGTGGTGACCTATTGATCATGAGCAGTCCGCTTACGATCTTTCAATTTAACGGGACAGTGATGATTCTGAAGAATATGAAAGAGTTTGGGCAGTTGAGTGGTGCGCTCTTTCAGGTCATGGCTATTGGATGCTTCACTGCTGTGATTATAAGCGGTCTGGGTGGCAGATTGCTCGCGAGGCAGTTACTTCGACCCCTGCAATCGATGAATGAAACGATGAGCAACGTCCGGCAAAAAGGATTCCATGAACGTGTGCAGTTTCACGATAATCAGGATGAGATTGCGACCTTGATGAAAATGTTCAATAAAATGATGGATCAGGTGGAGCGTTCCTTTTTGCAGCAGAGACAATTCGTCGAAGATGCCTCACATGAGCTGCGGACGCCGATTGCGATTATCGAAGGGCATCTGGGAATGCTCCGGCGCTGGGGTAAACATGATCCGGCTGTTTTGGAGGAATCCTTGCAGACATCGGTTCAAGAGCTCGCCAGATTAAAAGGACTGGTGCAGGAGCTGCTCGCTTTGACGAGAGCGGAGCATGTGGAGGTAGAAGAGGATGTCGCGCTCCATGAGCCGGATCGAGCTGTCTATCACATCGTCAAGAAATTCGCCATGATTCAGCCGACATTTACGATTGAGCAAGAACTTGCGCCTTTGGCTGGAGAAATTCTGGCCATATCGGAAGAACACTTGGAGCAAGTGCTACTGATCCTTTTGGATAATGCGGTCAAGTATTCCGGGGAGAGCAGGAGAGTCTGCGTGAGGGCCAAGGTGGAAGAAACGGTAGCCTGTATGGAAATCATCGATGAAGGAATCGGCATACCCGAGCAGGATTTGCCGTATGTCTTGGACCGGTTGTATCGGGTAGACAAAGCAAGAAGCAGCGGGGAGAGCGGGTATGGACTCGGACTTGCCATCGCCAAACGATTGCTCACGCGTTACAACGGTATCATAACGATTCAGAGTGTGGAGCAGAAAGGGACGACTGTGTCTATTTTTGTGCCGCTTCGTTCAGCGAATTTCAACCGATCCGCATCTCAAATAAAAAATTGAGGATGTTTTTTTATTTTCACAGCATTTTCTCATTTTTGTTCGATACAATAAGCCTTGTCAATTGGCAATGATATTCATTATCAATAATCAGTGCGATAGAGAGGGAGAATCAAAATGAGAAAAAAATCGATGCTGGCGGTCATGCTGAGTACGATGCTGACGATGCCTTTACTTGCTGCATGCGGAAACGGCGCGAATACTGCCCAGCCGCAAACAGAAGCGCCAAAGGCACAGGAGCCGGCTGCCACAGAGCAAGTCGTGAACGTATTTACTGCGCGTCATTATGATATTGATAGCAAATTGTTCGCTGAATTTACCAAGCAAACAGGCATCAAGGTAAATGAAGTGAAGGGCACAGCAGAAGAGCTGGTTGAGCGCTTGAAGCGTGAAGGGGAGAGCTCCGAAGCGGATTTGTTCATCACGGTTGACGGTGGAGTTCTGAACTACGCGAAGCAAAATGGCGTTCTGCAACCGATTCAATCTGCTGAAGTAGAGAAAAACGTACCGAAAGAGCTGCGTGATCCTGACAACCAATGGATCGGTATGGCTACCCGTGCGCGAGTAATCGTCTATGCGAAAGATCGCGTGAAGCCAGAGCAGCTGTCTACGTATGAAGATTTGGCTACAGATAAATGGAAAGGCAAAGTATTGGTACGCTCTTCTTCCAACCTGTACAACCAGTCACTCGTTGCTTCTTTTATAGAGCTGAATGGCGAGCAGGCTGCTTTGGATTGGGCAAAAGGTCTTGTAAACAATTTCGCGCGCAAGCCTGAAGGTGGAGATCGCGATCAGGCAAAGGCTGTCGTTGCCAAAGTCGGTGACGTTGCGATCATGAACACCTACTATGTTGGGCAAATGCTCAACTCCAAAGATGCAGAGGAAGTAAAAGTCGCGCAAAACATCGGCGTTTTCTTCCCGAACCAAGAAACGACAGGCACACACTTGAACATCAGCGGTATTGGTTTGACCAAGCACGCGAAAAACAAGGACAATGCCGTGAAGTTGATTGAGTTCGTCACAGGTAAAGAGGCTCAAACGATGCTGACAAACGGAAGCTACGAGTTCCCTGTCAATGCAGAGGCTGACAAGCCTGCTCTTTTGAAAGAGTGGGGAGAATTCAAAACGCAAAAGCTCGACTTTGCTAAGCTTGGCGAGTATAACAAAAAAGCGGTAGAACTGCTGAATCAAGCAGGTTGGAAATAAGCATGACGGGAGCACTTTTGCGTAGAAGCCTGAGACGAAAACTGAACGGGTGGGTAACGCTGAGCGTGATAGGGGCCTTTTTGGCCCTTCTCCCGTCTCTTTATATTTTTTTTGGACTCTTTCAAAAACAGAATGAAAACTGGCAGCATATCCAAGAGTACATGCTGCTGGATTACGCGCTGCAATCGTTATGGCTCGTGCTCGGTACCGGAGCCTGTACGATCATCGTAGGTGTGACCTTGGCCTGGCTGGTCGCTGCTTACGATTTTCCATTGCGTCGCTTTTTTTCATTTGCTTTCGTGCTGCCGCTGGCGATTCCTCCGTACATCGCAGCATACACGTACGGCTCCATGCTCAGCTATACGGGGAGTATCCAGACGTTTTTGCGCGATGCATTCGGATTGACGCTCGATCAACGCTACTTTGACATCATGTCGATGAAGGGCGCTATTTTTATTTTTACGTTGTTTTTGTTCCCGTACGTCTATTTGATTACGAAAACCTTTCTTGAAAAACAGAGTGCTGTGTTCATTGAAAATGCCAGATTGCTCGGAAAAAACCAAACGCATATCTTTTTTCGCATCGTCCTGCCTATGTCGCAGGCAGCCATCGTCGGTGGAGCCAGTCTGGTGGCATTTGAAGTGCTCAATGATTTTGGAGTGACGAAGCATTTTGGGATTCAGTCTTTTACAGCGGCGATTTTCAAGACGTGGTTTGGCATGTATGACGTAGAATCGGCCATTCGTTTGTCCGCCTGGCTCATGACCTTGATTATCGGGATCTTTATCGTTGAGCGACTCGTGCGTAAGCGGAAAAAATACAGCTCGCCTACGAACAGGAGCACGCCGCTTACACGCAGAAAATTGCGCGGAATCACGATGTACGCTGCCGTAATCTTCGGATTGGTTATTGTTTCATTTTCGTTTGTGATCCCTGTTGGGCAGTTGATTGTCTGGGCGACGTGGACGTATGGGGAAGTGTTGAACGAGACCTTCTGGAAGCTCTTGAGCAATACGCTGTTCATCTCTTGTATCTCGATCACCATCTTGATGCTGCTCGCGGTAATCGTTGCGAATGTCATCCGATTCTCCCGAGGCTCGATATTTGCTGTGGCACTGACGCGCTTGATTTCCATGGGCTATTCTATTCCGGGCGCAGTCTTGTCTATTGGAGTAATGGCGGTGATGATGTCCGTAGATAAAGAACTGAGTTCCTTCTATAGCTGGCTGGGCTTGGGCGCAAACAAGCTGGTACTCAGCATGTCTTTGTTCATGCTGACGTTTGCCTACATCATCCGCTTCCTTGCAGTTGGATTCAATGCAGTCGAAGCGGGGTTTGAGAAGACGGGAAACCGCTATTCAGAAGCGGCACGTATGCTCGGGATGAGCATGACACGGACCTTTTTTAAAGTGGATTTGCCTTTAATCAAAGGGGCTGTACTCACCGGTTTTATCTTGGTGTTCATGGAAATCGTGAAGGAATTGCCGCTTACCTTGCTTCTTCGTCCCTATAACTTCGAGACGCTGGCAACAAAGGCGTATCAATATGCGAGCGACGAACAAATTCACCAGGCCGCGATTCCTTCGCTCTGTATCATTGCGGTGGGAATCGTCTCCGTTATTTTCTATCACTGGTTAGGAGAGAGACAGGCAAAATGACTTTTTTTGAAGTGAAAAACCTGACGTTTGGTTATGCAAGCGGGAATGGCAGCGTCATCCGGGATTTTTGCTTGCAGATGGAGCAAGGGGAAGTTGTTGGGCTACTCGGAAATAGCGGTTGTGGAAAAAGTACATTGCTTCGCTTGATAGCCGGACTGGAGTCCCCGAAGAGCGGGCGCATCCAGATCGATGGAAAAGTGTTGGTCGATCAGGGGCAGTTTGTGGAGCCAGAGCAACGCGGGATCGGCATGATTTTTCAAGACTATGCGCTGTTTCCGCATTTGACTGTCGAGCAAAACATCTTGTTCGGTCTGCATCGATTGTCCAAAGCAGAGCGTCTGGTTCGTTTGAAAGAGATGCTGGCACTCGTGCAGCTCGAAGGCTACGGCAAGCGATATCCACATGAGCTGAGCGGGGGACAGCAGCAGCGTGTCGCATTTGCGCGTGCACTGGCGCCTAGGCCGGCGATCTTGCTGATGGATGAGCCATTCAGTAATCTGGATGCCGAGCTCAAAACGAAAATACGCGATGACTTGAAGCGAATGCTGCGGGCTGCCAAGATGACGTCGATCCTGGTCACACATGACAAAGCAGATGCGGAAACGATTTGTGATCGCATCATTCGCATGACTCGCTAAGGGCAAAGTGCAGCTTTCAGCCTCCAAAGTGCATAGTCGTACCGTGTGTTGTTGTATAATGTGCGTACGACGAAATTTGCAGTGTGCGGTTTGCTGTCTTTTGGTCAGCTCCGTTCAAATAGAGGAGGATGTAACATGAAAATTGAAATTTGGTCTGATTTTGCCTGCCCGTTTTGCTATATCGGAAAGCGCCGTCTGGAAGGAGCGCTGTCTCAATTTCCGCATAAGGATCAAGTAGAGGTCGTATATCGCAGCTTCCAGCTCGACCCGCAGATGGAACGCGATACCGATATGGACATGCATGAAGTACTGGCAGCCAAGTATAGCATTCCACTCGCACAAGCGAAGGGGATGAATGACCAGGTTACCCAAATGGCAAAAGGTGTGGGTCTTGATTATCATTTTGACACGATGATCCCGACCAATACATTTGATGCGCACCGCTTGACGCACTTTGCCCACGCTCATGGAAAAATGAAGGAAATGAAGGAGCGACTGCTCAAGGCGTACTTTACCGAATCACTTCATCTCGGTGACCACGAGGTGCTGGCACAGCTTGCTTCTGAGGTGGGCTTGGACAAGGAAGCGACGCTCGCCATGCTGGCAGGAGACGAATACAGAGAGGAAGTACAAGAGGACAAACAAAGAGGCAACGATTTGGGTGTCACGGGCGTACCGTTCTTTGTCATCAATAACAAATATGCAGTCTCTGGCGCGCAGCCAGGTGAAGTCTTTTTGGGAGCATTGAACCAGGTATGGGAAGAAGAAAGCGCAGCTCCTGCTCTGAAATTCGTGCAGAACGACGAGAAAAAAGATGAGCAATCCGGCGACAATTGCGCAGATGGCTCCTGCAAAATATAAGCGACGCAAAACGAATAACTCAATGCTAGACCCTTAATGCTGTAAATTGGTTATGTTGTTGGTGCTACCCTTACAGCAAAATCTCAAAAGCCGATCCTCCTTAAATGAAGGGGAATCGGCTTTTCTCATCGCTTGAAATCACTGAATAACGAGATTATTTCCTAATACTGTGAACTGTTTACCAATATTAGAAGCAAATAGGGATGAAGCAGCGCTAACGCTTCCAATTTGCTTGCCAGAGCTGAAGTCATGACTTCCTTGTAGAGTAATATTCTCGAGACCAAAAAAGAAAAGTGTCAATGTGAGCATTGCCGTATTCTGCGCTTCAGTTCCCTGATGCACGGTTCGCTTCGTACTCGCGTAATTGGCTACATGGTTATTTCCCTCAAAGACTTTACCACCTTCATATTGCCACCCACCAGCAGAGTCATCCACATTCGTCAGACTGAGTCGATTTAATGTCAGGTTCATATTAGTTACCTCCCGTAGTCGCCTTGTGCCTTGTTTCTACTGGTCATCATATGCCCTGGGTGCCCAAAGTTGTCGGTATAACATGCCTATTTCCATATAACTCATCATTTGTTATTAAATGGATAATTTTAATCCCCTTTCAGGTCTCACTATCTGCTCCGTTTCTTTGGTGGGCCCTAACAACTCGTTATAGTCTATTTTCGTTGGGAAAATTTTCTTTCCATCTGAAACAAAAAGGGAACTCATTCGAATAATGGACAGAGCGAAAAATAGCTGGGGCCCCAGCATCACTATCCAAAAAGAGTGAGGAATGAACGAACCATGAATAAATGGACGAAAAGCGTATTGGCAATCATGACAGCGAGTCTGGCTGTTACGACACCCATCAGTTCTATGGCGGCAAAAGAATCGAGCGTAACGGTGCAGGGAGCGAGCAAAGGTGATGGTGCAATCGATGAGAAGCTGATCAGGAAGATCGAAAAGTCTGTTGAGAGACTCGTTCAAGTTGTGCCTTATCTAAGGAACTACCCGATCACCGAATTTGAGATGAACGCAGAAACATCCCGGATTGAAGTGAAAAAGTATCAAACGAAGGAAAAGAAAGCTCCCTTTGTGAGAATGCATGTCGATCAAAATTCAGGTGAAGTAAAATTTTTCAGCCACATCACAGGCAAAGAAGGTTTCTCTTCCACCTACCCCCTAGAGGATGCGAAGAAAAAGGCAACGGAGTTCATGAAGCAATGGTATGGCGAGGATATGGCGGACTATCAGTTGGATCAGGAAGCCTCTAATCGTAATTCTTCGATTTTGTTTCGCAAAATGGTAAATGGGATTCCGTTCCGCAATGACACACTGAATTTCGCCATCAATAGCGAAGGGCAAATTCAGCATCTGGCCAAAGGCGACGGGGATGCAGATCCAATGGAAATGGAACAGGATATCAGCAAAATTCAATTCGCTGATCCCAATAAGGTGCATCCAAAAGAAAAGGTAGAAGCGATGTTTGCATCTGCTATGAAGCCTTACTACGGACAAAGTGCAGATGGGCAAAGCTACAGGTTCTTATACACCCCTTCTTTCGAGGAAATCAATGCGAGCACCGGAGCTGAACGGTCAGCCAAACCAAATGAAAAAATCATTCAGTTCCAACCAAAAGCAAAGCAAACAATCATCAAATCAAAAGAAGAGGCTGTAGCTTTCTTGACAGCTAAGACAGGATACAATCCTACAAAAGGGCGTGCAACTTTTCAGGAAGAGAGCAATCCGAAAACCGGAATCACCAACTATTTGTGGATGACGGAGGAGGAGGTCATCGCCAATATTTTCTTCGAAACCAAGACAGGAAAGGTCACGAATTATCAAGTATTGGATACAAAGCGGAAAAGTGAAGCAGACAAAAAGCTGAACGAAGAGCAGGCGCTAAAAGCTGCCGTGGAAGCCATGTCTGAGTTCCTTCCTCTTACCGATAAAGAAATGGCCGTCACTGCGAATCGATATGAACCCGATCAAAATTTGTACAACTTTGACTTTACCGTGCTTCATCAGGGGTATCCGGTAGATGGTATGCTTCGACAGGCGCACGTAGATGCAGCTACGGGAAAAGCAACTTTACTAGATTGGAGAGTCTCTCAAACGATCAAGCTCCCGGATATCAAGAACGCTATGACAAAAGAGGAAGCAGCCAAGAAGTTTCTTAAAAAATATCCGCTGAAGCTGTATTACTCCTTAAATGAGGAAAATAAAAACATGGCCGAGCTCGTTTATATTTCTCCACTCGTTTCTAACGAAGAAATCGATGCGCTAACCGGCGAATTCTACACCTATGGAGAAGAGATAGAAACCGAGTAAGAAAGGGGGAAGCCTGTTGTCTGGGGAGTTGGCGGAACGAATTGGGGTTATTTACGAGGCTCACTATGATGACATCTACTATTTTTTGCTCTACTTTACGGGCAGACAAGAAGATGCAGAAGACATGGTGCAGGAAGTATTTTCACGACTGTTAAAAATTTTGCCGAGGTACGATGGTCGGGTCGCCATGAAGACATGGCTATTTTCCATCGCCAAGCATGTCGCGATTGATCATTACCGCAAACAAAAGTGGCAGCGTTTGTTCTCAGACAACTGGTTGGCCCTCATGAAGTCTACGGAGGGCCTTCCAGAAGAGGAGCTTGCGACAAAAGAAGAGATGCATAGTATTCAACGGGCATTGCAACAGTTGAAGCCCGATCAGCGCATCATAGTAATTTTTCGCTATATAAAGGAGTACAGTGTCAAGGAAACAGCCGAGATTTTGGCGATTCCAGAGACAAAAGTGAGAGTGGACTGTCACAGGGGACTAAAAGCGTTGCAGAAAATACTCGGCAACGTTTGCGAGGAGAGGATTGCTAATGAGTTTGCCAGATGAAAACCACATAGTTGAATTACTGAATCACGTCAGGCAGGAGAGCAACCCACCTCGTCAAGTGTGGAAGCAGATGGGCAAGGAGAGACTCATTCGTGAGGCGTATCGAATGGAGCAAGCAGCGAAGATCAAGCGAGTTGTCGCGGGAGCTGGTTCCCTTGCAGCAGCCGTATTCATGGGTGTTTGGCTGAGCTATGATTCAGCGCAGAAGCCATCTGTTGATACGCAAACAACCATCTCACCTCCAGCCGTCATAACAGCTACGCCACCGCTTGCTACGCCTTCTCCTCCAGTGGAAAGCAAGGCTAAGCCACAGCAGGAGCAGGAAGCTATCCCAAAAGCAGGCAACAAAATCGTTCAAAACCAAACGGCTACACGTGATACTCTACAGCCGCAGTCCGTAGCCGAGGAGCCTGCAAGGAACCCAACAGATAGGAGTCAACCCACATCAACACGTGAGAAATCACCATTGGAAGATCAGGCAGTGGCCTATTTGCAAAAGAAGCTGGGAGCACAGAGCAAACAGTTTGAAGTGGATTATGTTCACTCGAATTTGGCCCAGGGAGAAGTGGCTTTTCGCAAAATCATCAATGGCATTCCTCTTCAGGAGAATAGTGCGACAGTTCGTATCTCCCCAAAAACGGGGGAAATGACCTTGCTTCTTTACCCTGATCTCGAAGATAGTGGCGTAGCATCACAGCCTGCCAATCGTGAAGGGACAATCGACAAGAAGAAGGCTGCCCAACAGCTGGGGAGTACGCTTCGCCTCGTTTATGCAGGAAAGAAACAACCAGAGCTTCAATATGTAGTAGCATCAGATGTTTTTGTGCAAGCGAAAACAGGCAAGCTGATCAGCCAAGCGGGAGCAGAGAAAAAGTCCGTTGCTGTTTCAGGACAAGGAAAACCACTCGTGCTGAAAACTTCTGGTGAGGTGGCAAAGCTGCTTGAGCGCAAGTTGGGCATAAAGGTGGAACAAAAAGCATTCATCGGTGTAAATCCGCACGGTATTTCATATTCCTGGAACGATGGGCAGGGCAACGGCGTTTCTGTTGAGACGACAGATGACGGAGCATTTCTCGGGTATTCACGGATGACTACAGATGAACGTAAGTACCAACGAGAAACGACCTACGAACAGGCACAAGCAATGGCGATAGCCCACCTGGAGAAATTCCTCCCCGCCAATGTTCGTGAGCTGTCATTGGAAGCGTCGCAAGAGTCACCTAGCACCATTCAGTTTACCTTTGCACCGAAGGTCAACGGGATTCCCGTCATGGATCATCCTTATAAAGTGGCTGTCGAGCTGGCTAGCGGGCTTGTTACCGAGCTTACGGGCAATTTTTCGGATTTATCATGGGTACAAACCGATCAGACAGCAAAAACGCTCTCCAAGGAAGAGGCACTTGATCAATTTGTGCAACATGCTCCATTGGAACTCGTGTACTTGCCCGCGGAAAAAGGGGCAGAGCCAGTACTTGCTTACCAAATCCGCCGGGATTCAGAACAGCCATGGGCAATAGAAGCCTCGACAGGTAAGGTCATCAACTAAAAAGCAAGCAACTTATCTCCAGAAAAGATGCTTCATGGAGGTAAGTTGCTTTACTGGTTCGAGAACGGTCGATGCGAAGCCTTTAGCGGGACAGCAGGGGATAACTCGCGTGCACATGTTGTTTGAAGCTTTCATAATCCGAGGCATGTATATGAGAGTCGTGGTCGCTTATACATACATGCTTCATGCAAAGGCGCTGAGCGAACCGATTGCCTGCTTCTGTGATATTATCCATGATGATCGATTGGATACGGCAGCCACTCTGCTCGACATGAGCCAGTACATCGAGATAATGATGTAGCATCATGCGCAAGGCAGGGCTTTTCCGATAAGAATGATCGACAATGACACAGGACAGAAAATAATAAACTTGCTCGGGAGAAGTCGTTAAATCCTCGATATCCGCGGTCGTCATCAGGCTGTCTTTAAATGTCCCTTGTGCAATTTGCAGGTAAATATGCGGCTTGACGGGAAGCAGGTTCATAAAAGCAATGATGCGCCCATTCTCTTCGATCGCAACGACCGAATCGGGACGAAACAAATACCAATTGTAGCTCTCTTGGTACGGTGTAATAAATTCAGCATCGTAGTATTGAAGCTCGAGTTGTTCCATTTGTTTAAAATGCTCAAGCTGCAAATGCTCCATGATCTTCATAAGCCAATCTCCTTCTTTATTCCGTATGACTAGGCGACAATTCACAGATATAGCGAATAAATCTCTGGGTTTCCTTTGCCCGCTTGAATCTGTTCGAAAATAAAGATGGTTCATTTGGGTGGTAGCGTATTCGCAAGGATTCTTTCAGCAAGGGATGCCATTCACTGGGAAGCTCATGCAGAGCCTGTTCTACAGCTTTTTTTTTCGGAATAATGCTCTCATGGATGAGCGCGTAATAGATTCGGCATAAGGTGAAAACGGCGAATTCTACCCACTCATCGAGCATGAATTTCACCATGCTTTTTCCTTTCGGCGCCCAATAATCATGGACATTGTATTTCATCGTTTCCCCGACATCCAACCATTGGGTAGGGATGTGTAATGCTTCAACGCTTTTCCCCATAACGGTAATGCCCTGTTGCTTGAGGATCCACCACGTCACATGATTGACATCATAGTGGCCGGATGATTTGAATGTCCCATTGTCAACGTAAGGATAAGGCTCCAAGGATGGATTGGCTTTTCCGACGTCATCCAGCTGGATATACATGCCGTCCATTCTTTTAGCGAATGGATTGGTGTTTTGCAGAGCCTGATGAATGTTCTTGAGCGTTTCTATTTCAGCATTCGTTAATCCTCTATGCAAAAGTGTTACAAAATCAATATCGCTGTTATCTTCCTCAAAACCAGATAGAGCAATAGAGCCATACAAATACACACCGTAGATGACAGTAGGCAGTTCAGCCATAAGTCGTTGCGTATAGTCGTGTATGAAAGGTCTAATGCTTTCCGGGATTCTCGTGTCCATAAGCAAGCTCCTTTTTGAAGATCAAGATTAGCTGAACTCGCTAGGTATTTCCATCGTTTTCATACCCCAGTATAATCCATATGACAACAACTGTTAAAGGAGGCGTTTATTGTGATGGAGCAAATGCTAACAAAGGGAAAAATTTTGAAAGGGGTATAAAGGTGAGGCAATTTTCAACTGACGTTATTATTCGGAATTTTCAAAAGGAAGACTTTCCGTTACTTGGCGAACTATATCAAGCTGTTACTGCAAAAGAAAACGCGACGTTTTGGTGGGTCGGTGAAGAAGCAAATTGGTGTAATGTCTATTGTGCATTTGAAAATGGAAAAATGATCGCGAAGGGGCAAGTCAGTATCATAAATACGATCCCTCCCGGACGTTCAGAAGAAAACAAGCATTCAATCTACGTGAATCTAAAAACGCTCCCGGAACGAGACGATGACGCCGAATTGCTAGAAAAGGTGTACCAACATCTTCTGCAAAGAGCTCTGCAATTAAAAGAAACGTTGCCAGCTACGTACCAAACGATGCTATGTGTCGGAAACGATTCATCTGAAACAAAGAACAACCGATTTTTCACTCAAATGGGCTACAAGCATTTGAATAGCTTGTATCAGATGAAACGCGATTTACTAGAGCCTATTCCTGTGTTAACGCTGGACGAAGACTTTGATTTTTCATATTGGAAAATGGAGAGCTCAGAGGAAGAAAAAGATTACTTGAATGTGGAAGCCACGATCTGGCCGGATGCTCCGTTAGGACATGAACGATTGTCTGAATACAAGAGTAAAGCGCTCTGGACATCAATGGTGATTCGTTATAACAATACGATAGCTGCGGGCTTGATGGCATGGCGAGAGGAAGAAGATGGAGTAATCGAGGATGTTTTCGTACAAGAACCTTGGCGGAAGCGTGGATTTGCGAAGTTTTTACTGGCACAAGCATTGGAGTATCTAAAATCGCATGAGCTGAAATCCGCGTATCTCATGGTTGAAACGACGAATATATCAGCCTTGTCTCTATACAAATCGGTTGGATTCAAAGTAGATAAAGAAGAGATCAGGTATTATACAGAATGGAAATAAGAAAGACGAAAAAGAGGGAGCGCTAGCGAGGCTTCCCTCTTTTTTATGCAAGTTGATTCGGAATTCTCTTGCAAGAAATACATAGATAAGGTAAAACATGGGTGTATCTTAAGCCGATACAATAGAGAGGACCAAGCGTCTGAATGATAAGAAGGTGAGGATCTGCGATGAACTTTTTCAAGAAGCTATTCGGCGGTACAAACAACGGAGAAAAGTCAAAAGACGGCACTACGATTTACACATATAACGAACAAGCTGATTATGAACCCCCGGCTCCCATGGAATATGTAGAAGAAATCGTTGCCCACTTTGAAAAGGTATTTGCCGGAAGAGAAAGCAATGTTTTTCACGAAATTATTTCCGATACGATCCATATTGATGTGAATGTGATGAGCCCTACAGAAGAAGAGCCATTTTGGGTTCTGTATACGAATGGGATGAGTGATCTGCCGATGACGATCCCGGATGAAATACAGGAGCAGATGGAAGAGAATATTGAGCGAGCAGAACTGATGATATTTTTGCCGGCTTCCTGGGAACTGACACAAGAGTCGCTAGAGGATGAAAATAACTACTGGCCAATTAGACTGATGAAAATGCTGGCACGGTTTCCTCACCAGTACAATACATGGTTGGGATACGGGCATACGATACCGAATTATCAGGAATATGAACCGTATGCGGATGGCACGGGTTTAAATGGAGTCGTTCTGTTTCAGCTATCAGAGGAAATCAGTGTCATTCCCACCAAGGACGGGAACAAGATTCATACCTATTTCTTGATTCCTTTGTATAAAGAAGAGATGGAATATAAATTGGAGCATGGCATGGATGCGCTTTTGGATAAATTGTTTGAGCTGGAAGATGATGCGCTGATTTTGAATCCGAATAGAAGAAATACGTGCAAGTAAAAATATACGAATTCCCGACCCCTTTTTACTAAAGGGGTTTTTTGTAAGATGTTACAATAATCACACAAAAATCAGTTGGAGGCAAACGATGATTCATTTTCGAGTCGCAACAGCAAAAGACCTGAATAGAATTGTTCAAATGCTTGCGGATGATGAATTAGGCAAGACGAGAGAGCGTTACGAAACTCCGCTACCAGAAAGTTACATAAAAGCGTTTGAATCCATTGACGCAGATCCCAATAACGAATTGATTGTGGCGTGCCGGGATGAGGAAATTATTGGTGTCCTTCAGATTACGTTTACTCCTTATCTGACACTTCAAGGTAGCTGGAGAGCGACGATTGAGGGGGTTCGGATAGCATCTACGGAAAGGGGTCAAGGAGTTGGGAGCGAGTTAATTGAATGGGCGATTGAACGGGCGAAAGAGAGGGGCTGCCATCTGTGTCAACTAACGACAGATAAACAACGAGAAGATGCGTTGCGCTTTTATGAACGCTTAGGATTTAAAGCGACGCATGAGGGGCTGAAAATGAAGCTGTCCATCGACTAACAAAAGTACGATGGAAAAGGAAAACGGGTTCCATATACGTAATATAGAACCCGTTTTCCTCTGCTATGACCGAGCCAAGTCGCCTATTCGATTTCAATTCGATTAATATCACCAACATCCAAATTTCCAAGCTGTATGGAGAAACTTGGTTTCCCCGGACTTCTCAAAATATAGCCGCCCCAGTCCCGACCGCCGTAAGCCGTATATCCAGAAATATCTACGCCAAAAATGTCCTGAATAAGTGGCTTGGTTACAGGGATGACTTCATTTAGTGCTTTGATTTTATAGTTTTCTGCTCCATGGCTTACTTCATACACTTGACCTGTTTTTGCCCCGATCATTACTTCATATTTCTTTTGTTTATTCATGAGCAACCATTTCTCTTCACGTTCATCTGAACGTTTTTGGGCCTGGGTAAAGGAAAGATTTTTTTCATTGGATAAACGGGTCAAAGCTGTTTGCGCCATGGAGATGATCTTTTGATCGACGTCTTCTAGGTTGTAATATAATATGAAATCAGACACTTTATTTGTTGGGAGATCGACTGTGACATATTGTTTGTCATCTGTCCAAAAGGAAAAATATGCTTCCTTCTCACTTTTGAAAAAACCGGTATTTTGGAAGGTAACCTGTTGCTTCGTATCCTTAAATGCTTCTTGTGCAGTCTCTACATATGTATGATAGGACTTCGGTAATTCGTTGATCGCAAACCTCGCAAAGACGGTAAGAACCTCTGTGGTACCAGGCTTAAAAGTGACGATGGCTTCTCGGGTTTCTTGATTCTTTGCCTGTACCCTATAGGAGTCTGCGTCTTTCTCAATCTCTCCAAATGAGAAGGTCTTTTGAATGCCACTCGCATCTTGTACGGCTTTTTGAGCAGCTGCAAAATACGTTTGTTCTTCAGGATTCAAGGCTGCACTGCTCGTTGATTCTGCTGGTGCAGAAAATGGTTTCATCCAGAAAAAACCGAGTAACAGGCCGCAGGTGATCAGCCCTTTTGCCATCCATCCATAATACATTTTTCGTTTGTTCACTTTTTGAAGTTTACCTCCTTCTTCTCGCACACCTTCTAATATTGCTTGGCTTCGTTCTCGGGAAAGGATTTGCTCCGGGAATTGATTCAATTCTTCCAGAATGATCTGCTCCTCACATGATCGCATCGTTCATCACCTCCGCAATCGAAACATTTCGTTTGTTTTGAATCGACTTTATCGCTCTATGCATCGTGAGATTGACCTTGGATTCGCTCCAGCCCAACACCTCTGCAGTCTCCTTGCTCGATAGTCCTTTGATCCCTCTTAGTATCAACACATCCCGATAAGAAGACTTTAATTGATTGATCATTTCATAGAGCAAACGCTTATTTTCACTTAACATCAGCGACTCTTCCGGAGTTTTGTCGTGCGAAACGAGATGCTGCAAGAAGATTTCCGGCAACCACCTGAGTAGCTTTGTTTTGCGTCTTTCATCAATGGCTACGTTTCGTGCTATGGCAAACAGCCACGTTTTGGGATTCTCAACCTCTGTTGCCTGCATAGCTTTGAGGGCACGAATAAAGGTCTCCTGCACCAGATCGTCGATGTCTGTTCGTCCTGTATAATAGACCAGGAAACGATAAACATCTTGGCTGTATGAGTGAAACCATTGCTCAATTCGTGCGCCAGTATGATCCTCCACTGGTGTTCCACCTCCTTGTCACTGTATAGACGGAAAAGCTGCTGACAATCTTTCACTTTCAAAATAAAAAAGTGGAACGCAGATAATTCGCGTCCCACTACAATAGTGGTCCTAGCCCATAAATGTGATTTCTATTCGCATGTTAAACCGATCGGTAACGACCCAGCCTGCTGGAATCTGTTGATTATACCTGATCCATAGCTTCGCTCCCTTTGGCGCTCTTTGAATGCTCGTAATTTCAAATTTATCCGTCGTACTATCTGTAATGACCCATCCTTGCGGCACGATTTGATTGTTCCGCATCCACAGTTTATCACCGTAACCTGCGCCTTGTGTATAAATCATTTGAAGAGAAGTACCACTGCTATCTATTACAGCCCATCCATCAGGAATCCGTTGGTTGTACTTGATCCAGAGTGTCGCTCGGTACGTAGCCCCAATCACGCATGTAATTTCGAATTGGGTACTAGTACTGTCGGTAATTACCCAGCCTTGTGGGACTAGTTGATTGTTCTTGATCCACATTTTCGCTCCATAAGAAGAGCTCGCTGATAAGGATTGCTTTAGTGATGCATGGGATGAAATATTTTGTTCGGACGATTTCAAAAGCGTTGGTTCTGCAGCCTGAGTAGGAAGTGTGAAAGACATCACAACGAATAAAAGACCGAGACTTGAAACCATACTTTTTTTAAGCATAAACAAACCACCTCTCTTTTCTGATATCCATTATTTGTAATTTAAATCTATTTTTAACAATCGTAAAGCGGCGTTTTTGTGAAATGCTCTCTATTCACTGCCTTGTCACAAAATGAAAAAGAGGGCATTAGCCCTCTTTAGAAAACTACCTATACGTTAAAAAATTCTTTCGCAGTCTTGGTAGTAGCGCTGGCCACTTCTTCAGGGCTCAATCCCATGCATTGTGCCACCGCGTGCAATATATGTCTCAAATACATTGGCTCATTCCGACCATCCACAGGCTTTTCTTTCAAATCACGAGGGGTTAAAAATGGCGCGTCTGTTTCAATCATCAAACGATTCAAGGGAATTTTTCTGACAAGCTCTCGAAGATGCTTCCCGCGTCGTTCATCACAAATCCATCCCGTAATCCCGATATGGAAGTCCATCTCTAAATAGGTTTCCAATTCCTTGGAGGTTCCGGTAAAGCAGTGTACAACCCCACGATTGATATTTTGACGATGCTCTTTGAGGATCGAGACAAAATCAAGGTGAGCATCGCGTTCATGTAAAAACACCGGCAGTTGAAGTTCTGTGGCCAGGGAGATTTGTTCGATGAACCACTTTCTTTGGATATCACGCGGGGAGAAGTCGCGGTTATAATCCAGCCCGCACTCTCCAATGGCTACCACATGGGGAAGAGTTGCCAGTTCTCTTAATTTTTTGATCGTGGATTCATCACAGCTTTTTGCATCGTGAGGATGAATACCTGCCGTAGTGTACAGCTTTCCTTTGGAGCGACTCGCATATCGTGAGGCATCTATACTGTTTCTCAAGCTTGTCCCTGTCAAAATTAACGGGTATATTCCTTGTTTCTCTGCTCTCGCAACGACCTCATCGCGGTCTTGGTGAAAGGAGCGGTGCATCAGGTTTACGCCTATATCGATGATCTGTGTATCCAAGAGAATCCATCCTTCCTAGTAGGAGGTTTGAGTGAGTACTGATTTTTCACTAAAATCCCTATTTTTGGTTGTTTTTCATTATAGCTGATGGAGCTGTTAGGTTCTATAGACGAAAAATCCTCCCTGCGGTGACAGAGAGGACTCGTTTCTTTCTATTCTCATGAAGGAATGGCATCCAATGCTCGCCTTACTTTTCTTGCGAAAGCCAGAGGTCTATCGACTGCTTCTATATTTACATAAATCAAGCGGGGACGATCGAATAACCATTCATTATGGATAGACGAGACTTTTATGCCTTGCTTCCGAATGGTTGTAATGAACGGATTGACTTCTTTCTGCAAGAAGGCAGCTCTCCCTAAGCAAAGCGCTTTGCCCGTTTTTGGATTCAAGGATTCAAATGAAAAAGAAGAAGTTACGCGAAATCTTTTCCCCAAAATAGTCGCTTTTATTTGATTGCGATTGATGGTTGAGACACATTTTCCGCCGGCAAAACCGGATTGCCCCCTAATAATTCTGGAGAACTGCTCACAAAGCGAGACTTTTTTGGGCATTCCTCATTTCCTCCCTGTTTTTGTTTATCGTATGAAGACAGGTCCAGGATGGAAACGGATGACGGCCTATTACCCAAAGTATAAGATTTTATAGCTCAACCAAAAATCTGCTTATAAATCAAATCAGCATTCTCTTTCTTTACAAACTTTCGAACCTTGCCTTCTTTATCGATAAATGCCCAACGATAGCCCCATTGTGCATCTTCCTCTGGCGTTGGTTTGTATGCAAACACTCCTTTGTTTGAGCCTTTCCAATCAGATTCCGGTCCATATTGATTGTATTGCATCAATGCATGTTCTTTATAAACGTACTTTCTAAGAGTCTGTTCTTTATCCAAAAAGGCCCAGCGGTAACCCCATTGCGCTTCTTCCTCTGGTGTCGGTGTGTAAGAAAATACTCCTGGTGGATAAAGATTTAAATGACTTGTAGATTCACTTATCTTTGCTGCTGCTGTAGGTACTGTATAACTTACGACTCCTGTTGCTACCATTGTAGCTAGGAACATTGCGCTCATGGCTTTTTTGTTAATCATAGAAATCCTCCTTTGATAGTAAATGTAAAATATTGGACATACGTATAATATAATAGAAATAAAAGGGAATTAAAACAGATGAATCCATATTTTCGAATAAATCACACAGCTTATCCTTTAACATAGATCAGACATAAGACAGGCGTGTAAAGCAGTTGGTCAATAGCTTTAGTCCACTCCCTTTAATGATTCAATCATATTGATGTTGGATACTTTTCTTTGAAGTAGCAAGTTGGACAGAATCGTAAGCAAGTAGGCAAGAACAACAGAAACCAACAGGCTAGGAATCGTTAATTGATCCGGGATTTGTTGATGGGTACTGGACAGCACCTTGACGATCATGGAATAAACATAACCACTTATCGGTAAAGCAACAAGAATCGCAAATGTAGTGAGTATCAGGTTTTCAAAAAAGATGAGTCGGTTTATTTTATGTTTTTGATAGCCTAATACCTTAAGGGTTGCAAGCTCGCGACTCCTTTCATAAATGTTGATGGAAGAGATCGAGTATATCGCGCCAAAAGAGAGGATGACGGCACAAACAATAAACATGATAAATACAAAATTGTTTTGTTTCAAAATATATTCAGCGGTTTTCTTTAGATCATCGCTATCTGAAATGGTTTCAACATGAGAATCTTGCTCAAAGAAGTTACGAACACTTATAAGATCTGCAGAGCTATTTGCTTCAACGAAAAGTGAGGTTGGACTGTAGTCAATGCCAAAGCTCTTTAAATAGTCTGGTGTGATATAAAACGAAGGGTTCGAATACTGCGTAGAGATATGGAAAACCTTCATGTCTACAGTTTTATTTTTATGCTCGGGTGTATCGAACGTTATTTGGATGGTATCTCCTGCAGCAATGTGATATTTGTCTGCGTAGGATTTTGGTACGAGCACACCGTTGTTTTCCAAAGTGATCCGATTATCATTTTCGTCAAAGTAATGAATGAGCGTGTTTTCTTTTTCGGTAACAACGAGAGTGGCATTATTTTTTTCATCACCTTTTATGAATTCAACAGGAAAGGTGGATAAATAATAATGATTTTTCATGCCAGAGGGGAGTTTTATCATATCCATAGATGTTCCCAGTGTATAATCGACTCGTAAATCATACGTATAGACATCTTCAATTTGGCTAGCTACTTTTTGCAACGCGGATTGAGTGCCAAAAGCGGTGATCAATAGGACCGTGCTTACAACGACACCAGTGGAGCTCGCTAAAGCTTTTTGTTTATTGAGGAAAATATTTCTCAAAATGAGTTTGTAGCTATAGGAGATATGACTCCAAATACCCGGAAATCTTTCTATCAGTAGCGTTTTCATCTTCTTTGGCGGTTTAGGACGCATAGCCTGAGCCGCACGTTCTTTTAATATGGTTCTACCACTTACGTAACACGCTAGGATTCCAAATGCACTCGAGAAAATAATGGGAGGAATAAAAGAATAGAAAGAAAGGGAGTAAGTAATGCCAGGCAGAGAGTAGGCTCTTGCACTCGATGCCGTTACGAATGGGACAAATACAAGAGCGGCAATTGCACAACCGATGATGGAGCCTATGAGGCCTGCCAGCACAGGGTATCCCATGTAATGAAGCATGATGTAACTGTTTTTGATACCTAAAGCCTTCATAATCCCTACTTGAGTTCTTTGAGAATCAATCATTCTCGACATGGTAAGAAACAGGATAATAGCGACAATCAAAAAGAGAACGAAAGGGATGACCATACTCATCAATTTATTATTCTGGATCGTTTCATTTATTTTCGAATAGCTGAAAGTCCGTTCTTTGCTTACTTGATTTACATAAGGAAGGTGTTTGGATTGTGCTTCAATGGATTGACCTAATTTGTCAATATCGTAGCCTTCTGTAGCATCGATCATGATTTCATTATAGGAAAGGTCACCGAAGATTTCAGAAATGGTCTCTTCGGCAATATAAGCGACTCCGAAGGTTTTATGGTCTTGTATTTCGTTCTTTTTGGCATGTTCGACATTCTCACCCAAGCCGCAAATGGTAAATGTAAAATTTTTTTCATTCGCACGAATACTGATTTCATCACCGACTTGAAAAAGATGTTCTTTCGCATAACGAGAATCCAATAATATCTCATTCTTTTTGGTCGGGATTTTGCCCTCAATCATAGCAATCGTGTTAATTTCGTTTTTGATAGGGATGGAATGAATTTTCAAAGAAGCTTTATCACCTTCAAAGGTTTGTGTGGCATCAAAAGTATAGCGTCCTTCTATTTTTTTAATGCCTTCTATTTTACTTAAAACAGCGACATCATTTTGGGAAATTTGATCGTAATATACATACAGGTCGCTTAGGTTATGTTCTTGAAAATAGCCTTCTGTATAAGCACTAAGATTATTGCTATAAGTTACGAGCCCCCCATAGAAAAAGGCTCCTACTGCGATAACCAAAACAAAGGCGATGAATTGCCCGATCGATTGTTTGATATCCCTTACTACTTTTAAAAATAATTTCATCATCACCACTCAATCCCTTCCACACTTTGCTTTTCACGATTAATGGTAACGCTTTCAATCATTCCGCTTTTCACCTTAATGATTTTGTCAGCCATAGGAGCAATGGCGGAATTATGTGTGACCAATACGACGCACTTTTTTGTCTCTTTGTTCAAGTCCTGGAGAAGCTTTAAGACGGATTTACCTGTCACATAATCCAAAGCTCCGGTTGGTTCATCACAAAGTAAAAGCAAAGGATTTTTGGCAACAGCTCTTGCGATGGCAACTCTTTGTTGTTCGCCGCCAGAGAGCTGAGAAGGGAAGTTTTTCATGCGATTTTGTAATCCAACTTTATGTAAAATCTCTTTCGCATCCAGATGGTTTTTGCATACTTCCGTGGCGAATTCAACATTTTCCAGGGCGTTTAAATTCGGAATTAAGTTATAGAATTGAAAGACAAAACCGACTTTCTCACCGCGGTATTGTGTTAATTTTTTTTCGTTGAATCGGGTGATTTCTTGATCACCAACAAATACTTGACCTGAGGTAGCCGTATCCATACCGCCTAGCACATTCAAAATCGTACTTTTACCAGCCCCACTCGCCCCCAAAATAACGACGAATTCTCCCTCTGCTATGGAAAAATCAACACCATTAAGCGCTTTGATTGGCACTTCTCCGATTTTGTATTCTTTCGTTACTTTTTTGAATTCAATTAACGTCTTCACATACTACATCTCCTCGTATCTTATTTTCGAAAGCTTAGGTACCATAATATACCAACAGAGAGTAGTTACATCCCGCAGTCGATGTATTTTGACCTCGGTCTTCAGAAGGAGTTTGTTCGCGCTTGTCAGAAAAATCGCTACACGTCCAGTATCGCCTGTAAATTCGTCTACTATTACCAATAGGAGGAATTCGACTTGCTCGCAAAAAAACGGAGCAACCTCTAAAAGGATACTCCGTTTGAACATGACGGGGTTAACACCTCACATGTTTCCGTTTGAAGCCAAGCTGCCCTTTACTTACTGCCTTTTGAATATTATCGAGAGCGTTTAGGAACTTGCTTTTTGCTTTGTCTTTTTGGACTTCTACAGGTCCTACTTCCTTTGCAATTTCGACCGCCTTATCGTGGAGTGGCAAATAGGAGGTTGCCACGGTGTAAATAAATTGATTCATAGCGTATTTCGTTCGTTCGGGAGAATCGTGAATCGCATTTTTTACAGTTTCAAGCATACTGGCAATTTTGCTTTCGGAAAATTCACGATCGGGGCGATTCCCCAAAAGCCAGCAGTAACAACTCCAGCCAGCAGACATTCTGAGCTCTTCGCCGCTTGTGATCCATTGATCGGCAACTTCTTGGGCAATATCTGCTTCAGATAAGGTGACTGCCACCACATAATCGGACAGCATATAAAAATAAGCGGAATCCATCCATCGATCAAAATCCGCCTTGGTCATTGCTTTTGGATCTGCGATCACACCGGCAAAGTACATGGCGTCGTAGTTCCCGGTAGCGTAAAGCTGCTCCGCCAAGGGCTGATTGATCTTGATTTTTCTCGCCATGGGCTTCATAGCGCCTGTAGCCACGCCAAAAAGTGGTTCGTGAGCGCCATTGGATAGATAAATTTTCTTGGTTCGTTCCTTGCCGAGAGCTTCAAGCTCTTGCATGACCATCTCTAAATCCATCGTATATCCCTTCTTTCGTTGTTTTCTCGGCCATCAAACGCAAAGTATCATTAAAATGATTGACGATATGATTAGTGATTATTATAATAACCACCATAGAACTTAGAGGTTATAACAATAATCACTAAAAAGGTGCTGGTTTTCTTTGGATGAAATCTATAAAGAACTTCAGAAATTGGGATTTTCACAATATGAATGCAAAGCTTATATCGGACTCTTGAAGCAGTCTCCTATAACTGGATATGAGATTAGTAAAAGATCGGGTGTACCGCGTTCCATGATTTATGAAGTATTGGGCAAATTGTTAGATAAAGGAGCAGTTTATACGGTACCATCTGAACCTCTGACCTACTCTCCTTTGCCCGCTAAAGAATTAATCACGCGATTGCGCAATTCCTTCGAGCAATCATTTGATTATCTTGAAAAAAATCTATCTGCCTTAGAAAGTGAACAGCAAGTAGACGTGGTTCGACGCATTAGTACTGATGAACTGGTTATCACAGAAATGGTCGATATGATAAACAAAGCCCGAGAAGAACTATGGTTATCGATTTGGCAACCACAGATTTCTTTTATTAAACAGGACGTAGATAAGCGGGTAAAAGAAGGTGTTCCTGTATTTTCTATGTTGTTTGGAGCACCCGATACCGAGTTAGGGGCAACCACTCATCATGATTACATGTCTCCGAAAGTAGCAGAGGAACGTATGAGTGGTCGTTTAACCATTGTCTCCAGGGACAATGAAGAAGTATTAATAGCAAATTTCGCTCCAAATACCGCTGCTTGGGCTATAAAAACACAAGACCCAGCACTTGTATTAGTAGCAGTGGAGTACATCAGGCACGACATTATGTTTGCGCAATTAGTTAAGGAAGTTGGACCCGAGAAAGCCGAAGCTGTCTGGATTAACCATCCTGACCTGTTCCACGTGGTTACAGGAAAACGGTTCAAGTAATTTGAACCGTATTTTCTTTCACTTTTTCATAGTAGTTATCACAATAACTCCCTGAATGTAAATAAGACTAAGGAGGGATAAAATGGGACTGGCAAATGACCAAATCGAAACGGTGGCAGATTCAAGAGATAACGATACTTTTCGCCAAGGTGTAAAGGATTGTGTCCCTACGCTACTCGGTTATTTAAGTATTGGATTCGCTGCTGGTGTGATCGAAAGGACAGCGGGTCTGAGTATAACTGAAATAGCCCTGATGTGTTTAATTCTTTATGCTGGCTCAGCCCAATTTATCGCTGCCGGAATGATGGCAGCAAGCAGTTCGATTACCACCATTATTATTACCATTTTCTTTGTTAATCTTCGGCATCTTTTACTTAGTGCAGCCCTGGCACCATATTTTCGGCATCTTTCTCCGCTTAGAAACATGCTAGTAGGGTCTCTACTTACCGACGAGTCGTTTGGAGTTGCGATCAACGAAGCTGCAAAAAAGAATTACATTAGTGAAAAATGGATGCACGGTCTAAATGTAACTGCTTATCTAAACTGGTGCGTAGCCAATATAGCGGGAGCATTCTTGGGACAATGGATTTCAAATCCCGAAACATTAGGTTTGGATTTTGCTTTGACAGCGATGTTTATTGGACTTCTGGTACTTTCGATGTTAAGTCGAAAGAAAATCAGACGTGATGTGGTTGTCGCGATAATCGCAGTTGTTATTGCTGTGGGAGCCAGTTCGGTATTGTCTAGCAGTATGGGAGTTATTGTTGCTACAATTTTTGCTTCAACGATAGGGATGGTGATGGAAAAATGGAAGTAAGATTGGATGTTTTTTTGATGATTGTAGGAACAGCAATTGTTACATTCATCCCAAGAGTCCTTCCTCTTATGGTATTGAGTCGTTTTCAATTGCCAGATTGGGCAACACGGTGGTTAAGCTATGTCCCCATATCTGTTATGGCTGCTCTAGTAGCGCAAGAGGTATTTAAACATGGTGAAAATATTTCTTTTTCTACAAACAATGTCGAACTTCTAGCAGCCATACCAACCTTTTTCATTGCGATAAAAACACGTAGCTTATTGGTAACTGTACTCGCAGGCATTATTGCCGTGATGGTTTTACGTTTTTTGTTTCCAGCTTGATCGCTTCAAAATGTTCATGTGATTTCCGTTTTCTTTCCTGACCATAACTGTCAGTGAAGTTGTTTTACAATTCATTTGTACATGAAGTTACAGGGAGGGAATCACTTTGAAGGAAGTGCTCATTTTTATTACGGATGGTTTTGCTGATTGGGAGGCAAGTTACGTCAGTTCAGAGTTGAACAAGCCAGGAACAGGATATCGTGTAAAGACCATCGCCATTGATCAGGAACCTAAAGTTTCGATGGGTGGTTTAACGGTCCTTCCAGATTATAGCGTAAACGCATTTAACCAGATTGAGGACATCGCCATGTTAATCATACCTGGCGGAACGGGATGGAGAGAAGAAAAGAATCAGATAGCAAAAGTAGTGGTTGATTATTGTGTGAGCAAGAATATTCCTGTCGCAGCCATCTGTGATGCTACGACTTTTTTGGGGAATCACGGATTTTTGGACAATCATAAACATACAGGCAATACGTTACCTTATTTGAAGGAAGGAGCTCCCAACTACAGAGGAGATCAACATTATGTAGAGGGTCAGTCAATCCGGGACGAGAATCTCATCACTGCGAATGGAAGCGGTGCATTGGAGTTTTCAAGGCATATTTTGGAGAGATTGGGTGTTTTGGAAGGCGAGGAATTGAATCAATGGTACGAAATATTTAAAAAGGGCTACTTTCCCTCCTAGCGGTTTGGTAGACACGATATGCCCCCATCAAATGAAAAGCCGAAGACCTGAATCGAAAAGGGTCTTCGGTTTAATAATGACAACGAATTTCCTGACATATTTATTTTTCATAATGTACTAAGCCGTAATTCATAGAAATACTGCACAATTGGATGCTTTAACTTCATCTTCTCGGCCATATTCAAAATCCTCTTTTTCCCAACTCTTCTGTCCACCAAGGCTAGAATATTCAATAGGATATCATTGCTCTCTATGCTTTCCTCTATAGAAATAGATAAAAACTGATTAGCCACAACGATAAAATTTGATTTACTTAATGTTGCCTGTGCTGACAAAAGCTCCTTTGCATATTCGGATATTTTTCTATTTCTTGCAATGACTTTTAGACGATCCTCCGGAACGTTCCCCTTGGTTTCATTTCTGACTGCTTCCATTTCTTCATTGGTGATAGGAATTTGGATATCTGAATCATTCTTAATTTCCTGCTCCGTCTGATACCATCGGATTGAGCCAGTTATATCACTCATAGTAAGTACGTTCTTTTTATCTACGGAAATATAACAAATTCCGGATTTATCAGGTAAATAACGGTAACCGGTTGCACGGTATTCGACCCTTCCATTTAGCGCAGGACAGAGAAAGCTCTCCAGTTGTTTCTTCACTTTGCTCCAGGACATGTATCCTCCTATGTTCTCAAGGTCTTCTACCGGTATTTGCGGCAGTTACTCTTTTATTAACAATTATGCGTAACTTCTAGCTTATTATTGGCATAGATTGTTCCGTATGTAGCACAAAGTAACATACCACCACAAACCTCGTTGCTCACTTGAAAGTTTATGTTGTCTTTCTATGTGTCTATGCTATCAGCTCTAATTGTATCGACAAGCTTTTTGAAATGAAAATACTTTGCTATCATATCATAACTTGATAAATTATCTTTATTTGTGTAAGGATTATATGCTTGGATGTCTTTATAAATCGGACTTGGACTATTTGAATCATGTTTCAAAGGGGGAGAACGATGTACATATATTTAGAGTTTGAAAACAAAATGGTTGATGAATTAGTAGAATTTTTAACATCAGAAACATGGAGTTTTCATGGACAGGAGAATCCTACCGAGGAGTCTATAAGAGAAAAGGTAGCCAACGGAAATTATAACGAAAACGGGAACCAAACATTTTGGATCATGGATAATCATACAAAAATTGGTTTAATAAGAGTGTTTGATTTAGAAGATCCCATATGTTTATTCGATTTGCGATTGAAAGAAAAGTTTAGAGGCAAAGGAATAGCAAAGGATGTCCTTAATTGGTTAAGTACATATGTATTCAATAAGTACACTCATATTATTAGAATCGAAGGTCATACCAGATATGATAATTTTGCGATGAGAAAAACGTTCTTTCATAGCGGATTTGTAAAAGAATCTTATAACCGTAGATCATGGAGACAAGGCGGACAATTATTCGATTCTGTTGGGTATGCAATGATACGAGAAGACTGGGAGAACAATACCAAAACAATAATAGAAGATACCTTTCCATACTAACTTAAAGGAAGAATAGGTGAAGTAGGATTCTGAAATGTAATATATGATCTTCAGTTTCCAAAACATCTAAGAAATGGTGGATGATAGAAAAATACCTTCCTGCCAAAATAAAGGAAAGGGTTTAACGAATGAAGGCGATATTAAGTCGTGTATTAGGGCGGCGTTTTCGTGGAAGTTTCAGGGAATGAATGATACAATATGAGCCAGTAATATTGCAACGGGAACGAAAAAACACGGTTCGGTTGGTAGTCCGAACGCATGGTCATAATTTTGTCCATGTCAGTAACCTTCCCCCCTCGGGATGTCCATCGTTACCCGTAATATTTTTAGAGGGGGAATATTTATGAAGCTGACTGTCTACTATGATGGTCAATTTTGGGTAGGTGTTGTAGAGGAAAATGATTTCGGTAAGTTAAAAGCAGGCAGATATTTATTTGGTTCTGAACCAAAGGATAATGAAATTCTGGAGTTCATCCAGAAAAATATTCATGAAGTCACAAACAAATTATCACAAGAGGTGGATATTAATACCTCTTGTGACCGAAGGGTTAATCCAAAGCGTTTAGCCAGACAAGTGGCTCGCGAGCTAAGCATGAAAGGAATCTCTTCTTATGCTCAAGAGGCTTTGAAATTGGAGTATGAGAAGAGAAAAATAGAGAAAAAAGTATACACTCGTCAGCAAAGAGACGAAATGAAGGAACGAAAAAGAGAATTAAGACTTCAAAAAGCTAAAGCTAAGCATCGTGGTAAATAATTTGGATAGTTTTTTATGCAAGTACGTGGGCTATCACCATCTTTTTTTAGTGGTGTAGCCCCACTTCTTTTTTATATAAAAAACCCTGTTTATAAAGCTTGATAGAAAGGAGAATTTTGACATGCAGGGGCAAACGATTCCTGTAATTGTCCTTGCCTTGTTCTTCTGTAGACTGTCTCAAAGTAGGGGGTTCATCTCCTATGACTTAACTTCTGATGTAATGAAAAGATAATTTTAAGGAGGAAGAAAATGGTGAATAATCAATGTAATTTAAAATGGGCTGATTTAAGCGATCCAGTTAAAACGATAATAGAACACATTGATACTAATTGTTGTGATGAAGATTTTCAAGTTGGAACGAAGCTAAATATACCGTATTTTAAGGGGAGATTCACTCAAGAAATGGCAGATGCAATTCTCGAATATCAATATTCGACTGAAAATTTAAACGAAAATTGTTATTCTGCCGAACTGCAAGATGGTGTATTGATGATAAAGTTCGTTAAGAGTTCAGAGAGATAGTTCGTTATGTCTAATTTTATAACCAGGAGCGCCCTCATCAATCTCTAAATGAAGCAAAACCCGATCAATTTTACGCCCATACTATCGAAAAATCGCATCTTAAACACTAGGACTACGAAAAGGAGGACATAACTTATTCCTCAAAAAATCGTGTCTTGACAACGGAGAGCATTACACCTCCATACTCTTATTTATAAAGTCAATGGCATTATCATAAAGTCTTAGCGCTAGTATAGTTGTTTTATCCGACATAGTTTTCTTTTTCAATTCCCATAACACTTTATTAAATTTCTATTGTTTATTTGAAGTGTTTAATAGCTACGTAATAATATTTCAGCCTTTTTATCTTTTTTAATTTCGCGAAAACGAAACTATTTTGTAGCTAAGTAGTTCAAAATACCTTATTTCGCCAAATTATTTCCAAGACCTCCGAAAAGCGACAAAAAAGAAACCTACTATTTCAAATGAGAAAGGCTAAACTCCCATTGCATCAAGGGAATTTAGCCTTTTCTTTAACACCTATTTCAACGTCAAGAGCGTCACTGACTCCACATGCGCCGTTTCGGGATGGGTGTAACTTTAGATGAACATGTTTTATTATGGTGCTCTATAGTGCAGCTAATTGCATCAGCAACTTATCTCAGCTTATCAATGATCACGTTGAATAATGCAAGTGTGTGGTCAAAAATGTGGTCAATGTCATCCTGTTGAAACATCTAATATTAGAGTGGATTTGAGATGATAGTTAATCGGAACAGGCAATTTTAGGGATGCCTTACGTATTGAAATGGAGTAACGCACAAGATGGCGCGAGGGCTTTGCCCCGCGCCTCTTAACGTCTTGAATCCTGTAGTATGTTGTAATTGTATAATACTACATACTACACAATACATCTACAAATGTACTTTCGGAACAGATGAATGTTCCCTCTATAACTATAGATTTGTGGTAGAGGTGATTGAAATAACTTTACTAACAATTTCAATGTCAGTAATGTTTTCTATAATGGGTTTGTAATTAGGATTATCACTAGTAAAAATTATTTCCTGATCAATCCCAGGGTCAAACCCAGGCTCGTAGTCCATTGGATAATACCTTTTAATAAAGCCCTCCGATTTGTCATATCTAGACACGGCAACGACAATATCTCCTGGTTTGATATGAGTACTTTTGTCACACCGAATAATAGAACCCTTAGGAATCGTTGGCTCCATCGAATCATCTTCCATTTCTAGGATATATTCGTTAGGAGCAAAGCTATCATCTTCATGTTCTTCACTAAGCCCAACTTCGTTTGGTAACCCTATGTTCAAACCTGAATTATAGGTGTGTTGACTAAGGTGCTTTGAAAACTTTAAGTCCGATAACCGATTATAATACACTTCTAACATTGCATACTCTTTTTCGCTAACCTTATTTCTATAGCTGGTAACTATTATTTCCTTAGTTGTTTTTACCAGGTTTTTGATAAAAGTACGAATATAATCTGGTGCTTTCTCCAAATAAGCCTCGTATAAAAGCTCCTCAACCATTGTAAAATCACAAACCTTTGCAATTGCTTCATTAACTTCATCCGAAGCTGGAGGTAATTTTCCGGTTTTTAGTTTACTAATATATGACTGGTCAATTTTCACACCGAATTCATTGCATTTTTCCGCAATCACTTTCAACGTTAAGCCACTTTCCTCGATCATTTTACTAAGCATTTCACTATAACTCATAAAGAACACCTTCTAATTTAGATATTTTGTTATAAAAACTCACATCATGAATGGTAATTACATAAAAGTATTGACAGTAACCTTGGTTTGTTATACCTTTTTGTTGTAATAAAAACTCATCACTTGAATTTATATTATAAAAACGGGGTGGTTGGTATACAGAACAAGTCTAATTCTTATCCAGATACTTTCTACAGTGAGATTGAGAACTATCTACAAATGTTAGCGAAATCAAGAGCCATTCAAATTCAGTTTGAAAAAAAGATTCTTGCAAAGATTGCGCAAGCCCGGCAAGAAACGAGGTAGCGCAGCCGATACCATCATGGAGCGAAGCGGAATGGTGGCTTCGGTCTTGAGGTGGAGATGCGAGATGTGCCAGGCTGGTTTAGCGGACAAGCCCGCACTTGGCTTGACCGCTAAGCCTTGTCCTGCACACTCGTAGAGGCTCCATGTCAAGACTGAGGCGTTAGCCACTCGCATAGGGCGCAACCCCTATAACATGCGCCTCTCAAATTACAATGAAAAGGTGGTAGAAAGCTTGATATTAAAAGGTTTTGATACTCTTGAATTTGGTTTAAATGTTGAAAACTACGAATCTAGTCTCAGACCGCATTTAGACATTTTTAAAAAGTTTAAGGATGAAGCACAAGAGACAGGGGTAGAAAAGACAATATTGTTGAACAACGTTGCATTGACTGTTCATCGTACTGGTAAACGATTCTATCCCTACAGATTGTCATGTGATGACTTTATCATTTTTTTCGCCGATAAGGAATTGAAAACGAATTCTCCTGTTTTTGTTCATTTTTTATCAGGCTACATATGGTCATTCGGTTTGGCTGGTGCTTATAAAAACTTTGTAGGATGGTTTGAAACATTGACAGACTCCTACTATCGTAATCAAGTCTCACGTGTAGATATATGCGCCGATAGTGATTCGGTAGTGTTTAAACAAATTGATACCAAAGGTGTGATAACTAGAGCGAGAAAAAAGGAAGATTGCTTTGTTAGTGGGGAGCACACGAATGGAAGAAGGTTTAGCGGCTTCCGAGTTGGTATTGGTGGTCCGTTACTAGCGAGGATCTACAATAAAACGATGGAGATTCAAAAATCAGGGAAAGACTGGTTCAAACAAATCTGGAGAGAACATGGATGGAATGAAGATAAAGATGTCTGGAGAGTAGAGTTTCAATTGCGCCGTGAAGTGTTAAAAGAGTTTTCAATCAACACTATAGAAGATTTGCTGGAAAAGGAGGAGGGCTTGTGGGCCTATCTCACACATGAATGGTTTACAATAAGGCAACCATCACGAGACAACGTTTCCCGTTGGAAAATTAAGAGGAAATGGAATGTAATTCAAAAAGCTGGTATGGACTACGAAGCTTCACCTTTAACTAGAGAGCTTGTGAAACAAGGCAGTTTGAAACAGTTATTAGATCAAGGGAGAGGGATACTACTCTCTATAGCAGCGATAGGGAATCACGATTCTATTGAGGAGACTACTCGATTATTTCAAACATGGACTGAGATTGGTTTAGACAAAAAAAATACGTCTTTCCAAGAAGAGAAAGAGCGTAGAAGAAAAAAATTCTTATTCAATGATTAGCATATACAGATTTGGAGGAAAAATCAATGACTATTAAGGTCACTAGAATAGAGGATTATCCCTTGGTATTAACAGCGAGTCACATCGCTGAAATCATCGGTGTTTCCAAAAGAGTGGCATACAACATAATGGAGCTTTCGAATTTTCCACTGATTCGCATTGGGCGGTGCAAACGTGTAACTAGAGAAGCGTTGTTCAAGTGGTTAAACGAGCAGTACATCTAGAGGGAGTTAAACATGAAGGGATACTTTCGTAAGCGCGGCAGTCTTTGGTCTTTTACAGTGGACATTGGAAGAAAGGGGGACGGTTCAAGAAATCAGAAGACGAAAGGCGGTTTCAAAACCAAGAGAGAGGCTGAACAAGCGTGTGCTGAATTGATCACGCAACTAACCAAGGGAGATTATCTGGAACCGAGTAAAAAGACGATACAGGAAGCTATGGAAGCTTGGCTACAGACTATTTTACAGTCAACCTTGCGTATCTCAACCTATGAGAATTACTCTAAGGCAATACTGAAACGAATAATCCCTGCTTTGGGTAATTTGAAACTAAAAGACGTTCAAGTAGATCAAATTCAATCTTTCTATTTGACGTTGGTAAAAGAAGGACTGTCTCCTGAATATATTCGGTATCTCCATTCCATATTAAAGAGTTTTTTTACGTATCAAGTCAGATTACAGAACATTACAAAAAATGTAGTCGCACTTGCTGTTCCACCTAGGATCGGACGTAAAGAACAAAGGACGTGGTCAATTAACGAAGCAGTCCGTTTTTTAGAAGTTGCTAAAGAGGAAAACCAGACCTACTACATTGTGTATCTATTAGCTTTGTATACAGGGCTTAGAAGGGGAGAGATATTATCACTACGTTGGAAGGATTGCGATCTTAATCAGGGGAAAATTAGCGTCTGTCACACGTTGTATTACTCTAACCAGCAATTTCATTTCTTAGAGCCTAAAACGAGCCGTTCAAACCGATTGGTGTCGATACCTGACAGTGTGGTCGAGGTATTAAAGTCTTATCGTTTAGAACAGGAGCTACACAAAAGAGAAATGGGAAGTGTATACGAAAATTACGACTTGATAGCTGCAAATGAAATTGGTCAACCAATTAATCCGAGAAGTTTGACAGGACATTTCAGGAGAATGATACAGAAGGCGAGTGTACCAAAAATCCGTTTCCATGATACCAGGCATACTCACGCAACAATTCTCTTGAAGCTCGGGGAGCATGTAAAGATTGTTTCAGAACGTTTGGGACATTCAAACGCAGCCATGACGATGAATGTGTATAGTCATGTGACAAGTGATATGCAAAAAGAGGCAGCAAGGAAGTTTGAAACAGCATTGAAATTGGAGGGAAGATCAAATGATGACTAGAGAGCAAGCAATCTTTTTAGAAACTATGGATGATGTGGGTTTTGAAGGTTACACGGAGTTTCTTATCTTTGCATATCTCGAACTTATGTCAGGAACGGATTTAACTTCTGTTAGTGATGTTGAAGTACATCGTAGAGCTAAGGCAGTTATTATGAAATATCAGGACTATTGGTATAAGGACGTTAATTTTTTTGATGAAAGGAATAAGATTTTGGAACAACTCGATTTAGATGATGCAGAATGGGAGTATAGAGATTACGAATGATGAGGTAATAGTGTCTAGTAGGTTAATGCTGCTGTAGGGAGTATTCTAATGCTTGGAGTTCTGATATTTGAGCAGGACAGATTAAGGGTACCTTGTATTTGCTCTCGGGGAATACAGGGCCAAGCCCATGGCGGCGTTAAGCGACGCCGTGGGCTGTGACTGATAAATTATATGTGTTCCATAATTATAGGAGGGTAGACAATGAAGAATAAATCAAACTTTGTTTCTATGATAACTGAAATGGGCTTTGACATTAACAAACCTTTTGATATAACTGGATCGGGTAATGAGAATGGTTTGACGCTTTCGTTGATTATACAGGGGGAAAGAGAGAACTATTGGAGATCGGATCTTAGGTTAGCAGCTATAAAACATTTGATAAGTTCAATAGATTTAAAACATGATGCAGATGGAGATTACGAACTATTCGATAAATATATGCTATCAATACTGGATACGATCGGAAGCGTAATAGCTTTGAATGAACCATTCGATGAAAAAAGAAACATCGAGGTTGTCCAAAAATTTATTCAGTATTCAATAAATTCGCAAGTAATGTTAGAGGCAGAAAAAGAAGGGCTAATTGACCAGGAAGAACTTTAAAAAAGATAGGGCGTGCGATTTCGAATAGAACTACTAAGTTGAAAGGGGATTAAGGAATGCAAGAAAAAGTATATGAAACAGTTCAAGGCTATAGACTAATCGGAGTTGAAACAGAACCCAATGCTCATTTTTATAAGGAGCGCTATGGATTACCTATGTCGTTGGCCAAGCAAGCATTTGATGGTATCTGGATTCGCCGTACAAGAATCGGTAAGTTAACATTCCTAGGACATGAGGAAATAGCCCGAATCCGTCCTGTCACGATCTTTGATACGGAGTTTGATCCACCACAAGGGATAGGTACTAAAAATCTATAAGTATGTAACCCTTCACTGGATTCAAAAATAGTGATTTAGTGTAAAAAGTTGTAGTGATTACACTATAGTGGCGTGGAATTTTAATTCTGCGAAACAAACCCCCACGCTAGGTTCGTGGGGGTTATAATGACTATCGCTCAATTTTTTTCATCTTCTGATGCAACTAACAAAAGACTATTCTTTGGTGAGGTAGAGCTTTCAGAAATCAATTTCCTGAAATTTTCCACTTGCAACGTAAGTTGTTGTTGCTCTTCTGATTGCTCTCCCTCAGTCTCTACATGTGTTCTAACTTCAACAGTCGCTCCTTTGTCTATGCGATCAGCAAGATAAAGTAAATGTCTTTTCAGCAAAACTTGCAGTTCATTTGCCCTACCTGCATCTCCCTTCTTATAATTTTCAGTTACAAGTTGATCAGCCAACTTGTTTATTCCTTCAGATACTGAGGCATCAATATATGCTTTCAATGGGTCTGTAATTTCGGCTGGGATTGATTTACTTTTCATTTCTTCGTAAAGTTTTTTCGTTTCAATGATGTTTCGAATTAATGCTACAACTCTCTCTACTGAAAGCATAACTGCCCCAATAACGGCTGGAGTTGATTCTAAGAAGACTTGAAATTCACTATTGCTTATGGTTCGAATTTTGGTACTGCTAGCTTCTTCCGAAACAATCTCTTTTATTGTGGTTAAAAAATCGTCGATACTTTTAAACTCATGAATAAGACCTTTCATGGTATTATCTGTTATGTCTCTCGGTATTAAATATCCGATCTCACATTCATTTCTTTCCATATCGTCAAACTCGATCTGGAGTTCTGTAAAAGAATCATCAATACGCTTAATTGTTGAGTAGAATGTTGAAAGATTGTTGTACACTTCATTTATCTGTTGCAGAGCATCGGCTAGTGTCACATTATTAATCGTTAGTGCATTCAGAACTTTGTTGTACAGCCCCTTACCAGTAAGTTCTGAACCATGCATCTCATTCAGTTTTAATTGCTGCAATATGTTCTGTTCAGAAACAGTAAAATTATTACTAGGGCATGAATCTGTAGCTGTCTTAAAATTTTCTAGCGAACTCTTGAATTCTTCATTTGATTCGGTACTACGTTGTGATAGATATGTTGAAAATGATGATCTGAATTGGTCGAGTAGCGCTAAGAGATTATTCTTTCTTATTTCTGTCTCAACGGTGTAAATTACATAGTGGAATTTACCAACGTTCATTCGTTCTCACTCCCCAAGTAGGAAATATCTCCTAATTATTCACTTTTATTCTAGCAGAACATCGCTGTTGATTACAGAAAATAACAAAGATATCTAAAAATCGACAGCCAAATAACTATCTTTGATTGGATTTTTACACGTTTTTTAAAACCCCACCTCTTAAAGAACTGGGGTTTTTTCCTTCGAAAATATACCATTATCTAACCTATTAGACTAAGATCAAATAAATTGACCACTCACTATTCAGTTTATCACTGGGTAATGACTATTGATATTTGCTAAAGAGGTTTGATACGAGACTTATGTGGTCAATATGTGGTCGTGGCGGTATCTTCGACTTTATAATGAGCTTATAAAATATGAAAAACCCTTGATATGTGGTCATAACCCTGTCAAGTAGACTGCCTAAAAACCCATAGTTACGCGGCGATCG
>NZ_JAGQDN010000020.1:0-125715 GCF_021270385.1 Brevibacillus sp. AF8 | reverse complement strand
CACCGCCTACACGATTTCCAATCGTGCTCCTTCGGCCGCTCGGACATCCATCCATATATTTGAAGTGGATCAAAGCGATCCGCTTGTTTGCCTTTCAGAATTCATATGTTAGCATGCATTCATCTGAAACGCAAGAACTTTTTTCAAAGAAACTTAAAAAGTTCAATGTGACATAACTTTTCTGCTAGGCACAATAGCCATTGTAGCGCGTGGATCATGTGCTGTCAACGAAAAGTAATGAAAATCTCAACTTTTTTCTCTGTCCCCATCCATGGATGGGAAATACGTATCTATCTTTACCTGTCCCCAGCAATGTTACTCGCCGAATATCACTCTTTTTGTCGAGTCAGCTCATATCTACACTAACAAGAGAACTCACCATACGGAATGCTGGAATGGTATAATTTAACTTGAGACAAGACTGGCGGTGGAGGACCACGGCACAGCTTCCTGTAAAGGGGGTGATGCTGATGGTCTCGCTCGGCACGCTTTACCTTTTCCTAAAAGTACTGGCAACCTTGCTAAGCCTCTGGTTTAGCGGCAGGAAGCTCTACCGATGGATAAGAAAGTGGCGTAACAAGCGAAAACCCACCGCCTAAGGTTGACCGCCTGACGGTGGGTTCGCTGTTTTTGTAATCATGCGCGCCGTGGGTGTGCCACAGCTACTTGTCTCAGGAGCCTTGCCGCTGCAACGGTATTGGCTCCTTTATTTATATGTCGGATAATCCGTATCTCTACCAGTAGTTTAACACCCTTTTTCCATTCCATACAACATAAGCAACGATTTACAATTAGAAAGGATTTGAAATGGATGACCTCGGTCCGTCTAGCTACTCCTCAAGACATTCCTGCTGTCTGTACGATTGATGCCATGGTGCTCGGTTCAACCAGTCGTTCATCTGAACTTCAAGAAGCCATCGAGCAAGGACATTGCTACTTGGCGTTAATCGACATGAATATTGTCGGTTTTGCCATCATCAATCAATCATTTTTTAAGAACAGCTTTATTCATCTACTCATTGTTCACCCTCACTATCAGAAACGAGGGATTGGCGAGGAGATGATGCGCTATCTGGAAACGATCTCCCCTACGGAGAAGTTGTTCACTTCTACTAATCTTTCCAACGAGAGAATGCAACGCCTCTGTCTGAAGCTCGGATACGTTCACTGCGGAACTCTGACTCACCTAGATCCAGATGATCCTGAAATGTTTTTCTGCAGATACGTTCGTCATCCACTATGATTGATTCCGCTCATAGATCAAACGAAGTCCTTTTAGCGTAAGATTCTGATCCACAACATGAATACAAGAGGTCTCATTCGCAAAAAGTGCTGCCAGCCCTCCCGTAGCAACTACGGTTGGACGCGTACCATATTCATCCATGATTCTGCGTACAATGCCTTCAACCTGACCGACGAACCCATAGAAAATGCCGGACTGCATCGCCGCTATCGTATTGCGCCCGACTACACTTGCAGGCTTGGCGATTTCGATTCGCGGCAGCTTGGCAGCACGAGTGAAGAGAGCCTCTGTCGATATCCCGATACCAGGAGCAATCGCCCCGCCCCAATACTGCGCCCGCTCGTCCACATAGCAAAAGGTCGTCGCCGTACCAAAATCGACAACAATAAGCGGTGCGCCATAATGATAAATCGCAGCAACAGCGTTCACGATTCGATCGGAACCTACCTCTCGCGGATACTCATACTTGATATTTAGTCCCGTCTTGATACCCGGTCCGATAATCAGCGCTTTTTGTTGCATATACTTCCCGCACATACGTTCAATCGTGAGGTTTAAAGGTGGCACGACAGACGAGATAATGACGCCTCTCACCTGTTCAAAGCCAAGCCCTACACTACCAAACAAGCTTTTGACGAGCATGCCGTACTCGTCTTCCGTTTTGTTACGATCTGTGGACACTCTCCAATGGTGTTGGAGCTCGTCGCCTTCATACAAGCCCAACACAATATTGGAGTTGCCTATATCGATCACCAATAACATCGTGGTCGCTCCTTACCGCTTGCGTGTATTCAGATCGAGGCTGATATCAAACGCTTTGACAGAATGAGTCAGCGCCCCTACCGAAATGATATCTACGCCTGTTTTTGCAATGTCACCAATCGTCTCCAGACTCACACCGCCAGATGCCTCGACAATGGCCCGCCCATTGATATACTGCACGGCTTCCACCATTTGATCGAGGGACATATTGTCGAGCATAATCGTATCTGCACCTGCTGCCAATGCTTCCTGAACCTGTTCGAACGATTCGGCCTCTACCTCTACTGTCATCGTATGCGGAATAACTGCGCGTGCCGCTGCAACAGCCTGTGCGATACCGCCCGCTCCTTTGATATGATTGTCCTTGATCATCACGGCATCATACAAGGCAAAACGGTGATTGTAGCCTCCCCCGACTCGTACCGCGTACTTTTCCATAGCCCTGAGGCCTGGCGTAGTCTTTCTCGTATCGACAACTCGTGCCTTCGTCCCTGCGACGGCTGCTGCGTATTCACTCGTTTTCGTGGCAATCCCAGACAAACGTTGCATTAAATTTAGTGCAAGCCGCTCTCCACTCAAAATCGAACGAACCGAGCCGCTGACTTCGGCGATCTGCTGACCAACCTCTACTCGTGCCCCTTCTACTACCTTTGCCTCAAAAACGAGAGCAGAATCAACCGTGGCAAATACTTGCTCCGCAATCGGCAGGCCTGCCACGATTCCTGCTTCCTTGGCATATAAAATGCCGACACCCTGCTCTGATTCAGGAATGGTGCTCATAGTCGTCACATCACCAAACCCCACGTCTTCCTGTAGCCATTCCTCTATTTTTCGCTGAAGCTCCCGTTTATTCCACATCATACTTCTCACACTCCTCTTGGACACCATCTTCTACGGACTGGATCAAATGCTTACGCCACACCAAGTCATCTTTATTCGGAAAATCAGTACGATAATGCCCACCTCTGCTTTCTTCCCGCAAAAGGGCCGCTCTCGTTGTTAGGACGGCAGCATTCAGCAGATTGAAAAATTCAAACGTTTCCAGGCTCTTGGGCTCGTACTGATAGTATTGCTCCATTCGCGCAAGCTCAGCTAGTGCTTTCGTTAATCCTTTATCGTCGCGCTTCACACTAACATGCCGCAGCATGAGCTTTTGCATTTTCAATCGTTGTTCACGTGTATTGAACGCTTGAGGCAGTTTTTGCTTGGAAACAACCTCAAAAGGATGGATGCCGGGCAAATCAGCAAGCTGCTTGATCCGCTCCGCGATCCGGTGACCGAATACAACCGCTTCCGATAACGAGTTGCTGGCCAGTCGATTCGCTCCATGTACACCTGTGCAAGAAGCTTCCCCGCATGCAAAAAGACGCTTCGTCGAGGTCTCCCCGTTCAAGTCAGTTTGAACCCCGCCCATAATATAATGGCAGGCAGGAGCTACCGGAATCCAGTCTGTCACCATATTGAGCCCGTATTGTAAGCAAAAATTATAAATCGTCGGAAAACGCCGCTTAATAAGCTCCTCCGATTCGTGGGTAATGTCGAGATACACAAACGTAGACTTTGTCTGCTCCATCTCGGAGACAATCGCCCGGGCGACAATATCGCGCGGTGCCAGTTCTTTTTGCGGATGGTACTTGTCCATGAAGCGATCGCCATTGCTGTTACGCAAAATGGCACCCTCCCCACGAACCGCTTCTGAAATCAAAAAGCGCGGGGCTCCCGGATAGTAAAGCGCAGTCGGATGAAACTGGATGAATTCCACATCTTTAATGCGAGCGCCCGCCCGATACGCGATTCCGATCCCATCCGCCGTAGCGATTTGCGGATTCGTCGTGTATCGGTAAAGCTGACCTGCTCCTCCTGTAGCCAGCACCGTTGCTTTGGCTTCCAGGAAAAACAGTTCGCCATCCGGCTTCCGCACGAGGACACCCACGCATTCACCATCCTGCGTGATGACATCCACAGCAAAATGATATTCCAGAACCTGAATGTTTGGCTGCTCCATCACTCGCTTGGACAAAGCGCGGACAATCTCTGCCCCAGTGGCATCTCCGTTTGCATGCAAAATTCGCCGTTTGCTATGCGCGCCTTCCTGTGTCAGCTCGTACTCCCCTTGTTCATCGCGGTCAAATTCCGTTCCATATGCAATCAGTTCATGCAAGCGATCAGGGCCTTCATGCACCAGGACCTCCACAGCGTTATACGAGCAAAGACCTGCTCCAGCGATTAACGTATCCTGTCGATGAAGGGCCGGAGAATCTGATTGGGCTGTTACAGCAGCGATTCCTCCCTGAGCCCAGCGTGTGTTACTATCATCGAGTCCCTTCTTGCTGATCAACACCACATCCGCATACTCACTCGTTTGCAACGCTGTATACAATCCAGCAATCCCTGCTCCAATAACAGCTACATCTGCCCTCATCCGAGGTAAGGTGTGCAAATCAAAGTCCACAATATAACGGGGAATCATGACTGTGTCCCTTCTCTCTTGTAACTGATGATTTTCCACCCATTATAGCAAATACACGCTTGAAGGAGATGCAAAAAAAGAGCACCCGCAAAAGCGAGCACTCCCCTCTATCCGATTAATTCGAATGCGTTACACATTCCTTACACGTGCCATATACCTCGAACTTATGCCCCGTCACCTGAAACTCTTCCGGTACAGCGGAAATGATATTCATCGGACATCCTGGCAAAGAAGAAGTCTTTCCACATTCCGTACAAATCACATGGTGATGATGGTGTCCATCTGTCGAACAGGCCAAACGGAATCTGCCTTCCCCGTCAAGCTCCGTCTCTTCCAGAATCCCTAGCTCAACAAAAGTGGAAATGTTGCGATAGACGGTATCGAAGCTGAGTGTTGGATACTGCTCCTTGATTCTTTCCATAATATCTTTGGCAGACAGGTATCGCTTCTCGGCCGCGCAGATTCGAATCATCTCCTCCCGCTTGCCGGTATACTTGAAACCATGTTCTTTCAATATTTGCAGCGCTTCTTCTACTTTCATCGACAAACACTCCTTCCTTTTGTCATATCCGGAAAACTCTTATCGGAAAGCGACCCGCAGCTTTTTTACACCCAATACAACCAGCATAACCAGTACTGCCATCAGTACAATTGTACCACCAGATGCCCAATCAAAGAGATAGGCAAAATACAAACCGCTTAACACGGAAAACTCCGCGAACAAAATCGACAAGAAAATCGTTTGACGAAAGCTTTTCGCGATTTGCAGACTAGCCGCTACCGGAAGGGTAATCAGCGCCGAGATTAACAGGACACCGACTATACGCATGGAAGCCGCAATCGTCAGAGCGACGAGCACCATGAACCACAAATTAATCGAGCGTCTTGCCACGCCGGAGACGCGAGCGAATTCCTCGTCAAAGGAGACCGCAAAAAGCTCCTTGTAAATCAACACGACTGTCCCTAAAACAACAACTGCCACACCAATCAGCGCATACAGGTCTTCGATGGACACTGTCACAATTTTTCCGAATAAGTACGAATACAAATCTGCATTAAAACCGTCTGCGATGCTGATCAATACGGTAAACAGCCCAAGTCCCGCAGATAATATAATCGGAATCGCCAAATCCTGATACGCTTTGTACACCTTACGCAACCGCTCGATGAACAACGAACCGATCACCGCAAACAGCATCCCGAAAAACAGCGGATTGACTGCGGAGAAAAAGGCAACCTTTTTGGAAATGAGCATCCCGGCAGCTACACCGGACAGTGTGACGTGTGACAAGCCATCTGCCATCATCGACAAGCGACGAACAATGAGAAACGTGCCCAAAATAGGGCAAATCAGACCAATTAAAATCCCTGAAAACAGGGTATACCGCAAAAAGTCATACTGCCACCAATCAGCAAGCATGTGCCTATTCCTTCTTTCTTACCTATTTACAAAGCCTAATGATGATGAGACAGCAGTCTGACCGAATCACCGTACATACTTTGCAAGATTTTTTCTTGGTTATGCTCAAAATCGTGCGCTGTTCCGTGGAAGTGAATTTTCTTCTGCACACAAGCCACCTTGGTCACCCATTGCGACATGACTCCCACATCGTGGCTGACGATCATCATCGTCAATCCGTTCTCTTCCTTCAGCGAACGAAGTAGGCTGTAAAATTGATCGATCGATTCCTGATCGACACCGACTGTTGGCTCATCGAGGATCAACAGCTCTGGTTCAGCTACAAGAGCTCGCGCGATGAAAACGCGCTGTAACTGCCCGCCGGACAAGTTGCCGATGCGTTGATCCAGCTTCTCCAACAAGCCGACACGCTCCACCGCAGCCCGAACATTCTCATGATGCTGTTTCGTCAATCTGCGAAACAGGCCTACTTTCCCGACCAATCCAGATGACACGACTTCTCGCACCGTCGCCGGAAATCCACCCGCTCCATGCGCGACCTGTTGCGCGACGTATCCAATGCGGTTCCATTCACGAAACTTGGATAGTGGTTGCCCGAACAACTCCACTGTCCCTTTGTTTGGCGTCAACAGACCCAAAATCAGCTTCATCAGCGTAGATTTTCCTGATCCGTTCGGCCCGACGATGCCCACAAAGTCTCCGCGTTCCAATGTGAATTCAACCTCATCGAGAACCTGTTTGTCTTCATATTGAAAGGAGACACCTGTGAGCTTAATGACAGGCACCTCTTGTGTATGTGGTTCCATGAAATATCCATCCCTTAAATCGGATTTGTTCTTATTTGATTCCCTTCATCGTACTACGATTTTGCCCGAACCACAAGCATCCTACTAATAAATGAAAAAATGCCGCCTGGCAAGCGACATTTTTTCGAGGGAAAACTTATTGGAGTGCAGTCTTCAATGTATTCATATTGTCACGCATAATGGACAAGTAATCACGACCCGCCTTTACGTCGTCTTCCGTCAAACCTTCCAACGGATTGAGCGTAGCCGTCTTCACGCCAGCTTCCTTCGCAATCACTTCCGCTACCTTCGGAGAAACCAACGTTTCGAACAGCACATAAGAAATATTGTGTTCCTTTACATGCTCCACCAAGCTCTTCAACTCTGTTGTGGATGGCTCATCAGAAGGATTGACCCCAGAGATCGCTACTTGCTCCAGCCCGTAGCGTTTTGCCAGATAGCTGAATGCGCTATGAGAAACCATGAATTCTTTCTTCGGCGCTTGCGTAACCATATCTTTGAACTCTTTATCCAGCTGTTCCAAGTCTGTTGCTAATTGTGTGAAGTTCTTTTCGTAATCAGCAGCGTGCGCTTGATCTTTTTGCACGAGCGTATTTTTGACCTTCTCTGCCTGTGCCTTCAGTTGCATCGGGTCGAGCCATACATGAGGGTCCAGATCCCCGTGGTCGTGCCCTGCTTCTTCTGCGTGACCTTCTTCTTTGTGGCCCTCTCCTTCATGCTCATGCTCAGCTGCACGAATCAGCTCGAGACCTTCCGTCGCATTAATGATCGTAGTTTTGTTTTTGTCGAGGTTGGTTACAGCCTTCTCTACCCACAGCTCTAAACCACTGCCGTTATAGGCGAAGATATCTGCTCCGGACAGAGCGACCATGTCTTTTGCGGTTGGCTCGAAGTCGTGAGGCTCTACGCCTGCGGGAACCAGATTCGTAACCTCCACATGTTCACCGCCGATCCGCTTTGCTACATATTCCAATGGATAAATCGTCGTGTATACTTTTGGTTTCCCTGACGCATCACTGCCAGTTTGCGGAGTCCCAGCCGTTTCGTTCGCTGCTCCACATCCCACCAGCCCCACTGCCGTAATGAAACTTAGGGCTGCCAACATAACTCTTTTCATCTATATTTCCTCCTGCTCCAATTCAAAATGATTCCGATTTACGTCTTCGTCGTTTTTCATTATACGGAGAGGAGCCCAAAAAGTAAATAGGATTTATTACGATTTAAAAATCATAAGTGTGCATCTTCTCTCCTGGCTCCACAATTTCTCCATCTCATTATGATAAAATAACTGGCAGGAGGTATGTCCAAGATGAAACGTAAATCATGGTTAGCCATTACTTTTATCACCGCAGCTCTGCTTACTGGCTGTGGCTCTACTGATCAAGCTGAACAGAATCATAGCGATCACACGCAGCACGCCCCCAATGGAGATTTGCAGGAATTGACTGCTTCCGCTGATCAGCTACCAAAATTTTTAGACAACCAAGACCCTGTCATTATCCAATCCTACAAAGTTGCTGCCGCAAATCGTGAGCTGCTCAAATCCATTCCATGCTATTGTGGTTGTGGTGAAAGTGCTGGACACGGGCATAATGGCAACTGCTTCATCAAAGAAGAAAAGTCTGATGGCTCCATTGTCTGGGATGACCACGGCACGCGCTGCGGCGTATGCATGGAAATCGCCGTTATTTCCGGCAAGCTGAAAGAAGAAGGCAAATCTACTAAAGAAATTCGTACCTACATAGACCAAACCTACGGGCAAGGCTACGGAAAACCAACTCCTACCCCGATGCCTTCCTAAGCACAGATAACAAGACTTCCCGGCGAGGAGGTCTTTCTTTTTTCCTTTTTATGGAATAACATAGATTACCTTATGGGGCCAGGGCTTTGGTGCCTCTCTAGATGCATTGCCCGCCCTTGAGTCTGACTATATTTTTGGACCAAATGTAGGGATCGCCTTTTTCATTCTTGGCGTTATGCTGTTTCTTCGTTTGCTCCATGCCATCAGACGAGTAAAAGATGTTTACGGATCCTTGCTGTTATCCGGTATGATTGTGCTCGTCCTGAACATTTACCGACGAAAAGACATCCAGCCCTTAACCAAAATCTCCTAATAGAAAAAGGGAGTAAAGCCCCTGCGCTCTACTCCCTTTTTGCATTTGATCAGTCTGCCCCTTAAGCAGGCGCTACCGCAAGCATGCGCTCCAAGGAAGCACGTGCCGCATCTGCAACATCTGTCGGAACAAAAATCTCCGGCTTCATATTCTCCAGCGCCTCGACGCACTTCTTCAGGTTGTTCACCTTCATATTCGGGCAAACGAGGTACTTGGAAGCGAAAATGAACGTTTTGTCCGGGCTGTCCTTTTCCAGCATGTAGCGTGTGCCGTCTTCCGTTCCAATAATAAACTCTTTGTGCGAAGACTCACGGCAGTATTTCAAAATTCCGGTCGTGGAACCAACGTAGTCAGCCAGGGATACCACTTCTGGACGGCACTCCGGATGAACGACTACCACAGCCTCTGGGTGCTGCTGCTTCAACGTCATGATGTCTTCTACAGACAGTTGGTCATGCGTGTTGCAGTACCCTTCCCAAATAATCATTTTCTTGTCCGTGAATTGGGATACATAGTGACCGAGGTTTTTGTCCGGCACCCAAATGATCTCATCGCTGTCGATCGACTCGATCACGCGCTTCGCGTTGGACGACGTACAGCAGATGTAGGTTTCTGCCTTAACATCCGCAGAAGTATTGATGTAAGCCACTACCTTAGCATTTGGATGTTGTGCTTTGAGCTTGCGGAGCCCGTCTACGTTCACCATGTCCGCCATCGGACAGCCAGCCCGTTCATCGGGAATAATGACGGTCTTTTGGGGATTGAGAATTTTTGCACTTTCCCCCATAAAATGAACCCCACAGAACAAAATCACATCGGCATCCGTTTCTTTCGCTTTCTGCGCCAATCCAAAGGAATCGCCAATGAAGTCAGCGACTTCCTGAATCTCGGGACGTTGGTAAAAGTGAGCAAGAATGATGGCATTACGCTCTTTCTTCAACTGTAGCAGTCGTTCACGTAACTCAGCGTTGCGCTGGGCTTTTTTTTCTAACGCTAAAGCGTCCATGGAAAAAATCCCCCTACGGTGGTGTCATAATTTACGGTCATTGTAAGCGTATAACCTCACCTTGTCAACGTGGTACATTTTGAGCGAAAAAGCAGAAACCGGTCCGTACAGACGCAGCTTCTGCTCTTCATTCCCTTACTCGCCTTTTTCCCCCAGAACACGCTCCCGAATAAAGCGGGCAACGCCTTCCTCATTATGGTGTGGGGCGATATATTTGGCTACCTGCTTGATTTCGTCAGAAGCGTTTTCCATCGCGACGGAATATCCTGCGCCCGTTAATGCTTCACGGTCGTTTTCTGCATCGCCAAATGCCATTACTTTCTCTGGGGAGATCCCCCATTTTTCACAGAAGTATTGAAGACCTTCCCATTTGGATACCCCTTGAGGAATCACTTCGACATTCTGCTTTCCAGATGAAGTGATGGTCACTTGCTCGCTCCAAGGCTGTAGCTGCGCTTTCACCCACTCCAGACGATCCGGGTCATGATGCCAGATGAAGAACTTGACGATCTCTACTTCCCCGGACTCTACTTTTTCCAACATCTCTGCCAATGGCTCTATGCGAGCGAGCCTATAGTAAGGAAAATTCAAGATCGAGAATCCTTCCACAGACGCATCCTCACTCATGGTCGCTTCCAAACGTTCACGGTCTTCTTTGACCATCCAGCGATTGCTGTTGGTATCATGAAGCTCATAATAAATCGTTTCTTGCCTCAGTGCATGGATCGTACCGATTATCATCTCAGTAGGAAGGAGCGATCGACGGACCAGCGTGCCATCTCCTTCGAAAATAGCACCGCCATTGCTACAGACAAAGCCGTCAAAAGGAAAGGAATCGATCGGAATTTGAGCGGAGCCATACATCCTGCCCGTAGATAAAACGAGTTTGCAGCCTTGCTGTTGCAATTGGCGAAGTGCTTCTTTCGTGCCTTCTGTCAGCTTTGAATCGTGAGTCAGTAAGGTTCCATCCATGTCAAATGCAGCCATGCCTGGTGTAAGCAACATATCCAATCCCTCTCATTCGTTTTGGGTTTGCCTTTAAGTATGAGTCAACAAAGTGGAGGAGAAGAAAAAGCGCAGTTCTCTTCGACTCTGACACGCCAGCAAGGGGATTTACTGGCCGTCTCCACTTAAAAAAGGGGACCGTCGAGCCAAAGCCACCCTGCGGGCGGAAGTTTCTCAAGGAAGAAGTGTTCGACAAGCGTGGTCCCCTTTTTTTAGTTCCGACTGGGGTGGCCTGTCAAGGTCTACGAGCCCTGCGCTTTTTCTTCTCACTAGCTTTATCGGTTCATCGACACCTTTAAAACTTAGGAGCTAAATACCCACAATATTTACACTTTCCGATATTGCAAAAAAGGGCACCTGAGGCGCCCCTTATTGTTTCGGTTCTTCGTTTGTATCTTCTTGTGTATCTTCTTGCTTTGGTTCTTCTTTTACTTCTTCCAGCTTCGGTTGAATGTTCACGACCACATCTTTATTTGCATCTGGATCGTTATCCATTTTACCTGTTTCGATCAATTGCTTGATCTGCTCAGCATCGAGAGTCTCTACACGGAGCAGCGTGTTCGCAATCAGATCGAGCTGATCACGGTGCTTTGTCAGCAATTCTGTACACTTTGCGTAGCACTCGTTGATAATATTTTGCATTTCGAGATCGATCTCGTAGGCAATCTTATCAGAGTAGTTACGCTCATTGCCATAGTCGCGGCCCAGGAATACCTGACCTTGACTCTTACCGAATTGCATTGGTCCGAGCTTGCTCATTCCGTATTCGGTAATCATGCTGCGCGCGATAGCAGTCGCGCGTTGGAAGTCATTATGCGCCCCGGTACTAATATCCCCGAGCACCAATTCTTCCGCAACACGTCCACCCAACAGGCCGACGATTTTGTCGAGCAGGTCTGATTTGGTAGCAAAGAAACGGTCTTCCTTCGGCAGCATCACGGTATATCCGCCAGCTTGGCCGCGCGGAATGATTGTTACCTTATGTACCATTTCTGCATTTCTCAAGTGGTATCCGATGATCGTATGACCAGCTTCGTGGAAGGCAACCAGACGGCGTTCGTCTTCGCTGACTACGCGAGACTTCTTCGCTGGACCCGCAATCACTCGGTCAATCGCTTCATCTACTTCGGTCATTGTGATTTGCTTTTTGTTTCTGCGGGCAGTCAAGAGAGCCGCTTCGTTCAGCAAGTTCTCCAAGTCTGCGCCCGTGAAGCCCGATGTACCACGAGCAATCACGTCCAGCTTCACGTCTTCGCCAATCGGCTTGTTGCGGGCATGAACCTTGAGCACCGCTTCACGGCCTTTGATATCAGGACGATCAACCGTAATTTGACGGTCAAAACGTCCCGGACGCAAGAGAGCCGGGTCGAGAATGTCAGGTCGGTTGGTCGCAGCGATCATGATGATCCCTTCGTTTCCACCAAAACCGTCCATCTCTACGAGCAACTGGTTGAGAGTTTGCTCGCGTTCGTCGTGGCCGCCGCCGAGTCCAGCTCCGCGTTGACGACCCACGGCGTCAATCTCGTCAATAAAGATAATGCAAGGAGCATTTTTCTTAGCATTTTCAAACAGGTCACGTACGCGGGATGCACCCACCCCAACGAACATTTCCACGAAGTCAGAACCGGAGATACTGAAGAACGGCACACCAGCTTCGCCTGCAACAGCGCGCGCGAGCAAGGTTTTACCTGTACCCGGAGGACCTACGAGCAGTACCCCTTTTGGAATACGAGCGCCAACCGCATTGAACTTACGGTTGTCTTTCAGGAAATCAACGACTTCCTCCAGCTCAGCCTTTTCTTCGTCCGCTCCTGCTACGTCGTCGAAGGTAACGCGTTTCTTCTCTTCGTTGTAAAGCTTCGCGCGGCTTTTACCGAAGTTCATCACTCGGCTTCCGCCACCTTGGGCATTGTTCAGAAGAAAGAAAAACAGGATGAAGATGATGACAAAAGGAATGATTGAGGTCAAGAACGTGAGCCAAATACTGTTGCCCTCCGCAGGATTGAACGCTACATTCTTCATCTTTTGTGCATCAATTTTCTCTTCGACTAGCTTTACAACATCTGAATCATACAAAGGAACATTGGTAAAAAATTTGTTGCTTTCCTGTCCCGGAATAGCTTTTGCCAACGTACCCTCAACCCTGTAAGTACCATTCTCTGGTCGAAGCGCCAACTCAGTGACGTTGTCAGCTTTTAGCTGTACCCGGAATTCCTGATATGTAAGTTTCCCAACCTTATCAGTACCGGAGAGGATGAAATTCACGATCCCGACCGTGACAAGAAAAATCAGTAGGTAGAACCCGGTATTACGAAAAAAGCGATTCATTCCTTACCTCCTCTCACGAACAGACACTTTTCACATTTTATCATAGAAAGTACGGTCTCCACAACAAACCTACTTCGTGTAGACCTCAGGCTTCAATACACCGATATAAGGCAGATTACGGTAGTGCTCGGCATAGTCCAAGCCATATCCCACAACGAATTCGTCTGGAACATCGTAACCCTTGTAATCCGGTGAAATATCCACCTTGCGACGCTCTGGTTTGTTCAAGAGAGTCACCACTTTTACAGAAGCGGCTTCCCGATGGCGCAACAGCTCTACCAAGCGGCTCAGCGTCAGTCCACTGTCCATGATGTCTTCTACAACCAGTACGTGTCTGCTTTGCACAGATGTATCGAGATCCTTCAAGATTTTCACCATGCCAGAGGACTCTGTTCCACTTCCGTAGCTGGAAACTGCCATGAAGTCCATTTCGCACGGAATGTTCATGTGACGGATCAGATCAGCCATGAAAATGACTGCGCCTTTCAGCACGCAGATGACCAATGGATTTTTATCCTTGTATTCTGCAGCCAGCCTCTCACCCAATTCTCGAACCTTTACCGCGATATCCTCTTCTGATAGCAAAATCTTCTCGATGTCTTGATTCATGAAAAAACCTCCCGCCAATCTTCTCCAAACTCTACCCGCACGTGTAGAAAACGCCTGGTCTGTCCATTGACAGGCGCTACGGCGGAACGGCGCACACCTGGTACCAAAATCACCTCTTCGCCCGCCGTCAAAAGCGGAAGTTTGTCACGCCATGCTCGCGGAAATTTGGCATCGATTAATAAATCCTTTAGCTTCTTTCCATCTGCTGAGCCAAACAGGGTGATGCGGTCTCCAGGTTTTCGGTTACGCAAATACAGCGATCCTGGCAACTGATCGGCATCAAAGACCGCTTCATTCGCAGGGAGTCGCTCCCAATCCATGGGACCTTCCAGGTAAGTAATATGTACCGTGGCCTTGCTCTCGTCGATCCAGGTTACACCGGGAACGGCGAGCTCGTAACTATACGTATGTATGCGATCCTGTCGCTTTCTACGACGAAAAGTGATTCGCCCGTACACCCGGTCCACTACCAGGCCATTTGGCAAATGCAATTCCGCAGAAGGGCGACTTCCCCCTAGCATGTGCAAAACGGTCTCCACATGTTGCGAAGACCATTCGGTATGTTTTGAGAGATAACTTAATATTAGAGTAATCATTCTCCTTTGTAAAGCAACGTCACAAGTTTGAAACTTGTCATTGTCCATCAAAAATGCTTCAGGTTTTTTCTCAATCGTTACCTCTTTCAGCTGCTCAATCGCCAGCCTCATTAAAAGCGCTTCGTCCTGCCGGATTGCCTCCGCGGTAGCCAAGATATGCTCCCGATATTTGTCATTCACTTTTTCCAATAAGGGCATGACATCCAGACGCAGCAGATTGCGCGTATATTTGCGCGATTGGTTGCTGCTATCCTCACGGGGGACGAGTTGATGTTCCCGACAGTAGCCTTCCAGTTCTTGACGCGTTTTATGCAAGAGCGGACGCACGAGCTCAATCGGGCAATCCGCAAGCATTCTTCGCTTCGGCATCCCTGTCAGTCCATGCAACCTGCTGCCTCGTACAAAACGAAAGAGAATCGTTTCCACCTGATCGTCAGCATGATGGGCCAATGCCAGCTTGGTCGCTCCTTGCGCCAGACCTACCTCTCGATACAGCCGATAGCGAATGTCCCGACTCGCCTCTTGCCCGCCCAGACCCGTTTTTTCCATATAAGCGGGGACGTCATACTCAAAGAGGTGGAAAGCCACACCGAGTTCGCGGCACAGCTCTTCTGCATAGCGTGCGTCCTGCCTTGCTTCTTCCCCACGAAAGCCGTGGTTCAAATGGACAGCATGCAGCTTCCAATGATACTGGTATTGTTTATTGAGAGAAGCCAATATATGCAACAGTGCGGTAGAATCGTTGCCACCGGATATCCCGACGACAACGGTCTCACCTGGAAGCAAAAGCCCCTCGGACTCAATCTCGTTGCGCACGCTTGCCAGCATAGCGGGCTCCTTTCCAAATCGTCAGAACCGAAATTCCAAATATAAGTCCAGAAGCAATCGCGCCGGCTACCATCAATGTTTTGGTCGCCTGGGTAATTCCTCCGACATAGTCGTTGTTTACAAAAGCAAGCATGGCTTTGTAAGCCAACGATCCCGGTACCAGTGGAATAATGCCCGCAACGCTAAAATTCGTAGAAGGAACTCGCAGTATAATAGATAAGAGCTGACTGAGCAAAGAAACAGCAGCAGCAGAAACAAACGTCGACAACAAGACCTCTGCACCGTAGATAGGAAGAATCGAGTAGACGAGAAAACCGACCACTCCGGCTAAACCACCCGCTACGATTGTTCGAACCGGCACATTAAACAGCACACACCACGCTACTGAAGAGGCGAAGCTAAGCGCCAATCCTTGTAACAACATCGTACTCACCTCGTAAACGAAAGAATAATGGCTGTGGCTACCGCAACGGAGACAGCTGTCAGCATGGCTTCTACTCCGCGTGAAACACCTGCAACCAAATCACCAGCCATCAAATCCCGAAGCGAGTTGGTGATGGCGATCCCCGGAAACAGTGGAAGCATCGCACCAATAATAATGATGCTTAAATGCAACTGCGGATAGATCGTCACAGTCAACAACGCGAAAAGTCCTCCTAGTAAAGCGGCAGAGAACTCTGTAAAAAACTTCATCCGGACAAACTGTTCTAAATATTCCTGGCTCAGGTTCACAATCAAACCGGCCATCGCAGAAGGAATCAGACTTGCCCAATCTCCCCCTGCAAGCATAGAAAAGGAGCCGCTAGCCGTAGCGGCTGCCAGATGCTGCAACCATTTCGGATAGATCTGCTTTTTCTGATCGATCTCACGCAGCGTCCGATAGGCTTGCTCCAAATTAATTTTCCCACCGACAAACTGTCGGGAAACATCATTCACGAGCGTTATTTTATTGAGGTTAGTCGTACGTTTGGGGGTACGAACCATTCTTGTATGATCGAATCCACTGCAACGAAAGGACAGGATGATGCTTGTAGGCGTAGCCGAGCTGTTGACATCATCCATCCCCGCAGCCTTCGCAATCAATGCCATTGTCTCTTCCGTTCGGTAAGTCTCTCCACCGTTTTTCAAAATAATCGAGCCTGCCAACAAGCAAGTATCCATCACCAAATCTGAGGACACGAACCGTCACATCCTTCACATAAACCATGCGTAATACAAAGTGCCAGCCAATAGGAGCAACGAGGCGACAAAAAGACCGCTAATGCCCGCCCCTGCATTCCCCTTCTTCCGCGCTTTCTTTTGCGACTTTTGCGGTTTGGCGACCATGCTATCTTGCAAGACTGCCAACAGCTCCGCTCGCATTTCTTTCGCGGTCGCAAACTTGCCGTGAAACGCCTTCAATAAAGGCTCCCGGTAAGGGTACAGGCTGTCACTTTTTCGTATTATATCACAGAGTAATATCGTGTGACGTGGGTCACCAAGGCTGTTTTTCCACGTTTCTGCTCCAACCGTCAGACGCACCATCATCACGGCTGTCGAGAACAGGTCATAACTTACTTCAGCCCGTCTATCACCTGCGTGCCAAAAAGCTCGATCATACTCTTCTGTAAACTGCCGAACGGCGTTTCCCAGCTTGGTCACTCCACCAAAATCAATCAAGCGTACCTGCTTGTCCGTTTGGGTCACCATCACATTCTGCGGCTTCAAATCACCAAAAATATAGCCATGCTGGTGCAAAACATCCAGTCGCGCCAGCAATTGAACCATCATCACGGCCACCCAGTCCGTACCCTCTTGCTTGATATATTCATCCAATTGCAAGCCTTGAAGATACTCCATGGCATAAAACGTACAGGCCTTCCCGTTTACAACGAGATCGTCCACGTCGCACAGGAGCGGTCCCACTTTGGAATCCCGCCCCTGCTGTGTGCTTTTCAACACATTCACTTCCATTAAAATGTCTATGCCCTCCACACCGACCTTAACCGCGCGCTGTACGCCACCTTGGGATACCAAGTACACGGTCCCGTTTGCACCACGCCCCAACTCCCGTAAGACATGGTACGATTTTTTGTTCCATTTGCCTGTAAAGTGCTTGGGCAGGTCGGGGGTGGCTGCCTTAAAAGACATGGTCACGCAGCATTCCGTTCGAATCGTCCTCTTCGTCTTGGTCGATGTAACGCTCTTGCAGCGTGCGTGGGAGCTTGTCCTGCTCAAACAGGGCAATTGCCTCTACGATGGCGGGGCCAGTAGGAGTAATTCCGCTCATCGCCAAATCACTCGTAATTTGATGGGCCTGCTCGACCTTTTCTGTCCACGGAATGCGGATATCGAGATGCTTTTGTTTCCCCGGAAATGAACCGACTGCCATTCTGCTATGGCCACTCCGCGAATGGAGACTGATACTGAAATCGTGAATCGCTTGCTGAACAGCCGACAGCTTTGGCTTCATACTTCCTGAGGTATCGACCAGCATCACGACGTTCAAGCTGCTTTTTTCACCCAACTCGTCAACCATTCCGGCAACCTGCACTCTTTTATCAGGTGCCAGCTCTTCTATTCCGGAATCGCCCAAAATCTCTTTTAATTCTTTATTAACTACTTGATGAATGGTGCGCGTCATTGCTTTTCGCGTCAGCATTTGTACCGTTTGTGCAAGCTGTTGGGGGTATACGATGTCGCAGAGTCCACCACCTGCTTCCGCAATATCCCTGATTTCCTTCTCCCCTTTCTCACCCAGCTCACTCTTGTCGATTACGCCAATCACATTGACCGTAATCCCTTGCTCTCTTGCCAGTGCCGCCGCAGCAACGGGACTCATCCCCGAGTTGGAGCAGCCGTCTGTCACTACCAGTATTTGACGAAGTGTCGCTTCTTTCACAATAATCTCCCCATTCGATCTGTTTTGTCAGTCCCAGCTCCGTGTTGCGAACGTTCATCCACTTCACTTCGCAGGATATTTTTAGCAACAGTATCGACGGGTAATGGAGAAAACATACTCCTAACTCACAATCCGTGGACGCTCGAGCTTCTCCATGCCATGTACCGCGATGGCAGCCCACTGTGGTACAAAGCGGTCAATTCGCGCCACCAGCACGGTCATGTCATCAACAATTTGTCCAGAATGCTGGCGAATGACTTTTTCCAATAGTAAATCAGCGACCTCCTGTGGATCATTCGTCTCCAGTTCGCTGATGATTCGCTTCATCCACGCTTGCCTGTTTTCAATATGGCGCGGCGCCTCATAAATGCCGTCGGACATCATGACGAGCAAATCACCCGGCTTGAGCATACGAGATACAACATCCACCTCGATTTCTTCCAAAATCCCTACTGGCAGGTTGTTGGCGGTGATCGTAATGACATCTTTATTTCTTTTGACAAAGCTCGGGGTGGAACCGATTTTTACAAAACGGGTATGAGCGGTTTGCAAATCGATCAATGCCAAGTCCACCGTCGCGAACATTTCCTCCTTGGAGCGCAGGGCGAGCACGGAGTTAACGGTTTTGATTGAAATTTTTTCGTCCATACCAGAACGCAGAAGCTGCTGGAGCATATCGAGGGCGGATTGACTCTCTATGGATGCCCGCTCGCCATTCCCCATTCCATCGCTGATCGCCAGCGCCATTTTTCCATTCCCCAAATCCATTGTCCGGAAGCTGTCACCGGATAATAGCTTGCCGTCTTTGGCTGCCCCTGCGACCCCGATATCGATTTCATACGTTTTGGCGGAAGCAAGGCACATTGTGCATGAACCGTCTTTTTGTGCTTCACAATGCCTCTCGCGTACCACAATGTTTTCTCCCAATATCTCCGTGAGCATCGGAGCCACGATTTTCGCGCATTCATCACGACCATAGCAAGTCGGCTGACTGATTTCGATATCAACCTTCCCTTCTTCCAAGCTGTGTATTTCTACGCGGCGTACCGACAGACCCAAGCCCTCCAATGCTTGTGAGACCTGCTTTTCCTGAAAGCTCAGCTCCATTCCCTCTCGCTGTATTTCCCGGGCAAAATCACTCATGACCCGAGAGACTCCCGATAGCTGGTCAGCTACGAGCATTCGGCTTTCCTTTACCTGCTTTTTCAATTGGTCAAACGACTGCTGGCGATCGTATTCCTGCTCCATCACAGTCATGACCTTTTCGGTTTTGACACACTTGCGCTCCCAGTCACGCGGCGGCGTAACGCCGGCCAAGGTACCGTTCTCGTATACTTTTTCCATTAAAAAGCGCATTCCCTCATAGGTCGATTGTGTATCTTTTTCCCAGCATTGTTCTTTTTTCCAGCATTTTTGGCAGGTGAATTCAGATACACGGCTGAGAAAGGCGTCGGCCTGTTCTTCTATTTCTTCAGGATCGGCTGTCTGGGCAAAGCTATGGGAGAGTTGCGTAAACAAATCGGAGAATTGCTGGATTTTGCCCGCGGTCACATCGCGAACTCTGCGCATGTATTCTTGATGGGATTGTAGATTCTCAGGAGTCCCGGGGATAAATCGGGCTACTTTTTTCCAAAGAGCAGCAGGGGTCAGAATGAAGAGAACAATCGCCAGAGAAGTTTCGATCAAGGAGTAGTAGAGTGTCTCTTCTGCTCCACCGTAAATCGCAAGAATAGCCGTACCAATCAACAAGCCTGCGGATACGCCCACTTTACCGCCTTCCTTCAACAAGCCAGCAAGAAGACCTGAAAAGGCAAGCAGATTGATTTGTAAAAGAGCACTCACATTAGCCAGACTGAGGATGAGACCTGTGACCACGCCAACAGCCGCACCAATCGTGCCACCACCGACAAAAGCAAAGATGAGCAGCAAATAGCGTGAGAGTACATGCTCCATCGAAATGCCTTCGACCATCCAATCCACGGTACCCGTCATCAAGGAAGCCAGTAAAATCACTAGCGAAACGATCTCTTCATTTTTGAGAGGCTCATAAGGCTTCGCCAAATGAATGATCGATAAGGACTGAATGAAGATAAGCGTCAGTACAAAGCCAAGAATCGCTTCTACTGCTACCATCACGAGCTCGTAGGTCGTTACCTGATTGGTCAGAACCGCATACAACAGACGGCTGATGAAAATCGTCCCGACAACCAGCAACGGCGTCCGTGAAAAATCTTTCTTACGCATTTTATTCATCAGCTTGCAGGCAAACAGAGCAAGTATCACGCTCAAGGCGGTTTCCAGTCCAACAGGCACCGACTGGGTAAAAGCACCGATAATAAGAGCCATCCCCGTGACAAGCAAGCAATCTCGACGAATATAAAACATGACAATGAAATACGGTATAGCAAAGGGGGTTAGCTCCTCCACGATCAGAGCTCGTCCTAATAAGAAGCCCATAAGGATGGGGAGAACATTCCACTTCTCTATGAAGTCTGCTACTTTTTCTCCCCACGTCTGGGCAGTGGTACCCATTCGATCGGACACTTGCCGCGTCCAAGCCTGTCCGGCTTGTGTTACGTTTTTGTTCGCAATCATTTCGCTCCACCCCGTTCTTGGTCAATGTGTTTCTCCATTATACGGAGGGGGCATTGTAAAATTTGTCAAAAATCCAACGTACATTCACAGAATCGTGCGACAAATTCAGTAACGAAAATGGACAAAAAAAACCGACGTTATGGCGGATAACGTCGGCTGACAGGTGATTCGCGCTTTGCGAAACGGGCTTAGGATACTTTATTCGGCAAGACTTTGAAATGACCTTCCTGTTTTTACAGTCAAAATGCGCTTTTCACGAAGAAAGAAAAGTCATAATTTTCCGAATCATATAGACCGACCGCGGCCCTTTTTCTCTACGCTTTTCTTCAAAGCCTTCCCTTCGCTCCCGCTGATTGCGGGGTGGTCGTTCCTTTTCCATTGTTTTTTTGATAGAAAGCCCGATCTTGCCCTCACGGAGGCTGAGGACTTTTACCTTTACCGTATCTCCTATTTTTAAAAATTGATGGATGTCCCGGACATAGACGTCAGCAATTTCACTAATATGCACCAGTCCGGTCACATCGCCTGGCAGCTGAACAAACGCTCCGAATTTCGTAATACCCGTGATTTTTCCTTCCAGTATGCTCCCGACCTCGATCTCCATGACGCGGAATGCCTCCCTCTCGTTGAAGATCAGATGTATACTCAATCCGGAATGATATAGATGCTTTCGCCTTGCTTGGTAAACAAAATTCGCTTACGTACCAGCTCTGCCAAGTACTCCTGATCGTTTAGCCGGCTTGCTTCATAGGTCAGATCGTCTTGCTTTTGCTGCAAGACCGCTGATTCTTGCTTCAAGACTTCCAGCTCTGCCTCCTTCTTGGACAACTCGCCACTTTGCAAAAACAAGGTATAGCTAGTCCAGACGAAAAAGCACAGGATCACAAAGAAAAAAAGACGCATTCGCCTTCTTTGCCCTTTTCGGTTAATGGAAGAGGTTCTTGCTTCCTTCATCAGTACGCCACCTCGAATCTACTCCCGCTTTTTCTTTGAGTGAAACCAATTCTTCCAATTGGTCCAAAATCCTGTTGTTTTTCCATACATTTTTTTCCCCAAATGTTGACCCCATCTGGCAAAAGGAGAGGTGACAAAACGCGTCACTTTCCACAAAAAGCCGAGGATCGCGAGCAACACGGAATACAAAAATGTCAGCACCATGATGATCACCCGGAAAAGAAAGAGCACAGGACGTACTAGCAGGATGTCTATAATTTTTACGACCGTACGGTAAAACCACTGACAGAATTTTATCACGCGGTGCAAGAAAAGGATATACTTCTTACTACCTATTAAGAAATACAACCACGCGCCAAATATCATTCCAAAAAATATCGGAAACCGAATAATCCCGTCGTTCACTTTCACCAAAATCAAGAAGACAGCGCCCATACTGCCCACCCAAAAAAGGATGTCAAAGAAAAAGACCAACCAGAGTGGCAGCCTGGCCTTGCCCTTAAATACATGGTACGTATCGAATCCCATACCCATCAGGGCACCACACATCGACATGGCCAATACCGTCTGCAACTGAATGGCGATGTTCACTTGAATAACTTGCCGAAGAATCCTCTCGACCGATCGCCGGCCTGCCCTTGCTCCAGATAGGCCATCTCGTGAACAAGCCCCTCGATCGCTACTTCTCCGGTTTCCAGACTCAGATTTTTCATATGCAGGTTTTGGCCTCGTATGGTTAAAAAACCGCCGTCCGTCTCCAAGAGGAATTCTTCGCTGTCAAAGCTTTCGACGTTTTTTACTCCCGAAATCGCTAAGCTGCGACGATTAATCATCACGACTTCATGACGTGGTCGTCTCGTGTGATCGTTCATAATTACTCCCTCCTCACGTACCCTTCTTGTACTATCGTATGGGGAGGGATGTCCTCTTAGAACAAAAACGGTCAAAGCCGTTTTTGTTGATCGCAAGCGGTCGCATTAACTCTAATGAAAAACATCGAGATGTTTTTCACAAAAGAAACCCCGTACGTATACGGGGCTTTTGCCAAACTTCTATTTACTTGTAAACAGTGTAGTTCCCGTTCACATAGATGATTTTGTAACCGGTACGCTCCGTGATGGTTTTTAGAGGCAGGGTAGGAACGTTGTTTTTCAGCTGAACCGCTGCAGGTAGTGTTACATTTTTGCCATTGACGGTCGCTACGTTTGAACCGACCTTGAATTGCATGACTGTATTGCCGCTCACAACTTTTGCAGTTGTTTTGGTGTAGCTGATTGAAAATCCGAGGGCATCACGGAAAAACGTAGTTGGCATTAGCGTGTTGCCATTTACGGTATACGGTGCCACTGCGAGTCCGGTTGTTTTACCAGCCTTCGTAAAGGAAGCGACGCTCTGCTTGAAGCTCACGCCATTCAGCGACACGATGGTCGCCGGACGGGAGAATAGCAGTCCTCTCTCCTCGGAGTTGTAGACGCCAATGCTGTACACACCTGGAGTAGCCGGATTCACAATGCCAGCTGTCTCGGCGATATTGACCTGAGCTGCTGTTTTTGCCGGAATATCCTGGGCAGGAATAATAATCAGATTTTGTCCGCGTACACCAACAAAGCTAGCGGCCACACCGTTTACCGTTACTGTGTTCGCTGGCAAGTAGGCTGGAACACGGAATCCAACTGGGAGTACGACTTCAATGAAGCCCTGATTGCGAACAATCGGAGCACCCATTGCTTTGATGCCGATTGAAATACCAGCAGGAGTAGAGGCAGTCGCTCTCGTCAGCCCAACTGTTGCCAATGTATTATCCACCGCGACTGGTGGAGTCACTCCGGAAACTTGAAATTCCTTCGACTTATAGGTCTTGTTGTCGACTTTAGCCGTCACGGTATACGTTCCCGCTGTTCTCGGAGTGGTCAAGTAGCCTTCGAATGCAAACTTGATGCTCGCGCGATTCGTACTAGTGAATCCGTAAGGTGTGCGGAAATAAACCTTATTCCCCAACACGCTTACATTCGTCACTTGAGCACCGTTTACGGTGACGTTGTTGCTGGTAAGAATCGGCGGCACGGATACCCCACTCGGGAATTCGACCTCGATTTCTACGTTCGACCCCAGCTTGGAGGAAAGATCCATATCAAACGTATAGCTCGTACGCGCCCCCGCTGAACTGTCCGACAAAGAAACGGTGAATGGCGTATTGCTTGTGTTTGTAATCTCTACATCTTTTGACTTGTATTCCTTGCTGTCATATTCAACTTCATACGAATAGTACTTGTCTGGCTTCGACGGGTTTACAATCCCCGCAGAAGAGGTAAACTCCAGCTTTATGTAGCTATCTCCGTCTGCACCACTCGGAATCTCAATTCGAATCGAGTCGCTGTCGAGAATCGAGACGTAATCCGGTTTGTACCCGTTTACCTTCACATCAGATTTGCTGATGCTCTTTGGCAGCATGTCCTTGGAGGGGAAATTGACATAAATGTATTTGCCCTCTTTCAGCTTGCTTTTCGAAGAGAGATTAAATTTTCCGAGCGTTAAGGAGATGGTGTCCTCGGCATTTTTACTGCTATGGGAAGCCTCGAAGTCACCCTTGCTGCTGCTACTGCTGCTAGACGAAGATTTGCCGATTGTTATCTTGTCGCCCTTGTAGCTGGTTTCCGAACTTGTTTTTACTTCGATTTCGTAGCTGCCCTTGTCTTCCGGGTTGGTGATATTATCAATGGTCAGTGTAAGTACGGTACCTTTTTTGATCTTCTCATCGACTTCGATCTCGACCACATTCTTGCTTACATATACGCTGTCGATCGAAATTTCGTCATCGTCATCATCTTCTAATGTGACGTCCGATTTTTTCAATTTTTTGTCGACCGAATATTCGGATGGGAATCTAACGAAAATACTGTCTCCCGATGATAGGTCCTTATTGATTTCAAACTCAATCGTATATTCTGTTTCCTCGTCCGCACGTGTACTGTCTGCAGAAACATCCTCGATAGAGAGAGCATAAGCCGCTTTTGGCTCGAGCATCAATGGACTTGCCAGTACCGCAGTGGCCAGCAGCACTGAGATCCCTTTGTTTACGCTTTTGTTCAACGGTAACGCCTCCTTCTCTAAAGTTCCCTACTATGATAGGAAATGTTCGGCAGGAAAGGGTTACAGACTGGTAACGAATGATTTCCTTCACGCAAAAGAAGCTGCCCGATGACACAGGCAGCTTCTTCTTTTGAAATGTCTACTGGTTCGACAGGCTCTCCAGAATGGCATCGCCTTTCTCGCCAATTTTTACGATCGCGTATTTGGCATTCCGCTCGACATCAAGTCCGGTTCCTTCTGGGACAAAATAGCTTTCTATGCCATATTCCACTCGATCGCCACCGATTGTGCTTCCATTGATGATCACATCCGCTGGCTGAGGATCGTAGGCCCGATTCCATCGACCATTAAGCTCATAAAAGCCACTGTAGCTGTGCAAGCCATTTGCTTGTTGGCGGAGTACGACTCGAATCTTATCCCCTGAGTCAACCTGTACATGGTCCAATGTAGATATGGTGTAGCCAAGTCTGACGTAATCACCTTGGAGCAACGAACGCGGATCGATTGGGACTAGCTCCAGCTTCACTGTTTTTCCGTTGGCCAGTATTGTCTCACTGCTCCATACTTGATAGCCAATCAAAGCAAATTGCAGCAAAATGACAGGAAGCAACACAAGCGCTTTTTTCACGAAAAGGGGAGGCTCGCTTTTCGGCCACTCGATTTTTGCCCTTCGATCCCACCACAGAGTAGCGATAAAAAACACCAGGCTGAGCAGAAGCAGGCTCAGTGACTTGTGCAGCAAGCTCCATAGCATGTCGTAGTACTTCATGAGGAGAAAGGCAAACCAGAAACCGAGCACGATTCCGAATCTCACCTTATTTTGCTGATGCAATGTCCGGTACAGCAAATACGTGCTGACTGTGAAAAAAGCCAAATTCACGACTACATCCATGGAGCCCGATTGAAACCCTTCCTCCGTCAGGATCAAAAGCGAGAGTAAGGCGTACACCAACGAGCTATTTTGCAAAACGACCGGCAATTGCTTTACGTAATACATCGCCAGCTGCGCAACAAAGATGATCAAGAGTACATATTCAAAGGACGGCAGGTACTCATTCAGCTTCGTAGCCAGGACGACTAAAAAAGTCAGCTGTGTCAAAAGCCGCGCCGGAATGGCAGAGACAGCTTTCCAGACGTATAACAGTACCAACAGGAAAACGATCCAGTACGCTCCTTCTAAAAACAGAACAGAACCGACACCCAATATATACCCCATTGTGAGCAACGTATATCGTACCGTTGCATTCATCCGGCTCATAAACACTACAGGACCAATAAAGCCAATTAATGAAAGGAAAAACAGCAAATCAATTACTGTTTCTTCTTCAATGAGTAGAAAAAGCAGACCTGCTATCGATATAGCTCCAATGGATGCGGCGATAGTGGTGACGAGAACCGTGAATGCCTCTTGAAAAAACACCACCCATTTGCTTTTTTGATGCGCTGATTCCTTGCGCAGCCAATTAATCCCTGCAACTGCTCCCCAAACAATGAGTACAGTCAGCAGCAGCATCAAAACAAAGAAGCTCTCTGAGAAATACTTCACCATATAGGATATAAAATTAACAAGTACAAACAGCGAGAGCAGCGAGGCCGTCACAATCAGAAACCCGCGACTCGGCACCCATTTTAAAAACGTAACAAACAGAATCCCGCCCGTCAGGACATATGAAACCTCAGGGAGCGGACCATATACTTCGGTGAAGGATGAACCGAAAAGGCTGAGAGAAAACGTCAGAAACGATAAGTAGCAAATCGGCTTGGAATGCCATTTCCCCGTAGAGGTTAACCAAAACAGGACCATATTCCCCAACGCAATCAACCAAAAAATCATGAACCACCACTCGTCTTCACGCGCTACATGAATGACGGATGGATGGAGAAAGAAGTAAATCGCCAAATGAGCAAGGACATAGCTGATGACATAGAATGGCTGATAGCGCGTGAAAATCGCGAACAGCAAATTCGGTATGAGCCATACGACGAACAGCATATAGCTGTCGGCATGTGAATTGTATATTTGCCCCAACAAAGCCACACTGATGCCAAAAGCCAAGCCTCCAGCCACCAGTAGCCAATTGCTCAAAAACGAATGTCGTTTGATGAAACGCAGTCCATAGGATAATACATAAAAAAGAACGAGGATTGCCACACTGACGCCGATTTTTTGTTCCCTGACCATAAGCGGCCAGTTCGAAGCAAAAAAGTATAGGATAGATGATAACAGAAGCGAAATGGACAAAAAGTAACCCGTTCGAACCCCATTTTGTTGCATACAGCACACATCCCTTCGGAAATGCCTTCAGGTACTCTCATTATATCCTTTGGTTGGGAAAAAAGCCTAAAAAAAGACTGCCATCCCGGCAGTCTCTTTTCGTTTGAACATTACCCTTTGAGGTAGGCGTCTTCTTCTTTTTCATCACGCGGAACGGGAACTTCGCCGATGACGGTATACAGCGAAGCCGCTTCTTCCTTGCGCGGGTTTTCTTTGATGTCCTCTACTTTTACCGACACGATTTTTTGTCCGAAGCGGATTGCCAGCTTGTCGCCGATTTTCACGTTACTGGACGCCTTTGCAGGACGATCGTTGATTTCCACACGCTGTTTGTCGCACACTTCTTTTGCAAGCGTGCGTCGCTTGATCAGTCGAGACACTTTCAAATATTTATCGAGTCTCATGTTTGGCTTCCTCCCACCATTTGTCCATCTCTTGCAGGTCCGTCTGCTCAAAGGTACGGCCCGCTTCTTGCAGCTTGCTTTCAATATAGGAAAAGCGCTTCTTGAACTTGTTGTTGGTCAATGCGAGGGCTTCCTCCGGATCGAGCCCGAGGAAGCGCGCCAGATTGACTACCGCAAATAGCAAATCACCCAACTCGCCAGCGCGTTCTTCCTCTGATGCTTCTTGCAGCTCGCGGTATTCCTCTTCTACCTTTTTGTACACATCTGCAATATCGTCCCAGTCAAAGCCGACTTGGGCTGCTTTCTTCTGCAGCTTGTACGCATACATCAGTGCTGGCAAGTCGCGCGGTACTCCCGCCAACTGTGATTGAACCGTTACATCGATGCCTTTTGCTGCTTTTTCCTGTGCTTTGATTTCCTGCCAATTCGCCAGCGCTTCCTCGGAATCATTCGCGCTCTTTTCCCCGAATACGTGCGGGTGACGACGAACCAGCTTTTCATTCAACGTCGCGACAACATCATCTACCGAAAAATATCCGTCTTCGGCTGCCATCTGCGAATGGAGCATGATTTGCATCAACAAATCACCCAGCTCCTCACACATCGCATCTGGATCATCGTCGTCGATCGTCTCCAGAACCTCGTATGTCTCTTCAATCAAGTTTTTGCGGATGCTTTGATGTGTTTGCTCGCGATCCCACGGGCATCCATCCGGACTGCGCAGGATCGCCACGATCTCCTTCAAGTAGGAGAATTGGCGGTACGATACCTTCTCGTCCTTCGTCGGGGGTACATACACCAGAGACAAATTCCCGAAATGATCGAGTCTGTCCAGTTCATACAACGGCACTGTCTCAATGATTTCTTGCCCCGCTACCCCTACGGCTGTCGCTACCGTCACCTCGTAATCGTCCGGCAGCACTTCCATCAAGGTCAGCTTTACATCAGAGGCCACAAACGCATCGTACACTTGCGCGATAATCGTATGCAGACCCGGTGATACTTGATGAGCAGCGAGTGCGGTCCCATCCAGCAAAGAGAATCCCTCGATCGGGTCGATATGTAGGCGGGCAAACAACGGATCGATAAAGCTCTGTCCGCCGCCAATTTCGATTTCTACGCCACGGTTTGGTCCCTCTGCCAACAACAGCTGCACAGTACGTTCCGCCACCAAAGGATGACCTGGCACGGCATAAACAAGACTGCCCGCTTCGTTTACCCGTGAAAAAAGCCGCTCCACAATATCGGTGTACACATCGGAAAATGTATCGTGCTGCTCATATACGTCGTCAAAGGACTCAATCGTGATGCCTTCTGCGATCAACTCGGCTACAACTGGATGCTCTTTCGTGCGCAAATACAGCTGTTTGGCAGCTCTGAGCGTACGATAGATGCCATAAGGGAGTTGGTCCAAATCCCCGGCACCAAGACCGACTACGGTAATGGTCTTATTCTTCATTTCCACTTGTCACGCCTCCTTTTCGTTCATTCTTGCTTTCTCCGCTGGGAGGAGCTTGTATTTCGTTAACAGCGAAGCAATTCGCTTTCCTTTTGGCAAAAATTGAATATCGTTTCTCGTGAGTCCGCCTGTTTTCAAAAGCGCCAGCAAATAGACCAATGCTCCTGAACCGACAGCAATCAAGCCTACCAGCGTATAGAACAAACGATTTGAAAGTCCGGCACTGCCGAGCACTGTATTAGCGAGCCACTCCACAATCAGCACGACAATCGACATCACCACGACAGACACGAATGGCCTTTTCACCGTTTGGCGGAATCCGATGTGTGCTCCCGTGTATTTGATGACCGCTAGAACGTTTAGTCCCATGGCGACTAAATAAGCTAAAACGGTGGACACTGCTGCACCAGAGATACCCCAGAACGGGACGAGCGCGAGATTGAGGATGAGCTTTACCAGTACACCAATAAACAGGTTGCGGGCAGGTCGCATTACACGTCCCAAGCCTTGCAAAATACCCGCGCTGGCAATACTCACCGTAGCGAAAAGAATCGTGAAGGACTGTACAGCGAGGGCCTCAGTACCGTTGCTGTCTCCATAGAGCATGACGTTGATCGGCTCCGCCAACAGAGCAAGTCCAAAGGAGGCAGGCAATCCCAACAGGAAGGTCAGTCGAATCGCGACTTCGGAACGGTGAGAGATCAATTGATGCTGACGCTGGGCAACGGCTTCACTGATCGCAGGCACTAATGCTAGCGACAAGGACGTGGCGAAGAATGTACCAAACTGAATGAGTGGCTGACCACGGTCAAATGCACCTTTCAAAAGCTTGGCCAAATCCTCCGGGGTCCCGCTCCATTGCAACATATTGACGACGGTCATCGAGTCTACAAGCGGAACAAGCGGCAGAACCAATGCGCCCATACAAATCGGAACGGCATAGGTCAAGAGATGACGCAGTATTTGACGATTGGTCCATGGTTTCGCTGCCGATTGCTGAACTTGACCGACGGACAGCTGCCCCATCTTTTTGTCCGCTCTCCAATACCAAAGCAAGACGAGAATAGCAGCAATGGCACCTGGAAAAGCAGCAAAAACGGCACCTGTACCAGCCAGGTAAGGGTCCTGATACACGTTCATCGCCCAGAATGCAGCAACCAGAATGAAAATCACGCGAATGAACTGCTCAGCGACCTGAGAGACGCCAGTCGGCATCATATTTTGATGCCCTTGAAAATAGCCGCGCAAGATCGCAACCATCGGCACCAATGGCAGTGACCAAGCCACTGCTCGGAGCGGGGTAATCAAATGCTCATCACCCATCATACTGGCAATAATAGGTGCCCCTCCATATAACAGTAAGAAGAAAAAGATCCCGAGAACGACCAGCGATATACTGGCTACTCGAAACGCCCTGCGCGCCCCGATCGCATCTCCGACAGCGACGCGCTCTGAGACGATCTTGGAGATGGCAATGGGGAAACCCGCCGTCGCTAGAATCAACAACGCGGTGTACAGCGGGTATACTTGCATATATACGTACAAGCCGATATCTCCGGCAATGTTTTGGTATGGGATGCGGTATACAGCGCCTAAAAGCTTGGAGACAAGACCGGCAATTCCAAGTATCGCCGCGCCTTTCACAAATTGAACGGAAGCCTTTTCTTGAGCCATGTGCGTGAAATTTCTCCTCTCCAACCTAAAACTTCGTTCATTATACCACAAGGCCATAGGCACAAGAAAAACAGCCCCGGGGTACGAGGCTGTTTTTGCTGAGCTATCCTACTGCTCCATCTGCTTTGCCAGGAAACCGGCCGCTGTTTCCGACATTTTGATCTCCAAATCACTCATCTTGGTTGACTCGTTTTTGTTGAGGAGGATCACGGACCCGATTGGATCGCCTCCTGCAACAATCGGTGCGATGACGAACGAGCCCATCGCCTCGTTCAAATCACGACAAATTTCATAAGAGCCTGCGTTTTTCTCCAGTCTGGTCTTTCTTTCCTCCAAGCATTTCTCAACAATGCTACCAATTGGTTTCTCCAAGTATTCCTTTTTGGAGGCCCCTGCCACCGCAATGACAGTATCCCTGTCTGAAATCAGTACGGTATGATTCATGCTTTCATACAAAGAGTCGGCGTATTCTTTTGCAAAATCACCCAACTCTCCAATCGGTGAATACTTTTTGAGAATGACTTCTCCGTCACGATCCACAAAAATCTCAAGCGGGTCGCCCTCACGAATGCGCAGTGTACGACGAATCTCCTTAGGAATCACGACCCGACCGAGGTCGTCAATTCGACGAACGATACCAGTTGCTTTCATGTCTTGTTGCCTCGCTTTCCCTGAGAAGTGGGTAGTGAATAGATGGTGGTTGGTTAGTTGTATTTTTTCCTCAAATTCTAATTTTAACTATGGGTGATGGTATCAATTTTTGCCAGTTACTTCAATTACTCTCCCCCGGGTGGTAGCGAGTGATAATAGTATTTGCCCACGTTTGAAGAATATGCGAGAAAACGAAAAAACAGGGAAACGAATTCCCTGTTTTTCTTTGGACTTCTTATTTCTTTGCCGGAGCATCATTTTTGGACTGCGGGATGTTGAATTTCGTAATGAGCTTGTCCAGCTCGTTCTTGCCGAAAGTATCGTACGCTTTCTCCAAAGAACTTGCGCGGAGCTGTTCTTTCATCTCATCAAAGGTCTTTTCTTTGCGATTCTCGACCTTAATAATATGGTAACCAAAATTAGTTTTTACTGGCGGGCCAACTTCACCGACTTTTTGTGTCAGGGATGCTTCTTTAAATTCTGGCACCCATTGCGTTACATCCGCATTTTCGTACAAGCCCCCAGACTGCTTGCTGCCTGGGTCATCTGTGAATTCTGTTGCCAGCTTCGCGAAGTCTTCACCCTTTTTCAGGCGCGCTTCCAAGTCGTTGGAGATTTTCAACGCCTCTTCTGGTGTGCGCTTTTCGGTAGAGATCAGAATGTGGCGAACAGAAGCAACCGTACGGGAAGCTTTGTCCATTTGATCATAGGTTTGCTTCAGCGTAGCATCATCGATATTCTTTTTCATTACATTGATGGACTGGTTGATCAGGTCCATCTGATTGACGATCATATCCTTGGTTACGCCTTGGCCTTCCATGAGCTTGGTGAACTTAGCTGCATCCTTGCCCAAAAAGCCCATGTACTGCGTTTTGATTTTCTCGAAAGTTTTCTCAGCGAGTTCTTTGGACTCTTTTTTCATGGCATCGTCGGAACGGCTAGCCAAAACCTTGGTAGCTGTATACTCACGAGCAAAAGCCTTCAGTGAGTTGCTATCAGCCATTTCAATCATGGTACCTTGTTGTGGGTTCATGAAGTTAATGACACGCAGGAACTCTTCGAACTCTTTTCCTGTTACAGTTCCTCCTTGATACTCCACAACGACCGCTTTCTGGTCTGCTGCGTAAGGCAGAGTGAGTTTAGGGAATTGTACCAAAGGATCGTTAGCAGCTTGATTGCTGCCATCTGTCTGATTCGCTGGAGTTTTTGTTTCTTGTTTCGCTTCTTCTGCTTTTCCGCCGCAACCAGACATGAGTGCCACGACCAGAACAGCCGAAGATAGAATCGCTACAGAACGTTTCATAAATAAGGTTCTCCCTTCCCGGGCAAGCCCATTTTGTCAGTTATGACACAGGACTCTCCGTACCGGTGTCTCTTCGCACCTGGTGAAATTGACGCAGCAGCTTTTCAACCAACTGCACGCCCTCATCTTCCTTTAACCCCTTTACTTTAACAGCAATCGTGATCTGTTGTCCACCCGACAGCCCTACCCTCTTGCTCCAGTTACTGGTAAGCGCAAACAGCGCTCCACCATCGATGTTGTTGTTCTGGCTAGGGTGCAGGACCAATTTTATCTCGTCCGGATTCTTTTGGCTAATTTCGGTGATGTGGTGCTTTAAGGCATACACACGCAAACGGGAAATGGTCAGCAGATTATCAACTGGCTTCGGAACTGGTCCAAAACGGTCTAGCAGCTCTTCTGCCAAATCGTCGACGTCTTCCAATGTAGACACCGCGACAAACTTTTTGTACATCTCGATTTTTTGTCGGCTGTCCGTAATGTACATCGACGGAATATAGGCATCCAGTTGCAGATTGATCTCCACAGGTGTGACAATTTCTTGTTTGACTTCGCCCTTCAGCTCATCAATGGCCTCTTTCAGCATCTGGCTGTACAAGTCGAATCCGACCGTATTAATAAAACCATGCTGCTCCGCGCCCAGCAAATTACCCGCTCCACGAATGGACAAGTCTCGCATCGCGATCTTGAAACCAGAGCCGAGCTCGGTAAATTCCTTGATGGCTTGCAGACGTTTTTCCGCTACCTCTGTCAGCACCTTGTCCCGTTGATACGTAAAGTAAGCGTACGCAATTCGATTGGAACGACCTACACGTCCACGCAGCTGATACAGCTGGGACAAGCCCATTTTGTCTGCATTGTAAATAATCAGCGTATTGACGTTCGGGATGTCCACCCCGGTCTCAATGATAGTCGTGCTGACCAACACGTCAAAATTCCCTTCCAAAAAGTCGAGAATGACGCCTTCCAGCTCGCTTTCGTTCATCTGTCCATGCGCTACAGCGATGCGCGCGTCAGGAACGAGCATGGAAATCTGCTCCGCCATCTGTTCGATTCCCTGTACTTGGTTGTAGAGGAAGAACACTTGCCCATCACGAGCCATCTCGCGCTCAATCGCTTCGCGAACCAAAGCAGGGCTGTAATCCATCACATACGTCTGTACCGGAAAACGATTTTCTGGCGGCGTTTCAATGACAGACAAATCACGCACACCGAGCATCGACATGTGCAAGGTACGTGGAATCGGCGTAGCGGTCAGAGTCATGACATCCACATTTGTTTTGATTTGCTTCAGCTTTTCCTTGTGACTCACACCGAAGCGCTGCTCCTCGTCTACGATTAACAGACCGAGCTCGCGGAATGTCAGGTCTTTGGAAAGCAGACGGTGCGTACCGATGACAACATCGACTGTGCCTTCCTTCAGTCCTTTTAGTGTGGCGTTCTGCTCTTTGCGCGAACGGAATCGACTCAATACCTCCACGCGGATCGGATACTCCGCAAAACGCTCACGGAACGTCTCGTAATGCTGTTGCGCCAGAATCGTAGTTGGAACCAAAACGGCTACCTGTTTTCCGTCCATGACAGCCTTGAAGGCAGCACGAATCGCAACCTCTGTCTTCCCGTAACCCACGTCTCCACAAACGAGGCGATCCATCGGGCGTTTGCGCTCCATGTCCGCTTTCACTTCCGAAATCGCGCGGAGCTGGTCTTGTGTTTCCTGATACGGGAACATCGCCTCAAATTCACGCTGCTCTGCCGTGTCGGGAGAGAATGTATGACCGACAGCCGATTCGCGGGCTGCATACAGTTTGATCAAATCTTCGGCGATATCCTTTACAGACGACTGGACTTTGTTTTTGACGCGTTTCCATTCGCTGCCGCCCAAGCTGTAGATCTTCGGCTGTGCCTCTTCGCTCGCCACGTACTTCTGCACATGGTCGATTTGATCAATCGGAACAAACAGACTGTCTCCTGCTGCGTATTGAATATGAAGGTAATCTTTATGAATTCCGAGAATTTCTTTGGTTTCAATTCCAAGGTATTTTCCAATCCCGTGATTCACGTGCACGACGAAATCACCGGGCTTTAGTTCGAGGTAGTTTTTGATACGCTCCGCGTTGTTCATCGTCTGCTGAACTTTGCGCGCCTTGCGCTGTTTCGCGGTAAATACTTCACCTTCCGTAATAACAACCAGCTTGTTTAGCGGCAACTCAAAACCTGTCTGGAGGTTTCCTAAAATGATCGTAGGACGCCCTGGAGGCACCGTTTCCACTGCTTCTGTTAAAACATCGGCTTCCATTTCGTAGTCATGCAGGACACGCTCCAGTCGCTTCGCCCGCTCCAAATCAGCTGCGACAAAGACGATCTGATCCTGAGACTTCTTCCAACGGGCCAGCTCTGTTTTCAGCACGTTCATCTGTCCGTGGAAGTTTTGCATGGTACGGCAAGTCAGATTTACGATGTTTTGCGGCTGAGTCTTCGGTGATTGTCTCAAAAACAGGGATAGGTAAACAATCTGGCGCTTTTTCGTCGACACGATCTCGTCGTACGTACGCGACAGGCTGAGATTGGACATATATTCGCCCTGGACGATGCGTCCTGTCAGCCATTCCCCTTCTTCTTTTTGCAGTTGCGCTGCCGTATCCAACACGCGAGAAGGCTCATCAACGATCAGCAAGGTATCGGAAGGCATATAGGACAATAATGTATTGCCAGTCGGGTAAATGACAGAGATGTACGAATACAGCTGCGCAAAACGCTGTCCCTGCTTCATTCTCTCTGCATCAGAGCCGATTCGCTCCATGACTTTTTCCTTGGCAGCCCCATCCTTCAAATTAGCGAGGGTTTCTCCCAGCTTTTGTTCTAGGCGAACAGCCGATTCCTGCAATAACGGAGTCGAAGCAATCATTTCTTTCGCTGGACCAAGAACATACGTCTGGACGGATTCTAATGAACGTTGAGAGAGCATGTCAAATGTACGGATCGAGTCGATCTCCACATCAAAAAGCTCAATCCGCACCGGCCACTCTGAATCGATCGGATACAAGTCGATAATTCCACCGCGAATACTCATTTCTCCCTTGCGCTCGACCATGTCCACTCGCTCATAGCCAAGCTCAATACATCGGAGCAAAAAGGATTCGATATCAAGCTCATCACCGACGGACAACTGAATCTGTGCTTCCTTCCATACCTGCGGAGGAACGACCAAACGACGCAAGCCAGCAAAAGGTGCAACCAAAAAACCCGTAAAGCCTTGGGCCAGACGGTTGAATACATGAATTCGCTGCGCCAGCATTTCAGGGCTGGCAATGGCAAGCTCAGAGCCAATCAGCTCATTACCGGGATAAAGCAACACCTGATCAGAGGGAACCAACTCGATCAAATCTTCGTATACTTTTTGTGCTTGGTACATGTTATGCGTCACTACGCAGACCGGACGATCTGACATTTGTTGCAATGACGCCATCAATACTTGTCGCGCGGAACCAGCCAAGCCAGAGACAAGCTGCTCATGTAGCCCCTTCTCCAAACCAGCCACGATTGTCCCGACGTTCGTGTCCTGTTTCATCGGGTTAATGATGACTTGCATTCACTAATCCCCTCTCTAATTCTTCTGTCAACTAAAATCAGAGCTTCGCTTACGTTCACAACAACCGCAGGTCAGCCATGCGAAAAGAAGCCTTAGCTCCCCAAGCTAAGGCCTTGTCAGTGCAAGCCTTCCTAATGCGTATCCACTTATTGAAGTGGGTTTCCGACTAGCGAAAGCTCTGGATGCTGAATCAGCGCTTCACGGCAATAGTCGCACGTGATGCTGACGACCGTATCTCCACTTTGTTCTCTCGATATTATAAGAGCACGTTCCTCCGGGGTCAAGGAATCAAACCCGAGCTGCGCTTCCGTTACTTGCGATTCGTCAAATTCTGCAATCTTCATGCCGCAGCAGCGACATGTATAGCGTATGCTCATGCACATACCACCCCCATACTGTTCCTATCGCTTAGTATGGACGATTGGGTGGGAAATCATACTACTTTTTCAAGCTGTTGTAATGGTTCATGACCTTTAAAAACGACTCTCTTGTCCACATGGCGCATGCGTCAGCCGCCAAGCTCACCGCTTCTTGAATGTCGGCTCTTTCTGACACTGGAAACGTATTCAAAACATAGTCGCTGACGCTCCGCCCTGGTTCAGGACGACTGATTCCTACCTTGATTCGTTTAAACTCCTGTGTGCCCAAATGCTGAATCATCGACTTGATGCCGTTATGCCCACCAGCGCTGCCTTTTTCTCGCAGGCGAAGATGTCCGGTCGGCAAATCAAGATCGTCGTAGATGACGACAAGATCGTCGGGGATCAGCTTGTAAAATTTGAGTACTTCCGCTACCGATTCACCGGAGAGATTCATGTACGTCTGCGGCTTCACCAGCAGTACCTTCTCGCCCTCGATGCGGCCTTCGCCCACGAGTGCACGAAACTTGTTTTGCGTAACAGGAATTCCCCATTTGTCGCTAATCTTATCTATGGCCATAAAGCCAGCATTATGTCTGGTGTCTTCATATTTTTTGCCGGGATTACCCAATCCGATTATGACTTTCACGCTTATTCCCTCCTACTCTCTCCCCATTGTACTCGAATGGTTACGTGAACAAAAGTAGAAGGGCAGAGATGAAATCACCTCGCCCTTCTTTTTTCACGCCCTGATTTTATTCGTTCGCTGTTCCTGCTTTTTCAGCCACTGCTTCAGCTTCTTGTTCCGCATCGATTGATTCTTCGGACTTGGCCTTCACTGGCAGTACACTGATTAGCACTTCCGTGGATTCGAGCCCCAGATCTACTCCGGGTGGGACATTCAGATCGGAAACAAGCACGACATCCCCGATATTCATTCCATCGACATCGACCAGGAAGGATTCTGGTATATTACCTGGCAAGCAAGTCACTTCCACACTGTGGCGGATAAGGGTAGCCACACCCAATTCCGGATCTCCTGTCATGAGGACAGGGACAGACGTGTGTATTTTTTCATTCATATTGATCTTCTTAAAATCTGCATGCAAAATGTTCCCCTGCAAGGGATGCCGTTGCAGCTCATAAACCATGACATCGTGCGTGTTCCCATCTACACTTAACCGAAATGGCTTGTTTGTCGACTGGTTACGCAGGGCCGCATCCAGCTCTCTTCCCTTGACCTGAATCGGCTTATTGCCCACTTCGCTGCCGTAGATAATACCAGGAACCCAACCTTCGTTACGCAGTACCTTTACAGCATTGCCTGTCTTTTTTTCGCGAGACTGTGCCTGTAATTGTTCCACAAAAAAACCTCCTTCGGACCGCTAGTAAAAGTTTCCTCACTAGCTTGTCCATCGGAGGTTTAGTTCAATCCCCTAACAGGGGATTGTATATTAATCGAACAACTTGCTTACGGAAAGCTCTTCGTGAACACGAATGATTGCTTCACCAATGATTGGCGCTACGGAAAGAACGGTAATCTTATCGATAATTTGTTCTTCTGTCAGCGGAATCGAGTTGGTCACAATCAGTTCCTTGATCTTCGAGTTTGCAATACGCTCGATAGCAGGACCAGACAGAACTGGGTGCGTGCAGCATGCATATACTTCACGTGCGCCTGCTTCTACAAGTGCACTTGCAGCCAGTGTGATCGTTCCAGCGGTATCGATAATATCGTCGATGATGATCGCTGTTTTGCCTTCGATGTTCCCTACGATGTTCATTACTTCGGCTACGTTTGGTTCTGGGCGACGTTTGTCAATAATGGCAATAGGCGCTTCCAGACGTTCTGCCAATTTACGAGCACGGGTCACGCCACCGTGGTCTGGAGATACAACAACGATGTCTTTCAGACCTTTTTCAGAGAAGTGTTTACCCAAGATAGGCACACCCAGCAGATGATCTACCGGAATATCGAAGAAGCCTTGGATTTGTGTTGCGTGCAGATCCATCGTAATCACACGTTGTGCACCCGCTGTCTCGATCAGGTTCGCAACCAGCTTAGCCGTGATTGGATCGCGTGCACGTGCTTTACGATCTTGACGAGCATAACCGTAGTAAGGAATAACCACGTTGATACTCTTAGCCGAAGCGCGCTTCAATGCATCGACCATGACCAAAAGCTCCATCAGATGCTCATTAACGGGAGCAGATGTTGGCTGAATGACAAATACGTCACAACCGCGAACACTTTCATTGAGTTTGAGTTGGCATTCGCCATCACTAAAGCGCACTACTTGTGCGTTTCCGAGTGGTACGCCGATGTGTTCGGCGATTTCTTTTGCCAGTTCCGGGTTTGCGTTGCACGTAAATACCTTCAGTTTTGGGTCGCGGTAGTTAGCCATGATCTTCTCAAGAACCTCCCGTTATGATTGCTTTTTGCCCTTGCGAGGCATTTTGTTCGCGTAATCGATTTTATTTACTTGACGCTCACGTGCGATCGCAAGCGCATTATCTGGCACATCTTGATTAATGGTCGATCCTGCAGCTACATAAGCATTTTGTCCAACTGTAACTGGCGCAACCAGATTGCTGTTGCATCCGATGAATGCTCCATCTTTTACTGTTGTTTTATGCTTCACTGCCCCATCGTAGTTGACGGTAATCGTTCCACAGCCAATATTGACTCCGTCTCCGATTTCCGCATCTCCTACATAGCTGAGATGTGGAACCTTCGTACCGTCACCAATTTTCGCATTTTTCAATTCCACGAAATCACCGATTTTGGCATTGCTTCCAATCTGTGATCCTGGTCGAACATAAGCAAATGGCCCAACAGATGAGTTACTTTCGACACTCGAATCAACCATCACCGAGTAAGAAATGGTCACGCCACTCGCTACTTCTACGTTCGTCAGATCCGCTTGGGGCCCGATTACACAATCGGCTCCAATAGTTGTTTGTCCACGCAGGAAAGAACCTGGGTGAATCACGGTATCTGCCTCAATCTTCACATCAGTTTCGATGTACGTAGAAGTTGGGTCGATGATAGTCACACCATTTCGCATGTGACCAGTCATAATACGTTTTTTCATGTAGGCTTCTGCTTCCGATAGCTGCACACGATCGTTCACACCCATTGTTTCCTCCGGGTCAATCGCTTCGTATCCGACTACCTTTTCACCTGCATCACGCAAAATACCGACAACGTCTGTTACATAGTATTCGCCTTGTGCGTTGTCATTTTTCACTTCCGCCAAGGCTTTCCATAATTTTCGGTTGTCATAGCAGTATATGCCCGTATTAATTTCTCTGATCGCCCGTTCCGCTTCCGTAGCGTCTTTATGTTCCACGATTCGCAATACTTCGCCCGCCTCATTGCGCACGATACGCCCATAACCTGTTGCGTCAGGTAACACGGCGGTCAATACAGTTGCAGCCGCTTGCTGCTCCTCGTGATAGGTCAGCAAGGCCGACAACGTAGTCGCTGACAAGAGGGGAACGTCTCCATATAAAAGAAACGTAGTTCCTTCTTTATCCTGTAAAAACGGCGCTGCCTGCGAAACGGCATGTGCCGTCCCCAACTGTTCTTCTTGCAGAGCATAAGTGACGTCCTCGCCTAGCTTGGCACGGACAGCGTCAGCACCATGACCTACGACGACAACGATATCCTGAACCTGCATGGACGCCATCGTATCGACTACATGCTGAACCATAGGCTTTCCGCACACAGGGTGCAGGACTTTGTACAGCTTCGATTTCATCCGTGTACCCTGACCAGCAGCCAGAACCACGGCATGGATCTTAGACATGTCAACCCTCCATCGTAGAAGTTCCACAATGACTATATCCTAATTCATATGTGAATTTCAAGACAATCGATACAGGATTATGGTTGATTCCTTGCATTGCCAGTAGTTAGACATATGGCAGACAACATTTAATTTTCTGACAGAAATGTGATATATTGTTTGGCGAAAGGGGTTATTTGAAGGAGGTAGGATGAGATGAGCGCAGAGGTATACTTGCTGACTGGGTATTTAGGAAGCGGAAAAACCACCCTTTTGCAAAAGTGGCTGACTCATTTGCGCATCACAGACCAGAAAGTGGTCGTATTGATGAATGAAATGGGGGAGGAAGATATTGACGGGGAACAATTGCAGGGGTTTGGCTTTCCTGTCAAAAAAATGCTCGATGGCTGCATATGCTGCTCGATCAAGGGCGAGCTGACGGAGGGCTTGAAAGATATTATGAACGCCATTGCGCCAGACCGAATCCTCATCGAAACTACTGGTGTAGCCGATCCACTTGATGTCATCGATACGATTACCCATCCAGAGCTGTATGATCGACTGGAGTTAAAAGGGACCATTAGCGTTGTCGACGCCTCTCGCTTTCTGGACCTCAACTCACGATTCTCCTCGACTGCCACTCTGGTCAAAACAATTCGAAACCAAGTGCGTTACGCAGACCTGCTTCTGTTGAACAAAACCGATTTGACTAATCCTGATGTCGTAGAGCGGGTTCGTCAAAAGCTCAGTGAAATCAATCCGACTGCACCCATACACGCTACTGTTCAGGCAGAAATAGAAGTCTCCCGGCTTTTATCAGTCAAACGAACCGTTCATGAGCGACCGCTCGACAACGAGGAAAACCGCCCCATGGCCGTACAGAAAAGCATCGGCCGAATGTCAACGATGGACAGGCTCAAGCAATCCCTTGGCCTGAAAACAAGCCAACCCTCTCTCTACAATAGTATCGAAACGTTTTCCTATGTATTTACCGGACCCGTAGACGAGAAAAAATTCGAGGACTTTCTGTACGATCTCCCTAAAAACGTCTATCGGGCAAAAGGCTATGTCCAGTTCCACGGAAAGCCCGAGCTAATCTCGTTTCAACATACCGATAATCAGGTGCTCCTGTTTCCATTTGAAAATTTCGGGCCGAAGATGGTAGCTGTCTTCATCGGAGAAGGAATGGATCGAGAATTTATTTTGAACGATTTAAAAAAATGTTATGGTTAACGGACGCCGAAGCACCCTGCCGAAAGTGACAGGGTGCTTTGAGTATCAGGACTTTTTAAGCACCAGCTTCGATAGTGCTTTCTTCCTCTTGACCTACGCGGTCGTATTCTGTGAGAACTGCTGCCTGAATCTTTTCACGGGTAGTCGAAGAAATCGGATGTGCAATATCACGGAATTCTCCGTCTGGTGTACGCTTGCTCGGCATAGCTACAAACATACCATTGTTTCCGTCAATGACACGGATATCATGAACCACAAATTCATGGTCAATTGTAATGGATGCAATCGCTTTCATCCTACCATCCGTATTCACTCGGCGAAGTCTTACGTCTGTTACTTCCATCTAGTTCACTCCCTTTATCTATGTAACGCGTTTAGGATTATTTCCACCTGCTGGGTAAATATTCCTGCTTATCATTATGTAATTTTTGAAAAAATATATAAATATGTTTATATGTCATTTTTTGGAAACATTTTCTGCAAGTACAAAAACAGCCCAATGCGCGTGGCATCAGGCTGTTTTCCATTTTTTTCTATCCGATATAAGCTACGATTTCGATTTCGACTTTTACATCGCGCGGCAGTCGTGCCACTTCCACAGTGGAGCGAGCTGGCTTGTGATCGCCAAAATATTGGCCGTACACTTCGTTCAGTTGACCAAAATCATTCATGTCCTTGATAAATACAGTCGCTTTCACTACATTCGTCAGGTTGCCACCGGCTTCTGCCAGTACCGCTTGAATGTTGGAAAAAACCTGATGGGTTTGCTCCACGACGTCACCTTCTACCAAAGTGCCGTCTGCACGCAGCGGAATTTGACCGGATGCGAAAAGAAATGGACCTACCTTTGCAGCTTGGCTGTAAGGACCAATAGCGGCAGGAGCCTTGTCAGTTGAAACAAAAGAGATTGCCATACCTATCTACTCCCCTCTAATTTCAAAAAAACTGCCTAGCTCTATTTCAATTTGCTTGCCCTTGAAGTCTACATCCTGCAGTTTTGCAAGTGATACGTATTCATCTACCAAACGCTCAGAAACATCCGCTGTCGTTTCTACCAGTACGCCGCATCCCACTACGGTTGCACGGAATTCCTGCAACAAATCAATCATGCCCCGCAGCGTCCCGCCAGCTTTCATAAAGTCGTCCACAATGAGGACACGAGACTGCTCGGCCAAACCGCGGCGAGCGAGTGACATGGTTTGAATTCGTTTACTGGAACCAGATACATAGTTAATGCTCACTACTGAACCTTCCGTCACCTTGTTGTCACGGCGCACAATCACAACAGGCACATTCAAAAACATAGCCGTCGCATACGCAAGTGGAATCCCCTTTGTTTCCACCGTCATGACGACATCCACATTTTTATCCGCATAAGCGGTTGCAAAGAGCTTTCCGATCTTCGCCATCGTTTGTGGATTTCCGAGAATGTCGGACATGTACAAGTATCCACCTGGCAAAAGTCTCTCTGGATTAGCGAGTTGACCGATCAGTTCGCGCATGAAGTGAAGGGCCTCTTCCGTTTTGACCTGTGGAATATACTTCACTCCGCCTGCCGCTCCCGCCACCGTTTTCAACAAGCCTACCCCTTGGACTTCAAAAGCCTCTTTGATGATAGACAAGTCTTCACTGATGGATGATTTCGCTGCGCCGTATTGTTCCGCGAACAGAGTGAGAGGAGTCAGCGTATGGGGATGGGCGAGCAAGTGCTGCGTCATGTCAACCAGACGTGCACTTCTGCGCAATTTCTTCATGGCTCTTCCTCCAAAACCGAATATTATGCTGATAATGTATCATTTCCATACGGGTTTATGCAAGTATTTCCCCTTCTTTGGCGCCTAACATTCGGACAACAAACACATCTTTGACAAAACCTCGCAACGCATTGTAGATCCGATGTACTTTCGCTTCCTTTTGCACAAGAGCAAACACGGTAGGACCGCTGCCAGACATCAGGACACCGTCTGCCCCCGACGCGACCATGAGATCCTTGATCTGTCTTACTTGTGGATGGAGCGAGAGCGTGACATTCTCCAACACATTCCCAAGAGATTGGCACATGAGTGAAAAGTCTTGGGTCGCAATAGCTTGCAGCATTTGTTTGGTATCGGGATGATTATCGATCTGGGCCACACGCAGGTTTCCGTACACATCCGGGGTAGATACTCCGATAGGCGGCTTGGCTAGAATGACCCAGCACGGTGCAGGCGCTCCCAGATGCGCAATCTGTTCGCCACGCCCCGTCGCCAGTGCTGTTCCACCGTAAACGCAAAATGGCACATCAGAGCCAATCTCCGCTCCGATTTTAGCCAACTCATCTCTGGTCAACCCGAGATTCCATAATTGGTTCAAGCCGCGCAGTGTTGCCGCTGCATCACTGCTGCCACCTGCCAGTCCAGCCGCAACTGGTATTTGCTTGTCGATATACAAGTGTACGCCCTGGCGTACTTGAAATTTTTCTTTCATGAGCGTTGCCGCTTTATATGCATGGTTACGGATATCATCCGGTACGAAGCTGGCAGAACAGTCCAGCGTAATCTCACCATCTTCGCGTAGAGCCATGTCCACACGATCTGCCAAGTCTACGGTTGTCATCACCATTTCCACTTCGTGATAACCGTCCGGCCGTTTGGCAAGCACGTCGAGAGTCAAATTAATTTTGGCCGGAGCTTTGACCGAGATACGCACGTAATTCACCTCTGCCTACTTTCTAAATTTCCTAGTCTCTTATTGTAGCATAGGCAAACTCTCCCATGCCACTTGATCAATTAAAAAGAATAGGATCGAGATCATTATGGGTATTTCGAAAATTCAGCTCTCTTTACAGAAAAAAAAGCCGGGCTGCCCCGGCTTTGTCAACGAGTTTTATATGGTGAGAAACGTCCGTTCGATCAAACCCAAACGTTACAATCGCTTAGCGGCTAATGCTTCCTCAGCAAGCTGAACAGCGCGCTTGACCATGTTACCCGCGTCACGTGTCGTGATGCCTCCCCAACCCTCGGATTTTACCGTATCGTAAAACCCAAGCTCTTTGGCCAGTTCCATCTTTAACTGCTCTGACATCAGTCCTCGTCTGCGACCCATAGCACCCTCCTTCTCGTCGACAAGCTTAGTGTGCTCCATGCCGCTCATTTTATTGCCTCAACCAAATGTTCAGAGCTTTTCGATATAAAAAACAAAACAGTAGAACCCAAAAGGGCTCTACTGTTGTACAAATGTGATGCGGATGTGCTCGTTTTCGCGGCACACCGTCAATTCTACTGTTTCCGTCAAGATGTCAGCATAGCTGTAAGATACCCGCTCAAAGAGTTGATCGTCATCCAGCTTTACCACAAACACAGATGGGTAAGTTTCTTCGAGGATGCCACTACGTTCAACGGTTTTGCGGCGACCGCCATTAGCCTTCAGCAGGATGCGCTCACCAATGTGTCCGTCTAAACTACGTTTAATGTCAAGTAACGCGTTTCTTGCCATTGTTCCATCCACCTCGCTTACATCTATTATAACAGCTCCCTTATATTTTGTCAAAGAAATAAAAAATTATAGCAACCCTGCAGATATTTTGTCAACGGGGTTTTTTTCATAAAAAACGTAGATATTTGTCAAATGATATGCATAAAGGGCATAAATACGCAAAAACCCCCATTCTTGGGGGATCTCGCCCAAAAATAAGGGGGTCGTCTACACGATTTACGTAATCAGTCCGCGGCGCATACCTTCGTTCGCTAGGCGGGCAAATTCGTCCAAGCTGAGTGTTTCACCACGCCGGGTCGGATCGATCCCGATGTCATTGAGCATCTGTATTACTTCATCCTTTTGGGTTTTAGGAAACAGTCCGTTCATCAGGTTGTTCAACAATGTCTTACGGCGCTGCGCAAACGAGCTGCGTACCACTCGGAAAAACACATCCTGATCGTCTACTTCCACTGGCGGACGATCTCTTACCTTTAAGCGAATCACTGCTGAGTCGACATTCGGACGCGGGACAAACACACTTGCAGGCACAATCATCGCTACTTCTGTATCTGCATAGAATTGAGCTGCGACTGACAGAGAGCCATAGTCTTTCGTTCCTGGTTTGGCTGCAATTCTCTCTGCCACTTCCTTTTGAATCATAACCACGATGTTTTCGAGGGGCAATCTCTCTTCCAGCAGCTTCATCAGGATCGGTGTCGTCACATAGTAAGGCAAATTCGCCACTACGCTCAGCTTTTCCACTCCTGTCATCTTTTCTTCTATTAACTTCTTCAGATCCAGCTCCAGTACGTCCCCGTGAACGACTTCAATATTTTCATAGGGTGACAGCGTGTCCTGCAAAATAGGCAAAAGACGCTGGTCGATTTCGATCGCCATCACTTTTTTGGCTGCTCGTCCCAATTGCTCCGTCAGCGCACCGATACCGGGGCCAATTTCAATCGCTCCCTTTTCCTTGGTAAGGTCTGCTTCTGAAACAATGTTATGTAAAATATTGGTGTCTATCAGGAAGTTCTGACCCAGACTCTTCTTAAAAGCAAAGCCGTACTTCTCCACTATCTCTTTTGTGCGCGTAGGTGTGGCAATATCCTTGCCCGCTATTTGGGTCATGGCTTACTCCCTCTCTTTGTTGATGGCCGCAATGGCCGCTTCGAATTCTTCTCGACTGATTTGGAAAGCATTGAGTCGCTGCAGCATTTGCTTTGCGTTGGCGTATCCGATCCCCAATGCTTCTCCCAGCTTGATTCTGCGTTCTTTGGCATCTACTCCGGACGTCAGGCCATTTGCCAACAAATCGTCAGAGGTAATCTCTCCAGCCGTTTCCGCCATTTCGGTACGCACTTCTGAGAGCGCACGAATAATCACGTCAGGTGTCGCGTTTTCGACGCCGATGTCGCCCTTTTTGGTCCCATCCTCCTGGGTAATAAATGCGTGCTTGCAGCCTGGAACCGACTTGCTGATAATTTTTCGGATGCGCTCCCCTTGATAATCAGGGTCTGTGAAAATAATAACACCGCGTTTTTGTTGCGCCAGCCTGATTTTTTCAATCGTTCTTTTATGAATGGCAGAACCGCCAGTTTCAATCGTATCGGCATTAACCGCACGCTTGATTGCTGCGGTATCGTCTCGACCTTCCACCACGATGACTTCCTTGATCTTCATCATGTGCCTCCACTTTCGTACAAAGTCGGTACGATACTAGTGTTCCAAAAAAACCGTACCTCAAGCAAAAAATACATGAAACATTTGGTAAAACAGGATCGTCTAACTAACAAACAGCTTATCATAATAACCTTGGAGGAAACAGAAGAACAGGAGCAATCGCTCCTGTCCTAAGGCTTCTGTGGTCCAATGATATATACAGTTTTGTTTCGCTTGCGACCGAATTTCCTCGCCTCGGACTCCGTGCCTACGAATACGTCGATTTTGCCACCTTTCATGGCGCCACCCGTATCTTCAGCTCGACGATACCCAACACCTTCAATGTACACCCACCATCCATACGGAATGACTTTAGGATCTACAGCGATTGTGTGACCTGCCTTGGCTTTTACCCCTGTCGATGTGCGTCCATATCCTGGAGAGCTTGGGTGTTTGCCACCTCCCGAAGGAGTATATGCAGTCAGGGTAACCCCGTTCAGTACTTTTTTCGGCCTAAACACTTTTCCACCACGCGAGACCGGACCCGCTGCAGAAGCAACCAGGACCCGATCTGGCTGACCCTTTTTCTGCAACATTGGGACTGCGGTACCCACGGCTACGACATTATCTTTCTTCGGTACAAGTACATCTCTTTTGACCAGATCACGGGAGACTTCTTTTCCATCTTCCATGATCAGCTTGTAGTGTGCAATTGCCTTACCTTCTTGCCCGCTTTGTAATACGCGGGTTTTACCTTTTTCCAGCGCTGGATCATTTTTGCGTATTTCTTGAAAGGTGACTCGCTCATCGACTTTTACCATTTTCTCAACAACCCGCTTTACGCTGATCGAGGAGTCCTTAGTAAGTGTAGCGGTCAATGCCGGTTCTACCCGGTCCTTCTCACCTAGCACGATGCCGCCGTCCTTCAACGCACCAGCAACATCACGACTAAGTGTCTCTATCGTTTTTTTCTGCCCGTCAACCTGGACTGGTATGGACCAGGTTGTATATAAAGTAATGAGTGCTCCGTCTTTTAGCTTCGTCTCTAGTGTCGGTTGAAGGGAATCCTTTTCCGTTACCGTAATGTTTCGCTCGGTTAAGAACTGCTCAACGGTCTTGGCTTTTGTAGCGACCGTCTTGCTTTCTCCGTCCAACGAAAAAGTGACCTGTTTTGGCTGAGTAGCCTGGGCAGAGAAATAGCCAATCATGGGAACGAGCACAAGAGCAAGGCAGCCAAACATGACTAGCCCACGATTCTTATACCTTTCCCATATCGCGCGTAACTCCATTTCCCACACTCCTTTTCCTAGAAAAGCACAAGGCTCTTCTTGTCTAGCCAGGTAAGGGTCGATGTAATTGCACTAATATTCTGGAAGTGGCCGGTACTTCACAAGGTCGGCTTTGATTGTATTTCACTTTCTCGGCTTTGTCAAATTTACCCTCCCTTTTGGCTGAAGAGATAATGGTATCAGACTAGCAAAATAGGCTTGGCGAATGGTAGCAGAAACCTGTCGAGAAGCCATGTCGGATGGACAATAATCGTTCGACACATTGTTCATCGTATGCTTCGACAAAATGGAGTAGAACCTGGTTACTTCACACAAAAAAACGGGAAATCACGTGATCAATCGTGATTTCCCGTTTTTATTAACCATTCATGCGAAAAAGACGTCTTGCGTTGTCTGCAGTAATTTGCGCCATTTCCTCGTAAGACAAACCATGAATGTTCGCCATTTCCTCACAGACGTAACGCACATATCCACTCTCATTTCGCTTTCCACGGAAAGGATGCGGAGTGAGATACGGGCAATCCGTCTCTATCAACAGCTTATCTAGCGGTACCTTCGCCGCTACTTCTTTTGGCTGCTTGGCATTTTTGAACGTAAGCGGACCACCGAACGAAATATAAAAATTCATATCGAGTGCCTGCTTCGCTGTTTCCCAGCTGCCAGAGAAGCAGTGCATGATTCCGCCAACATCTGCTGCCTTCTCTTCCTTCAGAATCGTCAAAACGTCATGGTGCGCATCGCGATTGTGGATGATGATCGGCATGTCGAGCTTGCGAGCCAGACGAATCTGCTTCCGGAATACTTCTGCCTGCACATCACGTGGCGACGTATCCCAGTAGTAGTCCAAGCCCATTTCACCCAAGCCCACTACTTTTGGATCACGACTGAGTTCCTCGATCCATTCCAGGTGTTCGTCTGTCATGTCCTTGGCGTCTTGTGGATGCCAACCGATAACGGCGTAAATAAAGTCATACGCATGAGCCAAATCCATGCAGCTTGGAATTGTTTCAGCGTTGAATCCGATGTTCACAATCGTACTGACGCCATTTTCTTGCGCACGAGCAATGACCTCAGCACGATCCTCATCGAATTCCTTCGCATTTAGATGAGCATGGGTTTCAAATAACAAGATGGGTCCTTCCTTTCCTTGCCCTCGTTACTTCACGATTGCTCCGTTTGGCATACTTGGGTCAACAGTTGCAAGTGTCAACTGATCTCCTGCCGATGCTGCCAAGATCATTCCTTGAGACAGCTCACCGCGAAGCTTCACTGGCTTCAGGTTGGCTACGAGGATCACTTTTTTGCCAACCATATCTTCTGGGGAGTAGTATTTTGCGATACCAGAAACAACCTGGCGCTTCTCGTAGCCGAGATCCAATTGCAGAACCAACAATTTGTCTGCATTTGGATGCTTGGCACATTCCACTACCTGTGCGACGCGCAGCTCTACTTTTCCAAAATCGTCGATGCTGATTTCTTCTTTTGCATCAGCTGGCTTGTCAGTTGCTGCTTCTGTTTGGTTGGTGTTTGTTTCACTCACAGGTGCTTCCCCTTTCAAAGCTGCTTGCTTTTTCTTGTTTTCCTCCGCTTGGCGACGTGCTTCTGCTGTCGAATCGTCGATGAAAGCCAGTTCCGCTTGAACATCCAGACGAGGGAAGAGTAGTTCCTTGCGGCTAACGGTGCTTCCAGCAGGCAATCCACCCCATACACTTGCAGATTCCCAGCTCGTTGCTTCTTCATTGCCCAAAATACCCAGTTGGTCCCAAATTTTCGCTGGGGCTTTGGTCATGAACGGTTGGATCAGCACGGAGCTGATGCGGATGCTTTCCACCAAATTGTACATAACGGTTGCCAAGCGACCTTTGGTTTCTTCGGATTTTGCCAAATTCCAAGGCATGGTCTCGTCGATGTATTTGTTTGTACGTCCCACCAGTTCCCAAATGTGAGCCAGTGCATTGGAGAAGCGCATTTCTTCCATGTGCTCTTCCACCAACGCCTTCGTTTTCATCGCAAGGCCGATCAGGCTGTCATCCGGCTCTCCTGCATCCTGTGGAGCTGGAACGATACCATCGAAATATTTCTCAATCATCGTAGCGGTACGGCTCAGCAGGTTTCCGATGTCATTAGCCAAGTCGTAGTTCAGGCGCTGTACGAACGATTCTGGCGTGAAGATGCCATCCTGACCGAAGTTGATTTCACGAAGCAGGAAGTAGCGAACGCCGTCAGAACCGTAACGGTCGATCAAAACCTTCGGGTCAATGACATTCCCCTTGGATTTCGACATTTTTCCATCTGGCATCAGAAGCCAGCCATGACCAAAAATTTGCTTTGGCAACGGAATATCCAGTGCCATCAACAGGATTGGCCAATAGATCGTATGGAAGCGCAAAATGTCTTTTCCAACCATATGAACATTGGCTGGCCAGAAATTACGGTATTTGCTGTCGTCTTCGGACAAATAGCCGAGAGCAGAAATATAGTTCGTCAATGCATCGATCCATACGTAAATGACGTGCTCTGGATCGCTCGGCACCTTGATTCCCCAGTCAAATGTACTGCGGGATACGGACAAATCCTGGAGGCCTGGCTTCAGGAAGTTATTGATCATTTCGTTGCGGCGGCTCTCCGGTTGAATAAATTCAGGGTTTGCTTCGATGTGTGCAAGCAGTCTGTCCTGATACTTGGACATGCGGAAGAAGTAGTTTTTCTCCTTCACTTTTTTCACTTCGCGACCACAGTCCGGGCAAGCATATCCGTTGTCTGTTTTCGCTTGGGTTTCTGTCCAGAAAGCTTCGCAAGGCACACAGTAGAAGCCCTCGTACTCACCCAAATAAATATCACCTTGGTCGAGCAGACGCTGGAACACTTTTTGTACGACTTCTTTATGACGAGGCTCAGTGGTACGGATGAAATCGTCATAAGAGATGTCCAGCTTTTGCCATAGGTCCTTTACCCAATCGACAATCGGGTCGATGAATTCGAGTGGTTGTTTGCCATCCTCGGCTGCACGCTCTTGGAGCTTTTGACCATGCTCATCTGTCCCTGTCAGGTAATACACATCATAGCCGCGCAAACGCTTATAACGAGCCATGGCATCACACGCGATTGTGGTGTAAGCGTTACCGATGTGGAGTTTGTTACTTGGATAGTAGATCGGTGTTGTGATGTAATAAGTAGGTTTCATTGCAACTATTCCCCTCCTGTTTGCGTTTATTAAAATAAGGAAAAGCCCGCCCCAAAAAAATTGGGGCGAGCTCTATCTCGCGGTACCACCCAAATACTCCGTCCCCTCACGGAAAACGGACTTGGTGAGTCAAAACATGACTCTACCCGTAACGTGGGCATACGTCACAAACTACTAAGGTACGGTCAATGCCGTTACTGTTCATCTGCAAGACTCAGGGGCCATGTTCAGCTTGCTCGCTTATACCGGTTTTCAGCTACCCCGGCTCTCTGAAATAAGGAGGATCGGCTTACTCTTCCCATCATGGTCGTTTGGTATCATTTGCTGCATTTATCCTCTATTGTACACGACCAACCTGTTTTGTAAACATCCTCGGCAAGCCCATTTTCCTAAGGAATTTTATCGCTGGCTTCATACCAACTTTACAAATTACCAGCAGAAAAGAGAAAACTTGGAGTTTTTGTCGAATTGCCATGTTGCGTTTCGACATTCATCGACTTATTCGACACCAATACTCCCAGTAAATTTTATCCATAAAAATTTCCATATCGCTGCCAACATTTTGAGAAACACCGATTTAACAGCATTTTCGTTTTGAAAAAACATTTTGCTTTTCAAGGAATTGTCAAAATCATGTTGACACCTTTGGGAATGGCTGGTATGATAATCCCAACAGAAAATGTCGAATATTGACGATAAATGATGAGCGTATAACAATAGCATCGACATATACAGACTTTTGGGAGGAGATTTTAACTATGATGAAATCAACCGGTATCGTTCGCAAAGTAGATGAATTGGGTCGTGTTGTTATTCCAATCGAATTGCGCCGCACTTTGGGTATCGCTGAGAAAGATGCTTTGGAAATCTACGTTGACGGAGAGCGCATCATCCTGAAAAAGTATGAGCCTGCATGTATCTTCTGTGGAAACGCTGATAAGGTATCTCACTTTAAAGGTAAAATTGTGTGCCAAGATTGTCTGACAGAAATGCCTGTTAAACGCTAATTTCATTTGATTACATAAACATGCCTTTGTGGGACGAGCCTACAAAGGCTTTTTGTTTGCTATTTTTTCTTCAGCAGCGCTCGGAAGAAGTACAGCCTGGGCACATACAAATCAGAATAGACCACATCAGCTGGCATTTCAAAGGATACGTCGCCAGAAAACTGCAATCCAACCTCCACCAAAACTTGCTGCAGTCGCGCTAAATTGATCAGCGGGTAATCAAATGTGAGTACAAGCTGCCCATCGTCTTTTAACACTCTATGAAATTCGCGAAATGCTTCCACCATAATCGGGTCTTCAAGATGCTCGAGAACAGAGATGCAAAATACAGTATCAAACTTTTGATCCGAGTACGGCAAGTAAGTCAAATTTGCTCGACAATAATAAATACCATCAAAATAATGCGCAGGCAAGCTATCTGCTACTCTTTTCCCAAATATGTCCACAATATCTTGATAGATCGCTTCCTTAGACAGTATCCGATTATCGAGATCACAAGCGTGTACTTCTCGACAATGATCGGCCAAATAAAATTTGAATGGGTGGCAGATCCCGCATGCCGAATCAAGTACAACGTCATTCGGCCTGGCAAACTGTTTGGCCCAGGCATATTCGTACGGTCTACTGTTCCATGTAACCGGCAGCGTAAAAATAAAATGATCGTCTTTTTCATCTGTTTTCACAATAAAACGAGAATCACGAATACTCACAGCTGATTCCCCCCTTCCCTTCCTTCCGAAAACACCCTCAGCGCCCCTTACCATCGTATTCACCTGCCACGTCGAGATGACGAAAAGAAAAAAGCCGACCGTATCGGCCAGCTTTGCTCCCTCTTTAACTTTTATTCACGATGATATTCGTTGTAAACATCTCGCTTGGATACGTTTCGATCATCGGCTGCTTGCTTGATGGCTTCCTTTTTCCCCATGCCTTGTGCGCAGTAATGATCCACGTGTTCCACAATACTTAGCGACTGCCACCAGGTATCATCGACTTCCGCTTCCAGCGGACCGGTGTTCCCTTCGACAATCACACAAAATTCACCACGCACCTCGCCGCTTCTAAGCCATTCCAATAGCTCATCCAACGTCCCACGCACAAATTCCTCGTAACGCTTTGTCAGTTCTCTTGCCAGGACAGCTCGTCGATTCCCCCACGCTTCCCGCATGGCAGCAAGCGTCTTTTCCACCCGATGGGGAGCTTCATAAAAAATCAGCGTTTCAGGATATCGTTTCAGTCGCTCCAGCTCTTCGCGTCTTTCTTTGTTTTCGCGTCCCATAAATCCGCAAAATACAAAGCGATCCGTAGGAAGACCGGAAGCAATCAAAGCTGTTAACGCCGCATTGGCACCTGGAACGGGGATGACAGAAAATCCCGCTGCGGTCGCATCTCGTACCAGCTCCGCACCCGGGTCGGAAATAGCGGGCAAGCCAGCGTCGCTTACCAAAGCAATCTTCTTGCCCTCGGCAAGCCACTGCAGCAACCCATTCCCACTTGCTTCCTTATTATGCTCGTGATAGCTGACCGTACGTTTTTCAATTTGAAAATGGTTTAGCAGCTTTCTCGTCTGGCGCGTATCTTCACACGCGATGACATCGACTTCACGCAACGTATTTAGGCACCGCACCGTGATATCATCGAGATTGCCAATGGGTGTAGCCACCAAATAAAGGACTCCTGCTTCTTCTGACGCAAAACTGCGTTGCACATTCATTCGGAGGCCCCTCCAATCAATTCTTCTTTTTTCTTGCGCGTTAATCGTTTGATGCTCTCTTCACGCTTGAGACCCCAGGAACGGTCTGCTCCTTCTTCCCAATAGAGCAGCTCCACTGGCCCGCGGCCTCTCGTATACTTGGCACCCTTTCCTTCATTATGAGCAGCCAAGCGACGGATCAGCTCTGTCGTATATCCGGTGTAGAGTGTCCCATCCGCACAAGAGAGGATGTAGACATAATGACTCTTACTCGAGGGAATCTCGTCTGCCATAATAGATTTCCTGTAGTTCTTCACAGTATTGCTCTCCATTTTCATACACAATCAGCGGCGGCTGAATTCTCAGCTCCGGCTTTCCACCCCTTATTCCCTCGATCAGAACCATATTTGGCTCTGCTTCCCTGCGCGGATAAACCAGGCGCATCCGTTTCGGCTCGATGCCGTATTGGCGCATAAGCGAAATGATGTCGATCAAACGTGTGGATCGATGCACGAGCGCCAGCTTCCCGCCATTTTTTAGCAGTTGGCTCCCCACGCGAATGACATCTTCCAAGGACAGCATAATCTCATGACGGGCAATCGCAAAGTGCTCACTGATGTTTTTCTCCCCACTGGTCGCAGGCATATACGGCGGATTGCATGTGATCAAATCGTACTTCCCATGCCCGAACAGCGACACCGCATCCTTCACATCGCCGTGATGCATCGTAATTCGTTCGTTCAAGCCATTCAATGTCACATTGCGGCTCGCCATACTGAACAAACGCTCTTGAATTTCGATTCCATCAAAACTGGCTTCTGGCGTACGCGTGGTCATAATGAGCGGTATAGCCCCATTGCCCGTGCACATATCCAATACTTTTCCGCGCTTCGGCACAGATGCGAATCGCGCCAAAAGAACAGCGTCCATCGAGAAACAAAACACTTCGTGGCTCTGGATTATTTTCATTTCATGTGTCAATAAATCATCGATGCGCTCTGTTTCATAAAGCGGCACGTTGGTGACAGGTTCCATCTGTGGCTCGTACTCCCTTTTGTTCTTGTCTTATTATTCCTATCCGGAAAAAAGCGACCTGACACGTGGCCCAGGTCGCTTTTTCATGTGGTGCTGGTTACTCACCGCTTATTTTTGAGGGCCGCCGCTCAGGAATGAGAGACAGAACAGGCAATCCCCTTCTTTTCGCAGGCTGCCGAAATGCACATTGCAGATATGAAATCCTTCCGCGTACAAACGGGCGAGGTTGTCATATCCTTCTCCGACCACTGCCTTTTTGGCTTTTTCCTTCGCGACAGGGCTTGTTCCCTTTTGTTTTGGTTGGGAGCCGGTCTTCTTCCTGTCTAGTCGGTTGCGAAGGTGCTGGTTTTCAACGAGTAATTGGGCGTTTTCCTCCATCAAAACAACGATGACGTCTTTCAGTTCACCAATTTCCTTATAAAGGTCGCCAATACGTTCTTCAATGCTCGCCATCTTGACGAAGATTTCCCGTTTGTCCACTAGCTCACCTCTCCCCTACCCCCACACTTTATTCAAAGGTGGGGAGACCTATCGCAATCTCATCCAATCCGAACTCGGTGACGCGTTTGTCGATTGAAAGCTCTACTTGGACAGATTGGTCAAGTACGTTTACGGAAACGACTCGTCCATTCCCCATCGGGGTGTTGACCATTTTGCCGATGTCCGGCATCTCATCCTTCGAGCTTTCATAGTTGTCGTTCTCGTATTTTAAACAGCACATCAGCCGGCCGCACAGACCAGAGATTTTGGCTGGATTCAACGAAAGATTTTGGTCCTTGGCCATTTTGATCGAGACAGGCTCGAAATCGCCGAGGAACGTCGAACAGCAAAGCAACCTGCCACAAGGCCCGATCCCGCCAAGCATTTTGGCTTCGTCACGCACACCGATCTGGCGAAGCTCAATCCGGGTGCGGAATACGGAGGCGAGGTCTTTTACCAGCTCACGGAAATCAACCCTGCCGTCAGCGGTAAAATAAAAAATAATCTTGTTGCGGTCGAACGTGTATTCCACATCGACCAGCTTCATATCGAGCTTGTGCTCTTTGATCTTCGTCTGACATACAGCAAAAGCATTCTTGGCGGCTTGCTTGTTTTCGTCCACCTGTTTTGCATCTCGCTCGTCTGCCATCCGAATGACTTTTTTCAGCGGCAATACGACATCAGACTCAGCCACTTCTTTTTTGCCAATGACGACCTTGCCAAATTCGACCCCTCGCGCCGTTTCAACGATGACGGTGCAGTCTTGCTCAATCGGCAGTCGGTCAGGGTCGAAGTAATATATTTTGCCCGCTTTCTTAAAGCGGACCCCAACAACCTCGTACAAGGGTTATCCCTCCTGGAATTGAAGAACCAACCGCTCAAGAGCCAACTGTGCGTTGGCATTTCGCTCTATCCGATTTTTCGTCTCCATGACCAAATCTATCCCACGCAAGAGCTCAGCTTTTGTCCATACCAGTGCTTGTCCTTGCAGCACATCCTGTTGGTCGCTGTTAATGAGATGGGCATGCCTGCCTACTTGCAAATACAGGATATCGCGCAGCCAAAGGATGAGCAAATCTAAAAAGAGGGGTAGTTCCTCTTTACTTTTGTCGCTCTTTTGCAACATATCATGGATCGTTAAGAGTGCAGATGAATTGCGCTGTTTGCACTCCTGCACCAATTGTATCACTAGATTTCTTAGCTGTGCAAACGATTCTGATTGGCTGAGTGTCATGGCTTCTTCCACATTTGTCGTAATGTGGGAAGCAACCTGCGCCATTCCCGCCAAAACGCCCTCCGCACGCAGCTTTTCCGCAATCGATTCTGCAGAAAGTGGTGAAAATTGAACGATTTGGCATCGCGATAAAATCGTAGGAAGAATCGCATGGCTGTGCTCTGTCAAAAGAAGTGCCAGTACACCAGCGGGCGGTTCCTCCAGAAACTTGAGCAGACTGTTGGCAGCCTGTGTCGTCATTTTATCGACGTGCTCGATGATATATACCTTGCGTGACGATTCGACGGCGCGCATCGCCATTTCTTTTTGCAGCGAACGGATCTGATCGATCTTAATCGAAGCCCCATCAGGCGTAATAAACAACACATCCGGGTGATTGCCACCCTCTATGCGCCTGCATGTAACACAGGCCCCGCAGGCGTCTGCCTCCCTTTCCGTACAAAAAAGGGACTTCGCCAGATGCAGGGCCATCTGCTTTTTACCTGAACCTTTGGGACCCGCCAGCAAGTAGGCGTGTGCCAATCGTTCGTTGCGCAAACTATGATACAGCAGTTCCTGTGCTCGTGGCTGCTGAGAAAAACGGGTCCATGTCATGATGGTTTCACACCCACTAAAAATACAAATTGATCAACATGCCGCGGATTTCGCCAATCCTGGCTAACAAATCAATCGTTGGTGCCTGCTCGCTCAAGAGCTCATCTGTCAGTTTGAGCAGCTCTGCATCCACCTCTTTGACGATTTTATACAGCCTGCTGCGGCCACGCCGATTCATTCCTCGTCTGTCATCTAAGGCTATGCCGAACTTCACAGCTTCTTCCATGAACTGCTTGACGAGATTTTTATAAGCATAGAAGTCACGAACGGCCCGGGAACGAGCAAGAATCTGTCCCTGCCTGTCTATGTCTGTCAGTAGCCGGGTAAGCTTCTCCTGAGACATGCGTTCGTCTTCTCCTTGAATCATCGTGCCAAAATTCAGCTTTTCCAGTTGAGGATTCTTGCGTGAATCCGTCGTTTTGATCAAGTCCAGTTTAGGCCGTAACCCATCACTGATTTTCATATCGCCACCTCCGTCGCCCGATCCAATACAAGGTTTGTCCCCGTGAGATCAAGTATATACGAAAGTTGCGAAAAAAGAGAGAAGGAACCACGTTAAAATGAGTGGAACTCTCCGACATCCAATACGAATACTGCCGCTCCACCCACCTGTACCTCCAACGGATATGGCATGAACGAGTCTACAGCATTGCTGAGTGGAGAGACGGGAGTGACCATTTGTTTGCGGGATTTGCAATTATGCGCAATGATGTCGATTACTTCCGGCACGCTTTCGTCAGACGTACCGATCAAAAAAGTTGTGTTACCGGCGCGTAAAAAGCTACCCGTACTAGCCAGCTTCGTAGCACGAAAACCTTTTTTCACCAGTTGCTGAGACAGACGACCACTATCTTTATCTTGGACGACCGCAACTACCATTTTCATCGGCTATCACCCTTTCTCCCATGATCCATTCCCAATTTGGCTTCTTCATTGTATGAAAAACACGTAGGCTTGGTACGTTATTTCGCTTAAACATATTATACAGCATGTACATCATCCTGCGGTACAGGGAACCTTACAGCCTTTACAATCTGTCTAGCAGTGCCTGTAGGGCAGATTGATATACTTGTTCCATCGGCTGCTCGGCATCAATCACGACAAAGCGCTCTGGGTCGCGTTCCATGACCAGCTGATACCCTTCCCGAACAAGCTCATGGAAACGCATCCCTTCCAGATCAAGACGATTTACTTCTCGTCCACGGGAGGCATTAATCCGTGCCAATCCTGTTTCGGGCTGTACATCAAAGAACAAAGTCAATTCCGGCATGCAGTCACCGACAGCAAATCGGTTAATCTGGTAGACAGCATCAATGCCCAATCCCCGCGCATGTCCTTGATAGGCGAGACTACTGTCGATAAAACGGTCGCACAGTACCAGCTTGCCCTCTGCCAAAGCAGGTAACACCTTTTCCGCCAAATGCTGGCCACGTGCTGCCGCATACAAGAGAGCCTCTGTTCTTTCATCCATCTGCGTGTGGGCCGGATTTAAAATAATTTCCCGAATTTTTTCGGCGATATCAATTCCACCGGGCTCACGAGTCAAAAGTACATCGACTCCCCGCGTTTTCAGCTCTTCGTACAGCTTGGCGATGACGGTGGATTTCCCAGCCCCTTCTCCGCCTTCTATTGTAATAAATCGGCCTTTTTTTCCTGTTGCCACTTCCATACTCCTTCCACCCCTGTTGTAGCAGGCCAGTTGCTTTGATTATCGTAAGACCTGTATCGTTTGTAGCTGGTCGTCCTGTACGCCATGGAATCGGGTTTGTCCTCTCGCCAATTCCTTTAGCATCGCCAGACTTTCTTCATCGATCCGCTCGCCTGGCACCAGCACCGGAATCCCTGGGGGATATGGAATCACCATCTCTGCCACAATGCGTCCAAGAGCCTGCTCCAAAAGAATCGACTCCCTCGGGCAGTCAACGGCTTCATGCATCGGCAATGCCTGCTCGCGCAAATAATGGGAAGACACGACTCCCGTCAAAAGAATGCGCTCCTCCCCCGGTTCTACTTGTGGCGCCATCGATTCAAGCAATCTCCACAAAGCTTCCAGGTCACGGGAGGTTGTCCCTGTCGAGGCTGCGAGGAGCACATGAGAGTCATCCGCCAGCTCCGAGAAAATCCCGTGCTTTTCCATCCATTTTTGCAACTCAAATCCACTAAATTGGGCCGTTCGCAAATGGAAAAACAGCTTCAGCGGGTCAAGCGTAGCGTATACGCTGTTCGTGGACAGCCGCGGCCAATCCAGCCAGTCCAGTCGATCAAGTCGCTCCCGAAACTTGTCCAAAAGCGGCAACAACCTGTTCCATTCCTCAGTCGCCTCCAACACCAGATGACGTCTGGCTACATCGAGTGAAGCCATCAGCACATAGGACGGGCTGGAAGATTGAAGCATGGCGAGATGGCGGAACAACCGCTCACGATCAATTCGCTCTCCCTGAATATGCAGCATCGAGGACATCGTCATTGCCGTTCCCATTTTGTGTGTCGATTGGACCGAAGCATCCGCACCTTCCTGCATGGCAGAACGAGGAAAGGCAGGATGGAACCCGTAGTGGGCACCGTGGGCTTCGTCTATCAAAAGCGGTACGTCAAACCGGTGGACCGTAGCCGCCATTTTCGCCAAATCGATACCCATTCCATAGTAGGTAGGATTCGTCAAAAAAACTGCCTTGGCATCGGGGTGTGCAAGCAGCGCACGCTCTACATCTTCGCGCCTTACACCCGCAGCGACTCCTGTTGCCAGATCGACGGCAGGTACTAAAAAGATCGGGGTTGCTCTGGCCATCATAATGCCGTTGAATACAGACTTATGGCAATTGCGTTGTACGAGTATCTTGTCACCCGGTCTGCATACCGTCATGATGAGGGCGATATTTCCTACTGTACTTCCTCCGATCAAAAACTTGGTCTGTTCCGCATGGAAGGCTTGCGCCGCCAAATCCTGCGCTTCTGCAATGACACCCTGTGGCTGATGCAGGTCATCTGTCCCGCTAATCTCCGTTACGTCCAGCTCCAAGATGTCTTGAAAGCGATTTTTCGCATGGTTGTCAAAGCTATGGCCCATTTTATGTCCTGGCACATGAAACGGATGCGGCCGATGCTTGGCGTGCCGTTCAAGCTGTTCATAAAGGGGCGCACGCTTTTGTCGCTCCCGAAATTCAACATCTCTCTCCAACACGCGCGACTCACGTCCTTTATTTTTATTCCCCTATTTTAGCATGATTTGGACACGCATGAATCCAGCAAAAAAAAGACACCGGAATGCACCGATGCCTTCTTTCTTCACGCATCTTTTCGCAACCAAATGCGTCTCATCTGATGAATAAAAAACGGGTACTTTTCATCCTGTACATCGGTATTGACCATTTCCTGTTCGCACCGTTGACAGATAAACTGCTCACAAATGGCGATTCCGTCATTCTGCTCCTGTTCACAGACGATACATCGCTGAGCAACTTTTTCCATAGTGAAAACGCCTGCCCTTTTCCTCAATATACCAACCATTATACCCCATTATAATCAGCATCATTCCCAAATGTTCGTGTTTTCGCCGATAGCTCGGTAGGCTTGGAAGTAGGACCGGGCTTCCTGCACAGGGAAGCAAGCTGCAGCATCAATGACATAGGAATGCCTCATTCTGTCAACTAGCTCTGATAACGGCAGCTCTGCAATGGTCGTTCCTGCGGCATTCCCGATCACGAGCAAATCCGCATCCTTTACAGCTTCCTGCCACGAATCGTATAGCGTCCAACCCGCCCTCCTTTTGTTCGGAATTGGCTTGTCCTCTCCCGTGTACACCGCAACGTCTTTTTCAGCCAACCAGTCAGAAGGCATATGCTCCCATAGCGAATCCTCTCCCCAAAGTACGATCCGCTGTATATTGGCTTTTTGTAGAATGAGCCTGCATTCTTTTTCAAGCCATCGAACGATGAGGGAAGAGTCTTGGCGGGAGGGGTAGAGCCAGCCGTGACCGATTCGTTTGTCCATACCGAGCGCGCGACTGACTTGGTGCAGAGAAATTCCTTTCTCATCGCAGCTTGTACCAAGTTCGATGTAAAACTGCTCCTTCCACGCAAAATAGGCAGGGAATTGCCGAAGTGCTTCATCCACCTCGCGCATCCCGCATACCATCGTCACCAGTGAGTAGCGAGCGAGCTGCTTACAGAGGAACCGCATCCATCTCCCAGTAGGTTCCCCTCCAAGCAAAGCACGCTCGTGGGTAAATAACGCCATGCGAATGACCTCGTACTCCCCGGTGTGCTCGTATTGGGTATGCAGGGTATTCGCCCAGTCGTATGGCACGTCGCTTCCGTAAACAAGTGCGAGCCATGGCCCCGTTCCCAGCTGTTGCATCCTTTCCTGCAAAAGCTTGCCATCACTCTCTTTTGTCAGCAGAAATCCATTGGCGCCTTCATCTTCTTGTACGGCTTCCCCGCCGCAAACAATCATCTCTATTCCACACGCTCCTAGCTCATTTCCGAATCTGGCTACGACCTCCTCTGAAATGACCCATAGCTTCACGCTCTCTTCCCTCCTCCTCACGCCCTAACCAATCAGATCCCCTATCATTCCTTTTATCCTGCCCATAACAAAAAACCGTCAGTCTAATCAGGCTAGACAAACGGCTTATTTCATTCGTTGTATGAGCTTTCTCAAGATTTGCGACTGTGCGATAATGGAAACGCAGACTTTCAATCATCCAGACCGCTGTAAAAGGAAGTGACTTCTCATGAAGGAAACCGCCGCCCATACGATCTATAGCTACAAGCTGCTCTATCGTTTTCGCTGGCGATTCGTCGGCTACCTTTTTCAACTCTTGTTAATAGGCTTGTCCCTTATTTGGCACTCATTCATGCTACAAGTCCCCGCTTATACGCTGATTGTGACGTTAGCGATTCTACCCGTGATACCGATCTGTCATTTGGTCTTATTTCGACTGTATGCCCTTCTGCGCAGCCATAAGCCAAAGACAACTGCCGATATGCTCGTCTCTCCGTGGTGGGGGGCAGGCTATCCTCTTCCCATCCCGCTCTCTGTCTATCGGGGAAGTGAGCTGACGGTAATCGTGGGAAGTATGGCGATAGCAGCCGGGGCTTATGTGTGGCTTTCGGAAGGATACGGGCTCACCTTGATCACCGGAACGTTGATCGTCGCGCTGCCACGCCTTCTCGCCCTCCTTGCTTCCTTTCGCCAGCCAAGTCGTAGCCGTGTGAAATACGAGGATCGCGGCGTTGCTTTTTTGCTTACCGATGGATAACCGAATCGATACACCTTTACATAACCCATAGCTTGATGACAATCAACGCCGCCAATCCAGGCAAACGGAGAAGTCCGACGAGCAGAGCCGTCACCGGGTTGATCGGGATGTGAAAGTTAGCCAACTCTCCAACCAGATTGGTGAAAAACAGCAATAATGCGCCAATCACGACTTGCATGATCCCAAATCCAATCCACCTGATCGGGCCCGTGACAGATTTGCTGGCGGCTATCACCAGCAAAATTCCAACTACAATCAGTGCTATAACCCACCCTGTAGTCATCGGCTTTTCCTCCTATGCCTGTTGGCGATTCCTCTCGCGCTTTGCTTGCGCGAGCAAATACATATACCGCTTTTCGGTCACGTGCAAATAGTAAATGACATCATCCAAACCGCCATCCGGTTCACTGATCTCCACAAGATGGCGGGCATGCTGCCAGTCCATTCGCGCCTGATTGACTGCCACATCCAAGCTCGCTTCATTCCATTCCACCACGAACCTCGCTTTTTTTCTCCACCTACTCACCTGCAAGCTTCCCCCTCAATGAAAGTAGTAAAGTACTCCTGTCATGTTGTTCAACGCATGCAGCAAAACGGCTCCCCAGATTGATTGGTACCGATGTCGAACGAATCCGAGTATAAGTCCGATGACAAAAAGCGGAGCGAACAGAGCGATATCCATATGCAAGAGCCCAAACCAGAGACTGCTCAGCAAGATACCCAAAACGGGCCCGATTCTCTGAACCAGATAAGTCTGAATCACGCCTCGAAACAAAATCTCCTCCGCAATCGGAACCAATATGCCAATGACCAGAAGTGAGGTGAGCGCCGCCAAAATATCCGTTTCTTTCGCCTGCACGATCTCTTTTTCGATCTGCTGCTCTCTCTCTGAGGACAGAGACAGTCCAAACCAGTCCGCAATCGGGTTAGTCACCACCGTATCCAACACCAGTGCAATCAAAAGAAACAGAGCAGCTAGCATCAGCAGCATCCGGCCTAGTCGTACAGGTCGGCGAACGCCGATTTCCCCCAGTCGCCCACGAAACCAAAACGGAATCAAAATCAACAGGAACAGTTGAAAAATAGCTGATTCCAATATCCCTCCGATCGTACCAGTGGAAAAGAAGGTACCTTCCAGCAAAAACCCATACAACAGTAGTACGCCTGTTTGAAAAACATGCAGCCAAGCTACAATATGCAGTACATCATTCCCTGTAAACTCGTCATATTGCCATAGCCATGACGTCGGCTGCCGTCTTTCCCTTAGCAGACTCACAATGAAACCAACGGTCGCAATGAAGCTAAATACCGTCACTGCAAATGCAAGTAATCCTAGCCATACCTCCGGTTGCCCGACGGTGGTAGCGATCCACTTTCCGTCTGCCCCCTTGTGAAAACGAATCATGGATAACTCCGCAGCAAACATGAGCCAATACCCAATAAACAGCATGATCGCCCATGGAGTGGACTTCTGTCGCCGTATCCCACTCGCAAGCGACAGTCCTGGTCCTGTCAGCATCTCCTCACGCTCCTATTTCACTGTATGTCTCGTCCATTCAAAAAAGTCCGGCATTTCTATCAAGATCGCAAAGCTTTGATCTGATCTTCTGCTACTTGCTTGAGATATTCATTTCGCGTCCGCAAAAACCGCGTCATATACGCCTCCAGGAACAACCAATCTGCGAGCTTTCCCAAAATACCCAGCGGAGATGTGTAATCAAAAATATCAATCATCCTCGTCTGATTGTCCGTTATTGGAATAAACTCATGCGTATGATGAAAACGTTTGAATGCGCCGGAAACCATCTCATCCACAAAATAGCGCGGTTCCTCCATCTCTGTGATTTTCACCGTCAAATTCTGCTTGACACCGAAGTGAACGGCTTCCCAGGTAACCGTCTCCCCTTGGTTTATCAGTCCGCTCGTTACTCCTCCGATCGCTCTCTCCTTCGTGCTGGCGGTCGATTCCATATGCAAATCAATGCTTCTGGCAGCATCGAAGCAGACCTGTCGCGGAGCATCTATCAAAAACTCCATACGAATAACTGGCATCCTGCATCCTCCTCTTGAAACGAAAAAAAGACAGGCAGCCCCCGTCTTCTTCTCTCTATATCGTACTCTAGGATGGTATTTTTAAAATTTCCTTTACAGGTCGCGTCTGCCTTCCAATGCTTTGGTCAGCGTCACTTCATCGGCGTACTCCAAATCTCCACCGACTGGCAAGCCATGGGCGATACGCGTCACGCGAATGCCAAAAGGTTTAATCAGCCGGGAAATGTACATCGCTGTCGCTTCCCCTTCGATATTCGGATTGGTCGCCAAAATGACTTCCTTCACCTGCTCATCACTGAGGCGCTTCAACAGGTCAGGAATGCGAATATCTTCCGGACCGATCCCATCCATAGGAGAAATTGCCCCGTGCAAAACGTGATAATACCCTTCAAACTCTCTCGTCTTCTCCATCGCTACCACGTCACGCGGCTCTTGCACCACACAGATGACTGAACCGTCACGGCGTTTGTCTCGACAAATATGACATGGATCGAGATCGGTAATATTGTTGCAGACCGAGCAATAATGAAGCTGACGCTTGGCATTGACCAATGCTTTTGCCAGATCAAGCACGTCGTCCTCTTTCATATTGAGCACAAAAAAGGCAAGCCGCCCAGCCGTTTTGGGACCGATGCCGGGCAATTTCATAAAACCATCAATGAGCTTTGAGACCGGTTCTGGATAAAACATCGCCTACTCCTCTTTTCCTGCCCAATTTTTAGAACAGGCCTGGGATGTTCATGCCTCCGGTAAACTTGCCCATTTCCTTGCCTACCATTTCATCGGCTTTGCGCAGTGCATCGTTCACAGCAGTGAGGACCAGGTCTTGCAGCATTTCTACATCCTCAGGGTCTACTACTTCCGGCTTGATCACGATGTCTTTGATTTGTTTATGTCCATCGATTTTCACAGTGATAGCACCGCCACCAGCAGAGCCTTCCACGATTCTCTCTTTCAAGCCTTCTTGCGCTTTTTGCATTTCTTCCTGCATTTTTTTCACTTGCTTCATCATTTGTTGCATTTGCTGCATGTTTTTCATTGAGGTATCCTCCCTAAATGGTTATGGTTGTATGATTTAGTCTTTGACTTCAACAAGATCTTCTCCGACGAGCTTGATGGCTTCCGCCAAAAATGGGTCCTCTTCCGGCTCATCAGAAGCGTCCTTTTGACCAACCTGCTGGTCTACACTTTGCCACTCTTCCTCCATGACAGACAAGAGCTGCAAGGGCCTGCCCAGCACCGTAGACATAACGCGCTCGATCACGCTCCGAAGCTCTGCCTCCATCGTCTTATCGCAATGGATGGCACTGTTGAAGGTTACGACAACAGCTTCATTGCCGGCAGCTACCGGTTGACCATTGACTAGCCAAGCCTGGTACTGAATCTTGATCTTTTTCAGTTCGGTCAAAATTTGACTCCACTGCCCGCGCACCTGTCTCGTCAAATTCTCATCCATGGCCTTCGCGACTTCCCTGACTCTATTCATCGGGGTTCGCGAACCACCAGAAGCCGCAGCTATGCGCCTTGGCTCGTTCTTGCGCGTTTCTTCGGCCTTTTGCTGGCCGGGAATGCTCACCTGACCTTGCATCACTTGAACCAAACGCTCTTCCAAAACGCGGATACGATTGGACATCGCGGTCAGTTCCTCGCTGTTAACGGGTGAGGCTCCCATAGATTCCGTCGCATTCGCATTAGGCTGGCACATTTTGACAAGCGTCAGTTCAACCAGCACCCTTGCATAGGTCGACCATTTTAATTGCGACAAAGCCTGATTGCAGGTCTCAATCGCTGCATAAAGCACCGGAAACGAGTACAGCTTTGCAACCTCTGCAAACTGATCATCAATCATGGTCCGCTCGACAATCTCTTCCAACTGCGGCGCTGTCTTCAATAACAGCATATCGCGGTAATAATAGAGGAAATCGTGCAGGAACTGCTCCGGGTCTTTCCCTTGCACCATGACTTTATCAAATTGCTCCATGACCTGCGCAATATCATTTTCGGCAATATGTCGCGCAAGCACAGAAAAGTAAGATTGGGCAACTGTGCCCGTAATCTGCATAATATCACTAGCACGAACCTCGTCCTTGCTATAGCTAATCGCTTGGTCCAACAAGCTAAGAGCGTCACGGGCTCCACCTTCAGCCATCTTCGCTACGAGCTGCAGGGCCTGCTCCTCCACCTGCACCCCTTGTGATTGGCAAATCCTTTGCAAAAGATCGACCATCACTCTCAGAGGAATTCGGTGAAAATCAAAGCGCTGGCAACGAGAGATAATTGTAGCTGGCAGCTTGTGTGGCTCTGTCGTCGCCAAAATAAAAATGACGTGGGACGGCGGCTCTTCGAGGGTTTTTAACAAAGCGTTAAATGCCTCTGTCGTCAGCATATGCACTTCATCGATGATGTACACTTTATACCTGACGTCACTCGGGGCAAATTTCACTTTGTCGCGAATGTCGCGGATCTCTTCAACACCACGATTGGATGCCGCGTCGATTTCCAGCACATCCGTTACAGAACCGTTGGATATGGCTCTACACGTATCGCATTGATTGCATGGCTCACCATCTATGGGCTGCTCGCAGTTCACTGCTTTCGCCATAATTTTGGCTGCACTTGTTTTTCCCGTACCTCGGGGACCGTTGAATAAATAGGCATGGGACAGCCTATTTTCGCGTAAAGCATTACGCAAGGTTGTCGTAACATGCTCTTGTCCGACTACGTCTTGAAAAGTCTGCGGTCGGTATACGCGGTATAGCGCGGTATAAGCCATGTTCGTGTGACACTCCCCATCTGCACAGTCCTCTTCTATATCCTATTCAGTATACACGATTGCCACCGTTCATACAAAGTGAACGGGCAAGTCTCACTTAAAAAACGCCCCGTTCACAATTGTGCGGGACGCATTCTACTCCTAATACGGCAGCATGATATGGAAGGTGGTCCCAAACCCTTTGGAGGAGACACGGATTTGACCGCCAATATCGTGAATGATTTTTTGGCAGACAGACAATCCGAGCCCAGTCCCTTCCTCTTTTGTCGTAAAAAACGGATCAAATATCTTATCAATAATGTAAAGCGGGATGCCCGGACCTGAATCGTGAATATCGATACTGACTTTGTCGCCATCCTGATCGAAATGATGGGAAATCCGAAGCGACCCTTGCTCTCCCATTGCTTCTATTCCGTTTTTGCAGATATTAATAAACACTTGCTTCAATAGCTCGTTATCCCCGACGACCATTGGAAGCTTACCGCAAGAGGCAAACTGAACATCAATTCCGTACAGATTCGCCTGTGACACGACGATCGGCAAAATTTCCTCAAAAACGGTATTTAAATCGACCATGGAATATTGAATATTACGTGGCTTGCTCAATAGTAGGAATTCACTGACTAAAGAATTGATGCGATTGATTTCGGTGAGCATGATTTCGGTGTACGTTTTCTCCCGCTCCATGCCGCTGTCAGCGAATGACTTGAGGAACATTTGCAGAAATCCTTTGATCGAGGTGAGTGGATTACGAATCTCATGTGCTGTACCAGCAGCAATTTGCCCGATCATCGCCAAGCGTTCATTCCGCTCGAGCTTTTGGGCGAAGGATCGCAGGTTTGTTATGTCTTTGAAAAGAATAAACGCCCCCACTGTTTTCCCTGACTCGTCTTGGAGTGTATTGGCGTCGACAATCAGCTCATAGCGTTGGTTGTCATTGGTCCAGGAAGTCGCGACATTTTGCAGCTTTACGCCTTCCAGCAGTTCTTTTTTAATGAACCGATGCGGTTCGGGAATGCCGCTAAATACTTGATCGACGTGCTTATTGATGACGTCCAGTCTCTCCATACCCAACAGCTTGCACGCAGTTTGACTGGCTTCGATAATGATCGATTTCTCGTCGAGGATAAACAAGCCCATGCTTGTATCATAGGTCAGTTTGGTCAGCAGTCGCTGCGACAAAAGCTGATCGCTTTCTTTTAGGAGTTGGGGAAAATGAATCATGTACAGAAGTTCTTCTGCTTGCTGTGCCATGATCATGACAGGTGTGCTCCTGCATCTTCCCTGTTTATCACACCATTCCAGTTCAACCTCGCCTTTGGTTCCCACTTCTTCTTCCTTTCGCAAATATTCCTCATACATGAGCTCTATGGAGCCTCGATGGGGAAGAAGAGAGCTGATAGGCTGATTGACAAGTTGATCGCGTGAATATCCGGTTACACGAAGCAGTTGTTCGTTGACCTCCACGATACTACCCGCTTGATTCACCAATAAAACGGCAGTAGGCAGTTGATGCATGAACCGCTGCAATCGACCGGACGAGCCAACGAGATGTAACGAAGAAAGTGCACCCATAGCTTGTCCCTCCTGGCCTATGACGTATTTTGAAAGGAAAGAAAGAAATCCTTTCCGCCTATTATGAAAATTCGTGAAAATACCCGTAAAACCTTCATTCTATCTACACGAAAAGCATGGAAATGTTTCGCTAGTTATCGTCAAATTCCAACAAAAAATAATTGGATCGTAAAATAAACATAAATAAAAATAGCATGCTTCCCTTCGGAAACATGCTACCTGTCATTCGTGATAAGTACCGTGCACCTATCTTCGATAATTCTTATCCGAGCGTTACTTATGGTAGCAGCTCAGAACAGGCTACCCTGCGGCACACGCGATGATCCACTTATGGCTGCTTCCTTCCGGACCTGACCAGATTCATGGGTTCGCGTTGCACAGGACCCGCTCCTCAACACCGCCGCCATAAGGCAGCCTCACATAAGAAAACCTAGGATAGGAATTCAACCCTGCTATTGCGGATTGCAGGTTACAGGGCACCGCAACCTCCCCGTCTAGCACGGTAGAACTAGAATACCAAAGTTAGTAGCCGATAGCAAGGAGTAAACCTATCCAGTGCTAGGAAATCTCTCTATCCTTACTAACTCTTCCCTTGCAATCCGCCGATTGTGTTATCTGAATAGCTCCATCCTCAAAAGCCTTCTTAAAAATCGAAACAATAGATGGGTCGAACTGTGTTTCTTGGCATCGCAGAATTTCTTCGTATGCGTCATTTGCTGATATGGCTTTGCGATAGGAACGTGTAGATGTCATCGCATCAAACGTATCTGCAACGGCAAGAATACGCCCGATCAGCGGGATTTCTTCTCCTTTGAGCTGATCCGGGTAACCTTTTCCATCCCATCGCTCATGATGATGCCTTACTCCTGAACTGATATGAGACAGGTTTTCTATCTGCTCCACAATTTTTCCACTGATGATGGAATGAGTTTTCATGCATTCATACTCGTCAGGCGATAGCTTTCCTGTTTTTAAAAGGACGTGATCAGGAATGGCTACTTTACCGATATCATGCATTAATCCAGCATAACGTAAATCATCTCGTGAAACGGCAAGCTGCTCCTGTTGCTGTAAATAATCGTAAATGATAAGGGCATAGTGTGTAACTCGTTCTGAATGTCCTGCTGTATAAGGGTCCTTCATCTCTACGGCTAAGTAAAAGCTGCGAACGATTTGATCCAGGCTCTGTTGCGAATACTCCCGCTCCCGGGTAATTAACGAATGCATTTGTTCTGCCATAGTGTTGAACTTATTCTCCAGTAGCGTTATTTCTTTCATCCCTTGTATCGGGACGCGTATGGAAAAATCACCTTTCAACAAGGAGTCAGTAGCGGATACCAAGCTATAGATCGGCTCACCAATCCATTTTGATAAACGATGAGCCACATAACAGGCAAATAAAACAACGATAAAAATGGTGAAAAAAAAGATGAGGTTCAATCGTTGTAATCGTTCATTAATCCCCTCTCTCGGCAACCACTCAAAATAAGCAGCACCGCTTTTTTCAGATACTTGACGGTATACGTAAATGTCTTTTCCTTCGATGAGCAAAGAAAAGAGTCCTTTTTCATTGGATTGTTCCCACTGATTGCGTACCATTTCATAATGAGGAAGCCCCGAAACATGATTTCCAATCATAGCTTTATCGGTGTGAACCATAATGGTTCGGGAGGGGGAAAGGACCATCATGCCATACTCTTTTGGAACGACGTAGGTACGGATCCAGTCAGTCAGTTTATCCAGATCGATTTCCACCAATAAAAGTCCCGTAGCTTCTGGATTCGAACTCTCCAGGCGCTTCTCGAGAAAAAATGATCTTGGATACTTTTCTTGCTCCCTTTTGGTAAGAAAATCTACCCTGCTTTCTCCGGTTCCCCATTGCTCTCGTTCCATAAATTGATTATCCGCACTCCAGCTCTTATCTTCGTGTAAGGAGAAAACTCTTCCATCCTCACCGAGAAAAACAATATTGCCTACCACGTTTTGATTGCGGGAGAAACGCTCAAATAGATTTTGGACGGCTTGTTCCTGCGATGGCCATTCACGCCGGATACCATTTTTATTTCCTTCGACAAAAGATGGTCCATCTGTTACACGCACAGTCAGCCTAATCGCCAATTCATCGGTATCCTTTTGGATAGACTGAAAAAGAGACAGAAGTCGTTCATCGACGAGCCCTATATTCGCATCCATATTCGTCTTGTACAGCTCAAATACTGCCTCTTTGGCTTGATCATAAAAAAGGAAGCAAATAAAAATAGTAGGCCCCAGAATCAATAGTAAAAATGTGGAAAACAATCGATCCCTCCACTTTAGGTACACAAGCCTCCCCCTTTTTCTAAGCTGTTCACCAAACCTATAGCTACACCATTTGTAGTGGGTACGATTATATAGTGTCACTTCACTATTTCCCGCTGGGATCAATCGTAAACCTTTGTTCGAACCAAAAATGGAATCTTTTTCATCCATAGACAAACGGACGCTGTCGTAATATTCTAGCTAAGAATTATTATCGTATGTGAGGAGATGCATCAGATGAGATACATCCTCCTGGTTTTTCTCGGAGCATGTAGTTACGGCATACTATCAACCATCGTAAAGCTTGCCTACAAGCAAGGCTATTCCCCCGCAGAAGTAATTGGTGGGCAAATGTTTTTGGGCTTTGTGCTGACCTGGATACCCGCGCTTTTCTTCCTGCGGACCAAGCCTCCCCTTCGCCAGTTGCTACTATTGATCGTCGTAGGTCTGACAGTCGGTTCGACGGGAATTATGTACTACAATGCCCTGCAATATATCCCAGCCTCGATCGCCATTGTCCTTTTGTTTCAGTTCACATGGATGGGCGTACTGGTTGAAGCTGTGATGACTCACAGGATGCCTGGAAAGGAGACGATTTTTTCCCTCCTCTTGCTGTTGACAGGAACCCTTCTTGCAGGGGGAATTTTTGAGAGTGGTGGATTGGCCCAATTTCATATCATGGGTGTCATATTCGGTCTTCTCTCTGCCGTCTCTTTTACGTTGTTTATTTTGTTCAGCGGGAAAACCGCCATTGCTGTTAATCCGTGGATTCGTAGTTCCAGCATGGCGACTGGCTCTGTTTTGTTGGCCAGCCTGATTTACCCACCCGTTTTTCTATTCAACGGAGCATTGTTGGACGGGTTGTTTCCATACGTATTTTTGCTCGCCTTCTTCGGTATTTTCATCCCGACGGTTTTTTTCAATTATGGTATGCCGCACATCGGACCGGGGATGGGAGCTATATTAGGAGCAGCTGAGCTACCTATGGCTGTGCTCTCCTCTTATGTCATTCTGAATGAATCTGTCTCTATACTCCAAGTGAGCGGTGTCGTGATCATTTTACTCGGAATCATCTTCCCGGAATGGCTGCGCCAGCGAAACATTCGAAGAAACAGGGTTACCTCATAATTGTTGTCCAAAGCCCATCCATTGTGCCTCGTACATATGGACGGGTTTTTTATGATAAAAAGCAAAAAACCTCTGCTCCACGCAGAGGGTTGTTAACTTCAATCATTATTCCATTCGGGTTACTCTTTTCGATCACGCTCGATCATCAGAGGCTGTGGCGCAGTTGCCATGCTTTTTTGTTTTCTCCAAACAGTAAATCCATAATAAGCAGCAGCAATGAGAACCAGTACGCCTAAGACAGAAAAAATGACGGTTCGATTATTCAATAAGGCCACATAGGAAGTAAGCATCTCCACTTTGTTTCCCATAAAATGACCGAGCAAAAACAAGATCAATGTCCATACAAAGCCGGTTGTGTACGAAAACAGGGCGTACCGTGGAAACGTCATTTTCCCGATCCCGACCAAGTAAGGAACCACATGCCTGACGACAGGAAAGAAATAGCTGATACAGAGAGCGTAGCTTCCGTAACGATCGAGCAGCGACTGCGCTTGATCTACGTACTTGTTCATTCCTTTTTTTCGACTAATCCAGTTCAATGCAGGTGCACCTAGCCATCTCCCGAGCACATACCCCAATGACAACCCAGACACAACCCCCAAATAGGTCGCAATAAATGCAGGAAAAACATGCAGAATCCCCATCGAGGTCAGCACTCCCGCAGACAGCACGATTACCTCGTCTGGAATCGGCATACCAACAATCCCTAGCCATAACATAAAGAAAAGAGCAAAATAGCCAAACTGACCCACAGACTCGGACAGCATATCGACAATCATTTAAAAATCCTCCTAGCCGACACCCTTGCCATCATCCTTCCGGCAAATGTAGACAAAGGCAGGTGGCAGATTCAATGGAACCATTTTCACCGATACTTGCTCAAATACAGAGGAAAGCTGCTTTTTCATTTGCAGCGAATATTGAAAGGCGACAAATACTCCGCCTGGTTTTAGCGCATGATATACCTGATCCATGATTTGATCGCGCAGCTCTTGTGGGAAGTTGGCAAACGGCAATCCCGACAAAATACAGTCGGCTTTACCTAACCCCGCTTCCGTAAGAACCCGATTCAAATCTACCGCATCTTCGTGGAATCGTACATCGGGAAATAGTGGTTCCAACCTTTTGCGCATCTTGGTCTCCTTTTCAAAGGATACCAGTACGGCTTCGGTTTTTTTCTTTTGCTCGATCCACTTCGTAAAAATCCCCGTTCCCGCTCCTAATTCCACAATTGTATGTGCTTGCTCCCAGTCGATGGGTGCAACCATTTGTTTACAAAGCGCACGGGAGCTAGGAGTAATACTGCCTACTTGGCCAGGTGACCGCAAAAAATTATAGAAGAACATCATCCGATCCTTCATGCTAGATGGATGATGGCAATCGATCATCATGTCTATATACTCCCTTCTCAGTTCTTACTTATCCAATATCATATCCAAAAAACATTACGAATTATCTACCAAAAACGAAAGATTTTCTTACTACTATAACAGTAAACGAATGGAAATAAAAATTCCTCCGTCTATAGTCGGAGTATATAATCACGCTCATGATGGTTTTTTGAGTGATTTCTATACGTTACAATGACAGTAGATCAAGTTTTACATCTAATCAAGGAGGACTTATTTATGGATTATAGAGGTGTAAAAGTCATCACGCACGCTAGCACATTTTTTGCACCGATCCTTGTGCCCATTCTTGTCTGGCTACTCGTACAAAATCGTGACGCCAAAAATATGGCGCTGCAAGCTTTGGTGTTCCACATCATTATGACGGTGCTTATCGCTATTTCCTGGTTCTTCGCCTTCTTGTTGATTGGGATTCCGTTCCTAATTGTGTTTGGACTGATGGCGATCTACTACCCGGTTAAAGGTATCATTTATTCCTTAAATGGACGCCCGTTTTCCTACCCATTCGTCGGTGGGATTGGCCGATAATCTCGATACACAACAAAGACCAGCTATCCTTTAATAGGAAGCTGGTCTTTGTATTCAGGTAGGGCCTAATTCCAATTGAGATTAGGAGCCTACTGTGAAGCGCTCATTTTGATGCTTCGGATTTTCGATTTCATCGAGCATCGCCACTGCGTAGTCAGCATAGCTCACATAGCTCTGTCCGCTAGCGTTCACTAACAGATGGTCTTTTCCGAGTCTGTACGCGCCTGTTCTCTCCCCTGCTGGGTCAAAAAAGGCAGATGGACTGATATACGTCCATTGAATGCCGTTTGACTCTTCCAATACACGCAAGTACTCACCATGCTTTTGTGCAGTTGCCAAGTAAGCCTTAGGGAAATCAGGAGTTTCTACAAGGCGCAGTGTTTTGGCTTCATCAACAAACAAACTGCCTGCACCACCTACAACGAGCAAACGTGTAGAAGGAGCACCCTTCAACGCTTCAATCAGTGCCTTCCCTGACTCGACGTGCAGATGCTCTTGACCTGCTGGTGCGCCAAAAGCGTTCACGACTACGTCAAAGCCGTTCAAATCTGCGGCTGTCAGGTCAAACACATCTTTCTGAATCACAGCTACATCTTTTTGCTCGATTTTGGATGCATCACGCACAATCGCTGTCACTTGATGACCACGATCCAACGCCTCTTTCATAATCACCTTACCTGCTTTACCGCTTGCTGCTACAATTGCAATTTTCATGATAATATTCCCTCCGTTTTGTATGTTGTTGATGTAACTTAATTAGTTACAACACTCTCAAAAAGTATAGGCGTTTGTCGCATCGCCCTGTTGTAATCATTTTAGTTACAACAAAAAGAAATGTCAACCCTGTTTTTTTATCGCAGTAAAAAAGCACCTGGGTATTCAAACCTACACCAGGTGCTAGCTGTTACTTCTTTTTCGTCGGACCATTCCAGGTAATGAACCCGCCTTGCAGATGGGCCATCTGCGGAATGCCGTGTTTCTTTAAAATTTTTGCTGCCTGCTTGCTACGCATCCCGCTCCTGCAGTACAGCAATATATCGTTTTTGCTGGAAATTTCTTTTGCACGTTGGTCGAGCTGAGACAAAGGGATGTTCACCGCTGATGGAATGTGACCCGCTTTGTATTCGTGCGGCTCACGTACGTCGATGAGGAGTACCCTGCTTTTTTGGTTGACCCGTTCCTTGAACTGATCTGACTTGAGATTTTCCAATCCCTTCACAGGAACGAAGCGAGAGATGATATACCAAATAATGACCGCATAGGCGATCAGCAAAAGAATCGTAGTGAAACTCATAGGAAGCTCCTCTCCAAAATCGGTTTAGCGACTCTTGACCAAAAGCTCTACGGCTTCTTTCACCAGCTTGCTCGTGTCTCCCCCAGTAGCCTGCTCCTCTAGCAAACAGCGTTGCAGGTTTTCCGCTACAATCTGGGCAATCGCCTTGTCTGAAGCGTTGCGAACGGCAGAGAGCTGTGCTACTACGTCTTTGCAGTTTTTCTGGTCGTCCATCATTTTCAGTACACCGCGGACTTGTCCTTCGATTCGTTTTAATCGTCTTTTGATATCGTCACTGTAGTTGTAATCCATATGAATTCCTCCTGCTTGGAACTACTTTACATACAGGTATCTTATGCGAAATACAGGCAATGTCAAGCGAAGCGCCTACGTGAGCTGTTTTAAATAAACAGGTTTACTTTTGCCTGTGTCGCATCCCCCAAATAAGCAGCTACACCTGCATACTCCATTCCGTCCAGCAATTCTTCCTGCTTGAGGCCGAGCAAGTCCATCGTCATCGTACAAGCGACCAGCTTCACCCCCTGCTCCTGAGCCAGCTCGATGAGTTGCGGAAGCGTCAGGGCATTGTGCTTTTTCATGACATGCTTGATCATCTCTGGCCCCATGCCCATCATGTTCATTTTAGACAGTCCGAGCTTCTTGGCGCCTCTTGGCATCATCCAACCGAATGCTTTTTCAAGCAAACCCTTTTCTACCTTCACGATCTCGTCTTTGCGCATGGTATTTAGTCCCCAGAAGGTGAAAAAGATCGTGACATCATGATCGTAAGCCGCAGCTCCGTTCGCAATAATAAAGGCCGCAATCGCTTTATCCAAGTCACCGCTAAACAACACAATTGTCGTTTTTTCTTTTTGTTTTTCCATGTAAGAACACTCCTTAGAAATACTTATACTTGTATAGGTATAAAAATAAGCGAAAGAAGCTTTTGCCAAGAAAAGCATCTTTCCTTATAGAATGTCACTCCAAATCTTGATCGCCGTTCCACAGATCAGCACAATCAGGCCATAACGCAAATATCTCACATCGCTCTTGGCGCTGACCATACTGCCCACCGGCGCCCCCAAAACACTTCCGATGACCGTATACAAAACGGGCAAGAGCGGAATTTGCCCACCCGACAGCTTCCCGATCACACCACCTATTGCGGAGATGAATACAATAGCCAAAGATGAGGCAATCGTCACCCGCGTAGGTATTTTCAGCACGGTCAGCATGATCGGAATGAGGATGAACGCTCCCCCTGCACCGACAATCCCAGATACGATTCCTACGGCAAACGCTGCACCAGCAGCAATGAAGCGGTTATACGCAACTTCCCCTGCTGCCTCTTCTGTCCCTCTATTTTTCACGAGCATCAAAATCACGGCGATGATCGCCAGTATCCCGTACACCACATTGATGCTTTCATTCGACAAGTATTGGGAGAGAGCTGCACCAATCAGGCTGCCCCCCAAGATGCTTCCCCCCATATCTCTGACGAGTCCTTTATGAATCAGGGGCGAGTTTTTCCCGTTTCTTTTGCGGAAAGCCAGTACGCCAGACAGCGACGCGAAAAACACTTGAAACATCGATATCACCGAAACTTCCTGGGCGGAAAACTGAGCCACCCCTAGTGCCGGTGGGATAAACAGAAGCATCGGATAGCTGATGATCGCTCCGCCAATCCCGAGCAATCCGGAAAAAAAGGAGCCGACAAAACCGAGAGAGACCATGAGCAGAAGCAGCAAAACGTCCATATATCCTCCTCGCATTCCTACCTAACACATCGGAATGCTCAACCCTCTTTTCAAACGAGTCAGCATCAAGTAAAATTAATCCCAAGTAAATAACTGTGAATAAGGTGATTTAAATGGTCCGCTTTTTCAAATCCATTTTTCAGCATCGGTGCCCCACCTGCCAAGAACCTTTGCGCTCACACAAAAATGCCTTGTTCAGTGAAAAGCAATGCCCAAATGGCCACTACAAAGAAGAAATCTATACGCACCTTGGCGTACGTATCGTTTATGAAAATCAGGAGTAAGCGAGCACTAAACGAACGTTAGCGGCTTGGTCCAAAAGTGCTCGCTTCTGTCTCCCTACAGCTTTTTCACCAAAAATTTGTACACACCGTTCTCAACCTCATGGGAAACCAGCTCATTCCCGGTTTGCTTGACCCAAGCGGTGAAGTCGTTCAAAGAGCCTTTGTCTGTCGAGAGTACTTCCATGGTTTGACCGGATTGCATTCCGTCCATTGCTTTTTTGGCTTTGACGATTGGCATCGGGCAAGCCAGACCTTTTGTATCTACCACAAGATCCGCCATTTTTCATTCCTCCTGTTATATAAGCGCGTGATCAAAAGACGATTTTTTGAATTACCTTTTCGTTATTTATCGTGAATGGCGCAGCGATTTGGCCCTACTTCCATCTCTTGTTGTTCCTCTTCGCTCGGTTTTAATTTCCCCATGTTCACTTGACGAATCTCTTGATACGCATTCGGCTGCGGCGGCAAATGATGCGTAACGATATGCCGGAATTCACTTTCATCCCCAATCGTTAGCCCTGGATTGTTGCGATACAAATCACCCAAACGGGCGGATACGACACCCATCGAACCAATCTCCGTGTAGCTGCCAAAATGAGCAGGCAACACGAGTAAATGCTCGGGAAGCTCTTTATATCGATTATACAAGGTGTTGTGCAGGTCTCCCACCCAATCTTCTGCTTTCCCGGCCAAATCCGGGCGCCCGATCGAAGCGACAAACAAACTGTCTCCCGTGAGAAAAAACGTATCATCGACAATCAGTGACGTACTCCCGATGGTATGTCCGGGGGAATAGATCGGCAGGATCGCGATTTTGGTTGCCCCCACTTGGATTTCTTGCCCTTCCTCTAGCTTACGATAGGAATACGTAACTTCTTCCGCATCTTTTTCTGGAAGCCAATACGACGCATCGAGCTGATCTGCCAGCTTCTTTCCACCGGAAATATGGTCGGCATGCAGATGGGTATCGATGGTGTGCTTGATCGTCCATTGATGCTTGGCTGCAAATGCTTCGTACACATCCGTCATTCGCAATGTATCGACGACAGCCGCTTCTCCTCCTGATACGACCATGTAAGACAAGCAGCCTTTTCCAATGCGGACAAACTGATAAATCGCACCGCCATCACGGAGGTCTCCCACCTTCACTGGCTCCAGATGCTCACTCCACGCTTTCATTCCACCTTGCAGGTAAGAAACGTCTGCAATGCCCGCTTCTGCTAGCATCTCTGCGACAAAAATGGACGAGCCCTCTTTTGCACAGACGACCAACACTTTTTGATTCACAGGGATTTTCTCCAGAACACTCTCCACCCCATCCAGCAAATCAAAGTAAGGGATGTTCATGCTCACTACTCGATGCCCTTCGATTCTCCAATTCTCGTAATCGCTCGTATTGCGAACGTCGAGAATAAACAATTCCTCCTGCGCAAAAAGAAGCTGCGTTAGCTCGTGTGCTGTCATCGCCTTTACGCCTGTTTGTTGTTCCATCATCTTTCTCTCCCCCTTATTGTTTTTCTGCCGGGCCATTCCAGCCAGACATACCCGGTACTACATTGGTGATATTGGTAAAACCTTTTTCGGCCAGCAACTGACAAGCCATGTCGCTGCGCTTGCCAGATCGGCAGATGATGTAAATGTCGTCATCGGGCTGTAATTCATCCAAGCGCTGCTCTAATACTCCCAGGGGTATTGAAATGGCTATAGGAATGCGGTGAAAAGCGTACTCCGCCGGTTCTCGCACATCAATGAGCGTCAGCTTCTCGTTGGCTTCCAGCTTTTTTTGCAGTTCTTCATTAGAAATGGTCCGCAAGAAATTCGTCTCCTCTTTCACCTCATGGGTACTCGCTTTTCGCAGGAAATGCTTCCACACTTTCCCTTCCTGAACCGTACCCAAAAATTCATGCCCGGTATTAGTTGCCCAGCTCTTCAGGTCAACCAATGACCCTTTATCCGTCGCCTGTACCTCCATCACTTGACCCGGTAACATCTCTTCCATCGCTTTTTTTGTGCGTACGACAGGCATTGGACATGCCACCCCTTTGCAATCTACTGTTTTATCAGCAGAAAAATTCGATTGTACAGACATGCTGTCTACCTCCTACGTTTTTGAATGGAAATGTGATCGATCAATTTTATACGTATACCCCTATGGGTATTATAATATGCCCCTCGTTTCTCTTTGTCAATAGTCGAAACGTGACCGACCCACTCTTTCATACGTATCTTCTTACAAACGAACTTGTACCAACATGGAGGCGCCCAATGAAACTAGCTGACCGGATGAAGGAAAAGAACACGAAGACAACAGAGCTGTCAATTTGGGGACCATACTTACGGGAAGAATGGGAAAAGCATTTTGCGAGCCATCTGACCGAAGAGGATAAAGAGAGGATTTTTCTCAAAAATAAAGACGGCTACCAGGGGTATCTGTGGCATTTATTCAGCAATAAGCTGAGGGATTGTCTTGAACGAGAGGAAGCGGATGAGGCCTTTCAGCAGGTAGCCCATGAGTCGTACTATGTGTTTTACCAGCTTGCTAACGAAGTGCTGATCTTGGAAAATGCTGCGAGGTTTTCTGTCGCGGACTTGGAAAAGGAATACGATGTGTACGTCGTGGATAAGGACTTTACGTGGACGTATGTGAAGACCCATGAAACCAAGTGGTGTGGGCCTTATTTTTGTAGGAAATAGGATGAGGGAAACAAAGAGAGGAAGCATTCGGATACCTTTAGGGGTATGCGTTATGCTTCCTTTTTGGATGGATGAGCTGATTATCGTTGTTGGAGATACTGCAAACTGTTTACCATGATCTCTTTGAAAGGGGGAGCAACAATTTCTTGTCCCCATAATTTTACCCAGAGGTCTGTATTCGGGTTATCAACAGCTATGTAAACCAATAGCTTTGGATCATCGCTTGGTGCAAATCCGATAAACGAATACGTATATTTTCCTTCGATAATGTTTCCTTGCTGGTCGCGTTTCTCTGCTATTCCTGTGCGCCCAGCGACTGCATATTCTTTTATGGAAAAGGCTGTATCTGAGCCTGGTTTGTTTTTTACTATCACTTCTAAAACTTCTCGAACCTGTTTGGCTGTTTCTTCTGATATGACTCGACGCCCTTTGTCAATGTGATTCCGCTCCTCCCTCGTGACATGGGGTTTCATCAATTCACCCCCGTTGGCGATGGCCCCGACAGCAGCTACTTGTTGAATGGCAGAGGCAGAGCCCCCAAGTCCATAAGCTGCCATTGCCTTATCATAGGGAGTATCCATGTTAGGTATCTTTCCAGGCTGTTCATTGATTTGTTCGATGCCGGTTTTCGCTCCAAAACCGAACCGTTCATAATATTGCTGCAACGAATGATTGGATATCTGTTCACTGAGCTTGGCAAAAGCAACATTGGAAGAACGTTGGATACCTTCTAAATACGTAATCTGCCCCCACCCTGCACCATTATTGTGGTCTTTTATAAACTTGCCCGGGGTAATCTCGTAGGTGCCAGACTCGTAAGTCTCGTTGTCCTCATACTTCCCCTCTTCAATAGCAGCCGCCAACGTCACGATCGGAAATGCGGCCACAGGATCTGGTTTCGCTTTTACTATGTCTGGAACCCGGTCATTGGCATCCTGTTTTTTCAGATTCATCCCAAGAATTTCTCCGGTATTTGGATCGGTAACGATTACCGTCATATTTTCGGGCTGATAAGCTTTGTTGGTCTTATGTATCGCTTCTTCTATATACTCCTGAATTTGTGAATCGAGGGTCAGAACCTTATCTGTTTGGGATGTCGGTCCTGCGGCTTGTGCCTTTTGATCCTCCTCTATATTCATCTGCTGTGCGCTCGGCACGGCCTCCGAGGGCATCCACTGATACGCGATAAACAATAAAGCAAAGGAAGCAAATGCGCCTCCAATTACCTTGGCATATTTTTTGCGCTTTTTCATTTGTACGAGTAGCTCCCTTTCTCGACGGATATGACTCGCGATATCACGTCGTTTGTCCTCGTCCAGCTGAAGCGACGGAAATGCTTGCAGCACTGTGCTTATCTCTTTTTCTTCAAAAGATGGCGTCATGTAGATTGACCTCCCTGCCGCTATTGCCCATTTGTTTTTGCAATTCCTTGATAGCTCGATGGAGCGTCGTGCTGACTTTTGCTTCACTCCAGCCCAAGATTTCTGCTGTCTCTGATGTAGGTATTCCCTCTATCAGCCGCAGGATGAGAACCTCCCGATACGTGCTTTTGAGGTGATTCATCGCTTCATAAACTTCTTTCAATTGTTCCTTTAACACCAATGCCTTCTCAGGTGTGCGTTCTTTGGAAGTGAGGAGTCGGAGGACGTTTTCGGGGAACCAGTCCATCATTTTTTGCTTTCGCCTATAATCAATCGCTGCATGGCGTGCGATAGTCAGAAGCCATGTCTTGGGCTGTGCCCTTCCTTCATAGCCAGATAAGGCTTTAAGCGCCTTTGTAAAAACCTCCTGGACTAAATCCTCGACATCTCTACGTCCGGTAAAATACGCGAGGTAATTGTAAATATCATTTCCGTATTGCTGGAACCATCGCTCTATTCGGTCATCGGAATCCATTCGTACGCTCCTTTATGAAGTTTGTATCTTATTAGACGCAAAATTAAAATTTGCTTACAGTTTTTGTGATATAAAAAAGAAAATGCCGGCCCACTTGAGCTATTATCTCGGGGGACAGCACCTTTTGGCGATAGAAATTGGCTATCAAACAAGTGGAGGCGTTCAAAAATGGAAGAAAAGAGTATTCGAGAAATTAGGGTCACGGATTATCATGGTATTTATTTGTTAAACCTAGACTTTAACCCGAATCTGCATCTATTTACTGAAGAAAAAGTAAAAGAGAAGATTGAAATCATCACAAAGAAAACAAACGACATCATCTTTGTGTGTGAGCAAAACAACGAAGTAATCGGATATATCCATGGAAGTCCCTATGAATTGCTTTTTTCCGACTCTTTCGTAAACGTCCTAGGGTTTGTTGTGAAAGAAAAGGATAGGAATCAAGGTGTAGGTAGCATGTTGATTGAACATCTTGAAGAGTGGGGAAAGAAGAATGGATTTTCTGGGATGAAACTGTTGTCCCACCCGAGTCGCATACATGCTCACAGGTTCTATGAACGACGTGGCTATCGATTTACAAAGGATCAGAAAAATTTTATAAAAAAGTTCTAAGCTAATGAAAAAACGCTTCTCCTGCCGCCCAGGGCAGCAGAAGAAGCAGTCTAATGTTTTAATCTATACTTTGAACTTGTTAATCTGCTCCTGAAGCTCCTCAGCCATCTTGGAGAGGGAACCCGCAGACGAAGCGATCTCCTCCGTGGAAGCCAGCTGCTGCTCCGTAGCGGCAGAGACGTTATTCACGCCGCCCGATGCTTCTTCCGCAATCGCTGAAATCTTCTCCACGTAATGGACGACCTCGTCCGTGCTTGCCGCCATCTGTTCCGCGCCTGCGGATACTTCCTGAATCTCGCCCGCGACCTTGTTGACCGCATTCGAGATGTTCTCAAATGCCTGTCCAGCTGCTGTGACAATCTCCATGCCGCTTTGCGTTTCGTCGCTGTTCATTTTGACTGCCTCAACCGCCTGCCTTGTATCATTCTGGATCAGCTGCACCAGGTCAGTAATGCGCTGCGCAGACAATGAGGATTCCTCGGCCAGTTTCCGAACCTCTTCGGCAACGACAGCGAAGCCGCGGCCATGCTCTCCAGCTCTTGCGGCCTCAATCGCCGCATTCAGTGCTAGCAGGTTCGTCTGACTCGCCAAATTATTAATGACCTCGGTGATCGTTCCGATCTCTGCCGAACGTTCTCCCAGTCCCGTAACCAGCTCCGATAGGGATGTGATAGAATTACGGACAGTATTCATCTGTTCGACCGCTGACTTGATGATCATATTTCCTTCCGCAGACTGGTTGGCTGCGTCAACGGCCGATATCGATACGCTCTGTGCCAACTGTGCGATCTGTTCCGAACCCAAAGCCATTTCGCCCATGGCCTGAGAGGAACGCTTGACAATATCCACCTGCTCGGAGGTACCCGTAGCCAATTCCTCCACTGTTAGGGTAATTTGCTCGGATGCCTTCGCATTTTGCTCTGCGCTGGCTAACAGTTCTTCCGACGAAGCTGCTACTTGCTCAGAAGTCGTAGCTACTGATTCAATCATAGCGCGCAGATTCGCCGTCATCGTGTTGAAGGATGCCGCCAAGGTGCCCAGCTCGTCCTTGTTACGCAGCACAATCGTCTCGCCCGTTAGATCGCCACTCGCAATCCGGACAGCGGCCTGATTTATTTGCTGGATTGGCTTTGAGATGATATGTGCCATGAAGAAGGCGATAAGCAGCGCAATGGCCGCCGCTACGAAAGTAGTCACAAGAATGATGACAAACGCTTGCTGGGAAAGCTCCGAAGCGCTTTGACTAACCTTTCCGGCCCCCTCATTGTATATATCGATTAATTTGACAATATTATCATTGGCCGTGTACCACAAAGGGTAGGCCGCGCTATGTAACTTACTTGCCTCATCATATTTGTTTTCTCTGCCCAACTTCACGAACGCAGGCATTTTTTCCAAATAAGCATCGTATTTGGTGTTAAACTCTTCAAACAGATTGACAATCTCACTGCCTTCCGCATTGCTGGCATACACAAGCGTCTTCAGTTGTTTCCGTTCATCCTCAATCTTGGCAAGCAGTTGATCCAGAGCCTCCTTCTGCTTCGTGAGCTCCTCCTCGTTCTGTTCAACGATAATGTTGAGCGCAAGACGCTCCACGTCGGAAATGTCTCCATTCACCGTGCCAAGCAGGGTTACCGCTGGCATCCATGACTTATCGATATCCCCGGATATCATGGTCAAATCTCTGATCTGGCTTAATGCAAATGTACTCACAAATGCTAGGAGCGCAACAACTGTAAGAAACCCCGCCAGTAATTTGGTGCGAAGTGTAAGCCCTGTTTTTCCTGTTGCATTTCCCAACTTGCCGCTCATAATCCCCACTCCCCCAGCTACAAATAAATAAAATATATAATATATCTAATTAATATATCGTCATATAACACAATGAAGTATAGAGTGAAAACCGAATTTTATTGTTTATACATTAACAAAATCTACGGCTTTAAGTACGACTAAAAATTGCTTCATGCTTTTGCAACACGGCTGTAAGGGGTAATTATTGTTAAACCCTCCTGCTCAGCCATGTAGACCAGTATACTCAAGAATTGATCAAGGGTTTTGGAATGAAAAAGAGGGTATCTCAAAAGTCGATTTTCCGACTTAGAGACACCCCCTTTTTCTGTGAAACATTATATACAGGCAGAGCTGATGTTGAAGTATATTCTTGCCAAAAAAAAATGGAAGCATATCTCCGCCTCATCGGCAAAAATATGCTTCATTCTCTTCTATCGAAGAATCTAAGCGGAGAGAGTGGGATTCGAACCCACGCACGCCTCACGACGCCTAACGCATTTCGAGTGCGTCCCCTTATGACCACTTGGGTATCTCTCCATATTTGGTTTGTCAGAAACATTACTTACTATAGCAAAATACAGTCAAAAATGCAAGAGTCATTCCTTTGCATGCCCCTTGATTTGCGCGGCTCATTAGGCCAAACTAATAACAGCACACACGATTGGTATCCGATCAGAAGAAAAGCGAGGAACATATATGAAACGTGAACGTTTGGACAAGGTGCTGGCCAATATGGCAATCGGCACGCGCAAGGAAGTGAAAGCATTAGTGAAACAGCGACTGATCGTCGTAGACGGCGTTGTCGCAACAGACCCGGGGATGCATGTCATTGCCGAGGAACAAGAAATTCTTGTGGATGGAGAACCGCTAAACTTTAAGCGCTGGGTATACGTTTTGCTGAACAAACCGCCTGGAGTCGTTTCTGCTACAGAGGACAATGTCCATGAAACCGTAGTGGACTTGCTCCCGTACGAGTGGGCAATCAAGGTGCACCCGGTGGGCCGACTGGATATTGACACAGAGGGTCTCTTGCTCTTGACCAATGACGGTCAGCTCTCCCATAGCCTCTTGTCCCCGAAAAAGAAAGTGGACAAGGAGTACTTTGCCCGCATCGATGGCCGGGTCACTGAGCACCATGTACAGGAGTTTGCCAAAGGCGTGGAATTAGAGGACTTCACTACCCTGCCGGCCAAGCTGGAAATTATCTCTTCGGGAGAAACATCAGAGATTCGCGTCACCATCATGGAAGGAAAGTTCCATCAGGTAAAGCGGATGTTTGCTGCCTTCGACCTGCAGGTCACCTATCTGCAACGGATTCGTATGGGCCCCCTTCATCTTGACCCGTCACTCGCCCCTGGTGAGTATCGCGAACTGACCGAGGAAGAGCTGCACATGCTGCAAAATGTAAACAAATAAAAACCGCCTGCATGCAGACGGTTTGTCCAGACAGCCCGGTCATTCCTGTACCGGCTGTCTTTTTTTGCGCAATCCACGAAAGAAGTCCTTGAGCATCTGCCCGCATTCCTCTGCAAGAACGCCCTCTATGACTGGCACCTGATGGTTGAAGCGCGGTTCTTCAAGCAGGTTCATTAATGTCCCGGCACAGCCCGCCTTCGGATCGCGAGCGCCATACACGACCTGTTCGATGCGGCTTTGAACGATTGCACCCGCACACATTGGACACGGCTCCAACGTCACGTACAGCGTACACCCAATCAAGCGCCATCCACCCAAACGTTCACTTGCCTCCCGTATCGCGATCAATTCCGCGTGCAAGGTAGGGTCTTTTTGTGTTTCCCGCAAGTTGTAGCCGCGACCGACGATTTCCCCTTCGCGCACGATGACCGCACCGATCGGAACCTCGCCAATCGCAGCCGCTTTCCGGGCCTCTTCCATGGCTTGTTTCATATAATAATCATGTTCATTTGCTTGTATCACGTTTCCCTAAAGCTCCTTCAAAAACAGTCTTTCGTCCCGAACAAACGGACCCTTTTACTCAAAAAAGTGGATTCAAGAAGTTTTTGTCCCTACCCGTTCACATACTATCTGAGAGATTACATACATTAATGATGTAAGGAAGAAGTATGCAAATCATTGTTAGCCTCTTTCTGGAGGGATGTGAGTGGGCTTAACCTCTGCAAATACGTTATTTGATCGCTTTCACAGTCCGACTAGAGGTCTACTGGCAAAAGAAGAAGTGTTTTCCCACATCGAACATACCATCTCATCAATAGGTGGTCCATTTGAAATTATTGTGGGGGCCGACTCTCAATTAAAAAGCCGCGGGACTTTTTTTGCCCTTGTTATCACAGTGATCCGTCCCGGGCATGGGGGTACCTTCTTTTATCACAAATTTCAGGAACGCCGGTACTCATCCTTGCAACAGCGTATATTTCAGGAAGCGATGTACGCAGTCGGACTTGCCACAGAAGTACGCCAATATTTGCGGGACCACCACTTAGATACTCCCATCCGCCTGCATTTTGATATCGGCACGAATGGTCCTACCCGTAAGTTTATCCAGTCTTTGTTGAGCTTAGCAGAAACCAATCACTTTCGTGCCGAGATCAAACCGAACTCCTTCTGTGCATCTACGATTGCCGACAAGTACACCAAGTGACAAAGCGAGCGGATTGCTAATGAGGCGTCCGCTTGGCTTTGTTTTGCCCTTATCCTGTCGGTTCAAACAATTCGGGACAGGCTGCTGGTTCTCCTGCCCGCCGTGTTTTTCCCGTTCACAGAGTGATTGACAATGTACGAGACGTGAGCTATTATAAGCTTTAATTGAAGCGTTTTCACAAGGCGTGTTACTGGTAATGCAGGCATGAGCCGAGAAGATCTTTTTCTTGTTAAAAAGGTTTTTTCGGCTCTTTTTTCTGATTAACGTCATGGTTCATCGGCGTTTTTCATTAAATTGGATGTGACCGCTTGCGGTAAGCAAAAACGGTCATGGACCGTTTTTGTCTATCTAAAGGTGGTGGAATGGATTGTCCCGTGAAAAGGAAAAAACGTACGCTATTACGCGTGTGTTGAACCATAACGTCGTACTCGTGGAAGAACCCGGATCTGGACAAGAAATTGTCCTGTTCGGAAAAGGAATCGGATTTGGTGCAAAAACAGGGAATACCATCCCCGCCCATGATTTGCGAGTGGAAAAGCGCTTCAGGCTCGAAAATGAAAATCATCAGAAGCAGTATCAGAACATCCTGAGCCAAGTAGATCCTGCTGTCGTAGGAATTGCGGAAGAAATCATCGCTCTCATTGCGAGTGAGATCACGCCAGAATTGAACGAACACGTCCACGTTGCCTTGCCTGACCATATCCAGTTTGCCATCTATCGGCTCAATAACGGGATGGAGATCGTGAATCCGTTCTTGTTCGAAATCCAGACGCTGTACACGAAGGAGTACGCACTGGCGAACCGGGCAGCGGATATGATCAAAAACGCATTCGACCTGGACATTCCCGATAGTGAAATCGGATTTCTGGCCTTGCACATTCATTCCGCGATTAGCTACGTCCCAGTAAAAAAGGCAGTCCAATTCACCAACATCATCACCGAGTTGGTAAGCCTGATTGAAGAGCGAACAGCCATTACGATTGAACGCAGTACCATTGATTACGTTCGTCTCATCACCCATTTGCGCTTTGCCGTTGAGCGCATCCGTCAACAAAAATTCATCAAGAACCCGCTTCTGGACCGAGTCAAAACGACCATGCCAGAAGCCTATCAATTGGCAACAGAGCTGGCTCAATACATCTCCACCCGTCTCGAGATTGCTGTACCGGAAGACGAGGTTGGTTACATGGCTCTGCACCTTTATCGCTTATTACAACAAAATTAAATCATAATCCTGCGTGTTACTAGCTCGACTAGGCATGAGCGGTGAGATCATACGGACATAGTAAGTATGTCGTCGTATGAATTCAACCGTCTCATGCCTTTTTTGGTTCAGACGCAAAAGGAGGATACTATGCTACGCAGTCTTTTTTCCCGGAAAAAACAACAACAAGAGGTAACCTTTCTTGCACCATTAACAGGTACCGTACTCCCTCTGTCCGAGGTTCCTGATCCTGTGTTCGCAGGTAAAGTCGTCGGTGATGGTGTAGCGATTCTGCCAAGCGCAGACACTCTCGTCTCCCCTGTCGATGGAAAGGTAACGCATCTTTTCCCTACTCACCATGCTATCGGGCTGTCGTCTGAAAGTGGTCTTGAGATATTGATGCATATTGGAATCGACACCGTGAAATTAAACGGGAAAGGCTTTACCCCATTTGTCTCTGTTGGCGATCAAGTAAAAGCTGGCGACAAGCTCATCCAATTCGACAAGAGTGTACTGGAGGATGCGGGTTGTCCGATCGTAACACCGATCGTTATTACAAACGGTGAAATGGTTGCTGAAAAAAACGTAGTGGCAAAAGCAACTGTGCAAGCAGGTCAAGAGCCACTGATGACTGTCGTCTTAAAATAAAGCGAAGCGCATGGTTGAGGGAGGTAGAGGTACAACATGGTTCAATTTGAAGTAACCGTCAATGTAGAGGGCGGGCTCCACGCGAGGCCAGCAGCTCTACTCGTGAATTGTTCGTCGCAATCTCAGTCAAAGATTACGCTGAGCAAAGGGACAAAACACGCAGATGGCAAAAGCATTCTCGGCATCATGACACTGGGTGTCACCCAAGGTGACACCCTGACCGTTCAGATCGATGGAGCGGATGAACAAAACGTAGCCACTGCGATTCAGCAGCTATTGGAGCAATCCTCGTAAATCATACCGTGTAAACGACGGACAGGAAGGTGAAGGACGTATGTTAAAAGGAATCCCGGTTTCCGCTGGCATTTCGATTGCCCCTGTTTTACGCCTCACACACGAAACTGCCATCACGCAGGCAGAGTCCACCACTCCAGTGGATGCAGCTCAGGAGCTAGGACTACTTAGCAAAAGCGTAGAGCAAGCACGCGAACAACTGGAAAAGCTAAAGGAACAGACAGAGGAACAATTAGGTTCGGAAAAAGCGGCGATCCTCTCTGCTCATATTGCCTTTCTGGATGACCCGGCATTTGTCGGGGAGATGAGTGCGCTCATTGAAAATCAACAACTGGCGGCATCTACCGCCGTCTCGCAAGTAGCCGATCAATTCATTGCCCTCTTTGAGAGTATGGACGATGCCTACATGAAAGAGCGCGCGGATGATATTCGTGATGTGAGCCGCCGTCTGATTCGAAATATTTCGGGTGGTGACACCGTCATCTCCTACCCGGAAGAGCCTTTTATCCTGGTTGCATGGGACGTCACCCCATCCGAGACGCTTCAGCTTCCACTCCAGCATGTACGAGGAATTGTTACGGCAAAAGGTGGCGCTACCTCTCATGCAGCCATATTGGCACGCTCTCTCGGAATTCCCGCTGTCATGGGTGCAGGCGATACCTTGATGGAAAAAGTAGACTCCGGAAGTTTGCTGATTATCGATGGAACCTCTGGACAGCTGATTGTTTCGCCTGATGCGGATACACTGGCTGCCTATCAGGAAAAAGCCGCGCAGGAAGAAAAGGAGCGCCAATTGTACGAAGCCATAAAGGAACTGCCTGCCGAAACCACCGATGGACATCGTGTTCACCTGATGGCAAACATGGCTGTGCCAGAAGAATCTGATGCACTGATCGCATCTGGTGTAGCAGGAATCGGGTTATTCCGCTCCGAGTTTTTGTTCATGGATCGCACCACCCTTCCCGATGAGGCCGAACAATTTGCTGCATACAAGCATGTAGCCGTTGCTTTTGGCGACAAGCCGGTCATCATTCGTACCTTGGATGTTGGCGGCGACAAGCATTTGCCAGCACTCGCGCTTCCGCAGGAGGAAAACCCGTTCCTTGGCTTCCGCGCCATGCGCATCTCCTTAGCCAGACCGGAATTGTTCCTGGTGCAATTACGCGCACTCTTGCGTGCCAGTGCATTCGGTCGCCTGCTGATTATGTTCCCGATGATTTCCCATATGGAGCAACTGCGTGAAGCCAAACGATTGCTGGAGCAAGCAAAAGCAGAGCTGCGAGCAGAAGGGATCGCTTTTGACGAGAAAATCGCCGTAGGCATGATGATGGAGATTCCAGGCGCTTGCCTGCAAGCAGATGCGTTTTCGAAAGAGGTAGACTTTTTCAGCATCGGCACCAATGATCTCGTTCAATACACGCTGGCAGTAGACCGGATGAATGCCAATATCGCCGAGCTGTACAGCTACTACCATCCAGCCGTATTACGACTGATTTCCCAAGTTATCGAAGCTTCCCATCGGGCAGGTATTTGGACCGGGCTGTGTGGGGAAATGGCGGGAGATCCGTTGGCAACCAAGCTCTTGCTCGGATTGGGGCTCGATGAGTTCAGCGGTGCCGCTTCGGTCATGCCAAAAGTCAAAGAACGCATCCGCTCCACCAGCTTAGAGGAAGCGAAAAGATTGGCTGAACACGTCCTTACACTCTCTACTGTAGACGAGGTCGTTCAGTATCTGAAAGACAAAGCCTTATAGAAAGGTTTTGTCGCCCGAGTAGTGTAAGCGCTTCCAATATATCGATCAGAATGGTCTCTCTCCGGTTTATTCCTTGTGCCCTCATCATTTTGCATTTATCCGGAGAGCGGCTTCCCTGATAAATTCATCCCATTCCAAGGAGGTTTTATCCTATGCTCGCTTTTCTGCAAAAGATTGGGAGAGCCCTGATGCTCCCAGTCGCAACGTTGCCAGCCGCAGCGATTTTGCAAAGCTTTGGTCTTCTCAAATTCGAGAAGGACCTCAATCTCGGTGCCTTTGGTGCCTTCATGGACTCGTACATCGCTCCGCTTTTGGCTGCTGGCGGTGCAGCTATTTTTGACAACCTGGCATTAATCTTTGCTGTCGGTGTTGCCATTGGCTTGGCTGGAGATGCTGTTGCTGCTTTAGCCGCTGTCATTGCCTACGTCGTATTGACGAAAGTACTTGCTGCTGTTCCTGCTGCCATGCCTTTCATCGCGGATGATTTAAAACTGAACATGGGTGTCATCGGCGGTATTATGGCCGGTGGTATTGCAGCATTTTTCTACAACCGCTACCATTCAATCAAGCTGCCAGAATGGCTGGGCTTCTTCGGTGGAAAACGCTTCGTCCCGATCGTCACTTCTCTCTCCATGGTTGTCATCGGCTTGATTTTTGGGATTATTTGGGGACCGATCCAGATTGCCCTTGACTCATTGGGCTCTTGGATCGTAGGTCTCGGCGCAACAGGTTCTTTCTTGTTCGGATTCTTCAACCGATTGCTCGTTCCATTTGGTCTGCACCACGTACTCAATGCGATTGCCTGGTTCCAAATCGGTGACTTTACCGATGCGACAGGAAAAGTGGTACACGGCGACCTGCATCGTTTCTTTGCGGGAGACCCGTCAGCAGGAATGTTTATGACTGGTTTCTATCCGATCATGATGTTCGCACTTCCTGGAGCGGCATTCGCTATTATTCACTCAGCGCGTCCTGAAAAACGCAAAGTAGTTGCTTCTATGTTTATTGGTGCGGCTCTCGCTTCGTTCCTGACCGGGATTACTGAGGTAGTGGAATTTGCGTTTATGTTCGCTGCCCCACTCCTGTATTTTGTCCACGCGATATTGACGGGTGTGTCCGGGTATATCGTGACCTCTCTCGGCATCAAGCACGGCTTTGGATTTTCAGCGGGTCTGATCGACTACGGTATCAACTACCACCTCTCTACGAATGCCTGGATGATCATCCCGATTGGTCTGGCATTCGCCGTGGTCTACTACGTCCTGTTCCGTTTCCTGATTGTGAAGCTGAACCTCAAGACACCGGGACGTGAGGATGATGAAGAAATGACAACTACAGCTACGGGAAGGAACAATTCGATGCAGGATAAAGCGATCCAAGTGCTCACTCACATTGGTGGAAAAGAAAACGTCGTTAGCGTAGACGCCTGCATCACTCGTTTGCGTCTCGTCTTGAAGGACGACAAGAAGGTCAATGACAAAGCCTTAAAGGACCTCGGTGCAGCAGGTGTTATGCGACTGGGTCAAGGAAGCGTGCAAGTCGTCTTCGGAACCCATTCAGAGCTGCTAAAAGAAGAGATAACCAAGCTATAAAGGAAAACGAAAGCCCGGTCACGGTGAAATCCGTACCGGGCTTTTTTCTGTTTCCTGAATGGGTAACGGACGCGACCCGGCATCATTCCCATCATGTGTCGTACTATATGGGCATCGCGCGTTGTTTTCCAACTCCTTTTCAAACATGACCAAGCGCTCGAGAAATCCCTCGCAAGCCGGCATACTCTGTGGCGCCATCATTTCAATTTCGTAAGCGACGGTCTTTCTCCATATTTCCAGCTGCCTTCTATTTGCCTCCCAAGCGTTCAACCCATCCCACCCCTTTTTGCCAAATCAGCAAACAATTCGGATAAAAAGATCAAGCATGCTGCATCGTAGTTTTTTAGCCAACACTGGCAAATGATTGGCCTTGAAGTCATATTCTCCCTTCTCGTACTTCAAGTATGTCGAAGCATTTCGAAACCCGAGTGCTTCCGCCATTTCTTGCAAGGTCAGCTTGCACTCATTACGTCGTTGCGCGATAAACGGGAGGTTGAGCCGTTCCACCAGTTATCCCCTCCTGATTTGCAAAAATGGCAAATATTTATAGTTACATCATATCCTTTCAATTTTAGCAAAGTCAATACAGATTTTGTCATATTAGCAATCTTGTTTTTTCCGTAATGGAAAATTGTTAGAATGGAATTGCCAAAACGATAAAGGTGGTCTCACGATGTCCATAGTTGGTCAACGCATAAAATGGCTGCGCGAACAAAAACAATGGTCACAACTTCAATTAGCTGAAAAGCTGGGCATACATAATACGGTACTTTCGAGGATCGAGTCAGGCGAAAAGAAGGGCGTCGATTTTCATCTGATTTCCAAAGTCGCAGATTTATTTGAAGTATCCACCGATTTTCTCCACGGTCGCACGGAAGAACCATCTTGGAAACGCGGTTCTGTCCGGGAAACACCAGCGACCTTTTTGGATGTCGATGGCCTGACAGAGAAAGATCTGATTGAGGTCAAGCGCCATATTGAATTTTTAAAATGGAAGGCTTTGCAGGAAAAGAACGAAGACCCTTCTTGAAGATTCATTAACGAATAACAGAAAAACCCCTGTCTCCAGGGGTTTTCATCGTGGCAAGCGTCAGGCGTACTCTCCTGATGCTTTTTTTATATAGGCTGTGTTATTCTTCGCTGTCGTTAGCCATTTCGTCTGCATTCAACTCGATCCAGCTCTGCGACCAAGACTCAATTCCCTTGAGCACTGGAGTCAGAGCTTTCCCCATCTCCGTTAAGGAATACTCTACGCGGACAGGAGCAGAATCAGTAAACACCTGCCGATGCACGAGTCCTTCCTTCTCCAAATCCTTCAAACGCTCAGAAAGTAGCCTTCCGCTTACTGGCAGGGCCCCTTCCAATGCACAAAATCGCTGTGGTCCCGACAACAACTGGTATAGGATTAGACCTGTCCATCGCTTCCCCAACAACTGCATACCTTTTTCGAACTTGGGACAGAGGGTAGACTGTTTCATAGGTATCACCTCATTCTCCTTCCAGTATACCGCTCTTTGTTCAATCCATCAAAACCAATGATGCGAATCACCCTTGAAAAATACACTTGCCAACTGTTGGGATTTTATTGAATCACTTGACTTAGGAATTTATTATTGTATACTTACTAACGAAAAGTAACTTTGTTACGCATTTAAATTTCGGAGGGATTCATACATGTCTAATCGTTTTGAATGGAGCGCACTTATTCTACGTGTGATAGCTGGACTTACTTTTGCCATTCACGGAGTGGCCAAATTCCAAATGGGGCTGGAGAATGTCGCTGGTTTCTTCGGGACCATGGGACTCCCTGCATTCATTGCTTACCTCGTAACCTTCTTGGAGGTAGTAGGCGGTATTGCCTTGATTCTTGGTCTGGGTACTCGCGTGTTCGCAGGTGCGTTGTCTGTTGTCATGATTGGTGCAATCTTTACAGCCAAGCTCGCTGTCGGCTTCCTGGGCGGTGAAGGTGGGGCTGGTTATGAATTGGATCTGGCCTTGCTTGCGATGTTGGTTTCTCTTGGAATTAGTGGCAGCACCAAGTTCGCACTGGACACTATCCTGTTTGGAAAAAGATCGGTTGAATAATCCATTGTTTCACATATAAAAGCCAAGCCTGAAGGTCACATTTGAGCCCCTTCTGACTTGGCTTTTTTTATTCTTTTTGCGGTGATTCCTCGATCATTTTTTTATTGATGATCCTTATTTTATCTGCTGGTGATTTCTCGTCCTTTGCACTAATAAATACGGAGTTATCTCCCGCTTCAAAAAACATGACATAATCCTGATCGGCCATACTCTTCTCTTCACTGACAGGCGCTCCCAGATTTTTACGGATTGTGTCCAGATTCGTTTCATTAAGATGAAGGCCGGCCAAATCAATTCCATATACGCGATCTTGCCCATCAAAATAAATGAGTGCCGTCTCTAGCTTCTCAAAGACTTCATAGCGCCCGCCATCCCAATAATCCTGTTTCGTTACCTTGCCGTATAGCGCAGAAACTTCATCCCGCTTCATCCCGATGTGGATATCGAATCCACTGATTTCGTTTTTGGCGAGCAGCTGCAAAAATTGCTCATTGAGAATCATTTGACGTGCGGTAGCGGTTTGCTTCTCTTGCTTTTGGTCGCCACCGCTGTTTCCCGCCTCTTGCTTCTGCTCGGTTACAGGCTGTGGTTTTGTATCTGTTGATACGTTCGTGTCAGGTGAACAGCCTCCTGCAATCAAGCCTGCCATTACGGTCATACACACCCATTTTCTCATCCGAATTCGCTCCTTTTCTTCCTCTTGAATGGTTTCATCGCAACTTCATCACGGGTATGACGTATCTTTTAGTAAAAAGTGAGGTGTTGTATGATGCCACTCTGGTTACTCGTCGTATTTATTTTCGGAGGTCTCTTGCTGATTGGAGCCATCATCGATTGGATTGCCAAGCGCCGGAAGCAGAGAATCCTCATAGAGCGTAACAATCGTGATTCCCATTCCTTTAATGAAGGATACGATCCGAGAAACAAAGACGAATATCTCAATTGATAGACGCAGCTTACCATCATTTGGTTACCAGACCGAACCTAACAAAAAAGACCCCAAAAAGGGTCCCCCTTCACACCACAATGCTGATGATAATTCCTGACAAAATGCTGACAAGTGTTGCCCCATATAACAGCCTCAATCCAAACCGGGCGACGACATTTCCTTGTCTTTCATTCAAACCTTTTACCGCGCCAACAATCGTCCCGATCGAGCCAAAGTTCGCGAACGAGATCAAAAACACAGACACGATGGCAATTGTTCTTTCGCTCAACTGACCTTGAATCTTCGTAAAGTCGAGAATGGCGACAAACTCGTTCGCTACTATTTTGGTGGCCATGATACTTCCTGCTTGTACAGCTTCGTGCCAGGGAACCCCCATAAGAAAGGCGAGCGGGGCAAAGACGTACCCTAATAACGCTTGGAACGAAATACCGAATACTGCACTGAATAACCCGTTCACCATCGCAATGAGTGCAATAAATCCGAGCAACATCGCGGCCACGACCACGGCTACTTTAAACCCATCCAGAATGTACTCTCCGAGCATTTCAAAGAAGGCCTGTTTCTCTTCTTTTTCTTGATCGAGCAAATCATCTTCCGGCTTTACTTCATACGGCGTAATAATGGAAGCAATGATAAAACCACCAAATAAGTTGAGTACCAATGCAGCTACCACATACTCCGGTTTGAGCATGGTCATGAAGGAGCCCACGATCGACATAGACACGGTGGACATTGCAGAGGCGCACAGCGTGTACAACCTGTTTTCCGGAATGGCACCGAGCTGTTTTTTCACCGTAATAAACACTTCGGATTGCCCGACAATCGCCGAGGCAATCGCATTATACGACTCCAATTTTCCCATGCCATTCACTTTGCTCAATACGAGCCCTACATACTGAATGAATAATGGGAGGATCCTCGTGTACTGCAAAATGCCAATCAGTGCAGATATGAAAACAATCGGTAGCAAAACTTGCAAGAAAAACGGCGTCGCACCCGGATTCGCAATGCCACCGAAAACAAAATTAATCCCCTCGTAGGCATACTTCAGGAGTATGGAAAAACTGCTGGCAATGCCTGATATGAAAATAAGTCCAATACTGGTTCGCAACAGCAGCAAGCCAAACACGATCTGAATCAGAATCATGATAAGGATAGGACGATACCGAATGTGCTTTTTATCACTACTTGCCAGCCAAGCAAGCAAAAATACGGTAATCAAACCTATTCCTGCGATGATATAATTCATGCAACCAACTCCAATAGCAAAAGATTTAGAGCCGACACGTACTATTACCGATCTGCTTGTCTTGCTCCATAATCTTCCCAAAAGAGCATAAAAAAACCCTCCTGAACGATGAATAATCGAACAGAAGGGGGATGGAACAACTATACATCTGCCACGGCGATGGCCTCAATCTCAATTAGCAGCTCGTCCCTGATGAGTCTGCTCACTTCAACTGCAGAGCTCACTGGCGGGGTTTCTGTATTCACGTACTGATCTCGAATCTCTCGGACAATGTGAATCTTGGAGATGTCGGTCACGAAAAAAGTCAATTTCACTACATGATCAAAGCTGACTCCTGCCGCTTCTAACGCGAATTGGATATTTGCGAAAACTTGCTTGGTCTGTGCCGCTAAATCACCTGTGCCGACCACCTGGCCTTCTTTGTTGAGAGCCACCTGACCCGATACGTAAATCGTCCGGGCGTTCCGAACCTCTACCGCATGGGTATAGCCAAACGTAGGTGGCATTGTTTCAGGGTTAATGAATTTGATTCGCTTATCATTTTGCATCACGACACGCTCCTTGCTTTTTTACTGATTTCTATTGGAGGAATTAAATTGATTAAATAGTCCGCTTCCAGAGCTTCTTGGCTGTTCTTTTTTGTTTGCGGCTTCAAATTGCTGAAAAAGTCCGCCGTCATTCTTCTTTTTTTCTTCTACTCTTATTTCTTTCTTTTTGGGTAGGGGTTGTTGAATTGGTGTTCTTTCTGGCTTTACAGGCTTTATGGGCTCTACATTCTTTTTCTTTCTCGTACTTTTCGTGTTTTTCGTAATGATCTTGTTAGGGGTTTGCTTCTTCTTCTTTCTTCTTCTGGTCATATACCAATAGGATAAAGGAAAAATACCGAGCATGATCGCACCGGCTGTAATCAAATACAGCTTCCAGATGGATTGCCTTTTCTCTTCCTCCTGTTTTTCTTTCCGTATCTTTTGGACAACCTGTTCGAAGTCGCGAACCTTATAGTCTTCTTTAACAGAAGATAGATCCTTCACAAACCCAACGGAACGGCTTCCATCGTAAATAAAATTTCGCGGAACGTTATTTACTGTGAGCTGGTATATGAATCCTGTGGGGACCCCTGAATTTTGGATTTTTTCTTCTATCTCATCCAGAAGATCAGCAGCAGTCGGATCAATCATTTGGTCATATTCCAAAACTTCATAGTTCTTACTTTCTGTTTTTCCTATTAACTGAACATTTTCTTCATTGTTAAACAGAAAATACCTCGGAATCTTATTGATATTCTTCCGATAGACTTTGTTTTTCGGGAAATGATGCAAGGCCATTTCGTTGCTATGCATTTCAAGTGTCTGCTCTGACAGCAGTACCTCTTCTGCTTCTATGATGGGAAGGTTTGTCTCAATGGCTTCATATTTGGGGAGCCATTGAATGGTACCATCCGAGCGCAAAAACAAGTAAATATCCTGATATTGAAAGGATGTCACATAGATTTGATCCGTTGGTAGGTTATGAAGATAAAACTCTTTTTCAAATGGTGTTGGATCGAAATTGTATGGGATGTTAAATACTGTTGACCCATTTATCTCACTCTCATCTACCTCTTCTATCTGTCCGTTATTATGTACGGTAAAGTATAGGGAACCGTCATGAGTGGATTCCCCCCATATCGTAGTTTGATAAAATTGATTGGGTCGTAAATGGTATGGTCCAATACCTCCATCAATTTGAAATAAGATTTCGTCCCGTTTGATTCTTTCCTCTTCCGCAGCGGCTTCTTCGCTCGTCTCCTCTTCTTGACTAGCCTCTTCTTCCTCGAATTGCTCTTCATCATCGTCGTCATCGTCATGCTTCTTGATTTTAACCGGCTTGGATGATTGGAAACCGCTTGACGGTTTGGCCCTTTTTATCGTGGAGCTTGAGCTTTTACTGGTTGAGGCTGAGCTTTTTCCTGAAGAATATGAGCTTTTGCTTGAGGAGGATGAGCCTGTACTAGATGATCCCGAGCTTCTGCCCGATGAATAGGAGCTGGTACTAGATGACCCTGAACTTTTGCCGGACGAATAGGAGCTGGTACTAGACGACCCCGAGCTTCTGCCTGAACTACTGGAGCTAGATGAACTTGAGCCTCTAGATGACGCAGGTTCTACTGGAAGGATAACTAGACTAATCATTACAGCGCTAAGAAAATAGGCAAGCAAGTTCCGCATGAAATATGACCCCTCTATGAACCAATCAATGGTTCTCTCTTTCTAACAGTTAAATACTACCACCTCGTATCATGAAAATGCTACAAAATTCCTACCCTTCCTTCTTCACCCTCTTATTGCTTTTTACCAAAAAATCTATCCTGTATAATTTTTGGGAAATAGGGAAATAGAAAGAGAGGTTTTGCTAATGACAACGGTATACGATAAAGCGAAATATCATTACGAAAACTTTGAGGAGGACCTTCCTCAAAAACAGGCATACGTACATACAGGCTTTTTCATTGGCTGGTTGATTGAAAAGGATATGGTTAGCGAGGATTTTAAAAAGAGTTTCGAAAACCTAATCGCTGATTTTAAACAAAGGCAGATTACTGGTCCTGAAGTTTATGAGAAGACGGGTGGGGTATTTGCAAAAGACATGTTGAATGAAGAAGGAAACCAGTTCGCGATGTTTTACTTCGATTTCGATACGGGGGAGTATCGGTATCATTATCTAGAAGCGTTTGATTGCGAGCCAAGTGTGTATCACGTGGAAGATACTTGGGAGAATTATGATCATATCAAAAATTGGATCGACAATGAGTACGAGTACTGGTGCGAGAAAAATGAATAAGACCGCGTGAGTACGCGGCCTACAATCAAGTCGCTATTTTACTTCTTCAGGATGAAATCAGACATAACTGCCTTTTCCCATTGAACTCCTTTTGGACTCACATTGGTGTAAAGCGATATGGAGTCCGAATCTTCAATTACCGCTTTCAAATGAAAATTCATGTCCTTGGGCTGCAAATATTCATCATACAGCTGTTGGTAGTTGGGATCGTTCTTTTCTTTTGCCGCTTTGATGTAGTCCACGGTGTCAGGGTCTTTCTCAAAGTTTTTGTATTTCACTTGATATCCGAATGTCGCTTCTACTTTTCCGTCAACGGTTTTCTCTTCATAATCTGACAGGGTAAACTCGAGCAGCTCATAGTGGGAGGAGAAAGCTTTGTTGCTCTCTTCTTGCAAATAGCCCGCAATTTTGTCAAAGCTTGAAGAGCTGTCTACGGATTGTTTCTGGTCTGTGCCAGTGTTCGTTACCTCTTTTGGAGGTGGCGTAGCAGTCGGATTTTGTACGACCGCGTCTGAGCTGCAACCACTAAAGAAAATAGCCAATACCATGCTTACGACCACTTTTTTCAAAGGAAACACCCCTTATCTCCATCGTTTTTTGCTACAAGTTATACGTGTGAGACATGATCTATGTCTCAGTATTTTCCAAATAAAAGATGAGGGGGGATGCATAAAATGTTCAAGATGCCATGTATTATGAACATTTATGGACGTTCATTAAATACGAAATCAATGTTTTATGGACACTGATTATTGATTCCAAAAAGGTGTACCTTTATGGACGTACAGGGCAAATCAGTTCTCGCTTGATGTTAAGTTTCGACCAAAAGAAAAACCGCTCTTGTTGAGCGGTTCATTGAACTCTCGTTTCCCGTTAGTTTGAGGACGAATAGAGCGGTTTGCCAACCTTAGAGCCACTGTTTTCAATCATTAGAATAAAATTGAGTAGAACGAGAATCATCAAAGTTTTATTTTGTGCATATGGAATGTAACTTGGTTTCATCTTCTCTTCCATCAATAAATCCACCGCATCTTACACATCGTGGGATTTTCGAAATATTATCTTCATACTTTCTTAAAATATTTTGCCCCTTAGTCGAAACATGTTTATTTTCCCTAAAATCTATATATGGAAATCTCAACTGAATATTCATAAATTCTTCATTACTACAAGCTTCTAAAACAGCCTTATAATAATCTGCAACTTCATCATACGCTTTCTTTGCTTGTCTTTTCTTCCTGGCTATTTCTTGTACATGTCTTTCATTTTCTACTAGATAATCCTCAAATTTTCTTCGATTATTAACAAATTGACTTAACAAATCCTGTTTCTCGATTAATAAAATCATAAATCGCATAAAACCATAGAATGAATTAGTTTTAAATTTTTGTGTGGCGCCATAAAAATAAACTTGCTGATTAATATTAAGTTCATCTTGAACAAAGCGCAGTACATTCAGTGCTTTTTCTTCCAAATCCTTCAATCCCAATTTCTCACCATTATCAACTATCTTCACAAAATTATATATTCTTGATATTACGAAGTCTTCATTTAACGAACCAGCGAGTGGAAAGTTTTTTAAGTGGAAAGAAAAATAAGGAATAAAAAGCCTGTTAAAAAGTTCTAGACTTTTCTCGCTTTGATCTCTGGAAGTTTGTCCAAGTCCATGAGACAGAATTGCCCTACTTAATTTAGATGTATCTAAGCTATCATTTTCAATCAGCTCTTTTTCATCTTCGGAAATCACGACACCTTGCTCATTAATTCTTATAAATGATTCCTTAACCTTTTCATAATTCCCTGTTACCCATTGAACAGCTATTGATCTTTTGGCAATAATTTGTTTTACTTGCTTGTACTTTTCTTCTTTTGATGCTTTTATTTCGTTGTAGCTACCGACTTTATCATTAATATATTCTTCGATTGCATTATGGTTACTATCAGATAATTGGTTTTCTTTTCCATAATCGGAATTAACCCATGCTATTAGAGAACTTATTCTGTGAGAACCATCAATAACGTATATTTCTCCGTCTGAACTCTCCCATAGTATTATTGCAGGTATTAAGCCATCATCTAAAAATGTTATTATCAATTTTTCTAAACGTTCTACGGTCCATTGATTAGTATCTCGTTGAAATACAGGTTTTCTCAATTGATCGTAGAAAAACTGACCTTTTTCTAATTCTGTTAAATTAAATCCACTTCGTCTATCAGACTGTAAAGCTATCTGATTATTATCATTCTCTTCTATGTTTCTTCTTGGAATCAAGTGTTCTAAATTACATTTCATCGTTGAAATAGACAATTTTACTTTCACCTCATTATATATTAGTATCAAAAACTCTTGTTTTGTAAGCCTTTTCTCTAGATAAAGGATTTGAGCATCCTGAATCAACAATATATCTTTCAAATAAAACTTGGTTAATTTATTTGTTAAATCAATCAATACATTTAATGCCGTTCTTTTATTACCATCTGCAAACCCATGGATATTATGATGTGAAATAAATAATTCAATAATAAATTCTAACTCAGAACTGAAATAGACCTTCTTTGCATAAGAGGATTCATAGGAGTTCTTATCTACAAATAATCCAGGGTGAAAGTCAGCGTGCCTAAAGTTTACCAATTGTGCATAATTTAAAAAATCATCAATTTCATCTTGATTGGATTCTAGAACCCTATTTTGCTTAATTGGATATTTAAAGTCTTTCGATAATACTTCTGTAATCCTCTCTATACTTTTTACTTTATATTCTCCACCATCATAATCTTTTAAGTTTTTATAAGCCTGCCTTTCGTCAGGTGTCATAGTTCTGTTTACTACGATATTATTTATAGCTCCCATAAATTTCACTCCCATTATTGCACTCATTCTGAAAATAATATTCAAATGAAATTTGACACTTTTTTGAGTTGCGATGCACCCCGGGATGATTTAACAGTCTGACTTGATACTGAGGCGAATTAGTTCGCAAGATCACTTACAAGCAGAGACTCAACATCTTTCGATGGCGATACGAAAGGGGATGAGTGTTTATATAATGGTTTAGAAATATAAACGGAAGTGAGAGCCTATCAAATTAGGTAAGGCTCTCATATTTTCTATGCAACCTTCAGGATAACATTCTGCCGTAGGCACTTATCTCAATGACCGTCTCATTTTAATCCAATCAACTCTATCCCAATTTTTTCAAAAAGTATTATTATGGTCCTGATCTTTTTCTAATGGGGAGCAGTGCTTTTCTGTTTTGAATAACATTGCCTAATGGACTGAATTGATTATGTTGGTAAATCAAATCATCCCTGTCCATTTGTACGTAAAGATGTGTTGTCGTAATATCGGCGTGTCCGAGAATCCTTTGAAATGAGAAAATGTCCATACCATTTAACGCAGATTGTTTGGCGAAAAATCTACGATACGAAAAGAAATTGATCTATTAATCCCTGCTCGTTTTACATACTTGCGTAGATTCGTGCGAATACCATCTGTGGTTAATCGTTAACCAAAATTGCTGACAAATACGGCTTTGGTGTCAAAGTGCAGCTTAGTTTCGTTATACAATTCATGGAGTCTTCGGCTTACTTCGTTTGACAGAGGAATAATTCGATTTTTGCGATTTTTATTCTTAATTGCGGGCAAATTGATGCAGCGAGAAATGAAATCAATATCCAATATATCCAAAGAACATACCTCTTGCACCCTCATTCCGCTATCTACGAATAGCAAAATCATTACGTAGTCCCTAAACCGAGCGTATGATCTTTGATTTGGTTGTTGCAATAGAAGCTGGATTTCTTCTTCGCTCAAAGTTTGCTTTGTATCTAATTCGACCTTCATCAATTTGATGCTACTCGTAGGACTTTTTACAAGTACCTCCTCTTTGACTAGAACGCTGAACCAAACTTTCAGAAATCGTATGCGAATATTGACTGTATACGGAGATAATCCACTTACATCATTGTTAACTCTGTAGTCAACGCCTTCATAGCGAACCTTTTCATATGACAAGTAATTGATGTATGAGGGGATGATTGTAGGGCTAATGTCTTGCACATGTAGAAGATTTGAATTGTTCGCATTCAGCCATTCTTGGAAGTATCCAAACTGAACATGGTATTCCGCTTTTGTTCGAGGTTTTACATTTTCTGCTTCTTTCACTTACGAATAGCTTAAATGCTTCTGCGATGCTCATTTGAAACGGAGTAGTTATCGGACGCTCTGCAGACGATTCATTCCGTCCAAGTACAATACGTTTTCCTTTACAACCTTCTGTGCTTTTTACAGTTGCCATCTTCATGTCCTCCTAAGATGACTGTGGAGGAAGCGGTTCTGTGTAGGGAGGAGCAAAAGTCTCGCAAGGTTTGGAACAACAGTCTACCCATTTTCCCAGAAGAAACTGTGAGTCCGATTTGCCCTGTAAAAAAACTAAAAACCTTGCAATAACAAGGTTTAAGAAGTTATGGCGTCCCCGAGAGGATTCGAACCTCCGACCTACAGTTTAGGAAACTGACGCTCTATCCTGCTGAGCTACGGGGACATTTTACATTCACTTCCATTATAGTGAAATCGCTCGATTTTGGCAATTGAGGACCAGGGTGACCATGCCCGGTCCTCCTTTATTTATTTGTCATTTGATCATGATTCTTCCTGTGCCCGTTCCAGTACAGCTCCGGTGATCGCATCAATGGATGTTTCGATTCCTTTTTCTTTGTACACACGGTAGACAAGAAGCGCTTGCTTGTCAAATGTATCCTTTTTACCCGTCAAAATATACGTAAGCTCCAGAGGGTGATTTCTTCTTAGTGTTGCCTCAGCAGCTTGCTTGGAAATCACCTTTGCAGGATCGGGAAAGCTCGTGGCCCCCTGTCCAAATGCACCTGACATGCCGACAACTTCTCCTGTGTTCGTATCCACAATCACTTCATAGGAGCGATCCACTACGGGAATGCCCTGATACAGCTTGGTAAATCGAAAGCGAACCTCTGCTGCTTCTCTGCTGATGCCTGTCAGCTCCATCTCTTCGATTGTCTTGTCCAAGTAACGCTGCAAATGCTCAATCGCAGGCTGCAACAAGGCTTCCGGCGAAGGTTCCCGATTTTTGCTAAAAGAGGACCTTGCCTCTTGTTTGTTATTCAACCGATAAGATAGCAATTGCCCATTTTCATGTACCCGAGCCGTCAGTTCTTTTTCTTTCTCTTCCCACTGGTACTCCCGTATCCCGTCTCTCCCTACAGATGTCGTCCCTTGCCAATTGTCCACAGCAACTGGCAAACCGAATTCCTTTGCGAGCAAGGAAAGCGTCTCTTCACTTGAACCAGCTTTTAACGTTCTCCCTTCAGCAACTATTTGTATGATGCGTTTTCCCTCATCTCTCTGTATGGGAACGCCTTTGCTATTGACCAAAGCTCCTGTATTGGCATCAATGAACCCAGAAATGTCAGTCTCGTAGTGTAAGGAAGCTACTTCCCCTTCGTTTTCCCGGTAAACCAACCGCAATGTCGAAGCAAGCGCTTCTTCCGCCTTTTCTTTGGATAGTACGGCCGTTGGTTTGGGAATCTGCGCAAGAGAATGAAGTTGATCGGAGTCCTGAAGGATTTGAAAATTGGATACCTGATCGTCATTCATTTTAACAGTGTAGCTTGCTTCATAAAAAGGTATGCCATGAACAACCCGACTAAACCCAATGGTTCCTCGTTTTAGATCAGACTGGGCAGGATTATATCGGTAATCCTTTCCCTGTTCTCCCAACAACTCCAGCATGTATGTTTGTGCTTTTTTCACCAAGGGAGGGATTGAGATTGGATCGGTCACGGCATCAGTCTGCTTGAGCGGGGAGGTAGCTACTGGTGGTAAAGCCTTTTCTGGCTGTTTTTTGTGCTCTGTACGTACAGTAGTCGTCTCTGACCGATTCATTTCGGGAGGACGATTCACGACTTTATTCTCTCTTGGCGTGCTTGCTGAAGGAGGAAGCGGCGGCGGTTTTATGGATTCCGGAGTGGGTGCAGGAACAATGGTTGCAGATGGTTGCTCGTGCTTCATTGTATGCTCCCAAAGAGTTTGAAGACTCTGCTGCCCACTCTCTGTGGACGCCCATCCTCCCAACAAAACAATTGCTGCAACGCCAGCAACCCGATTTGCCACACGTTGAAAATGCAAACGACGCTTCAGTTGATTTGTACGTAATTGTAAACGCCGTTGAGTCTCCCTGACGTATTCCGGGCGAGGTGGCGATTCCGTTTCCTTTAGCCGTCTCAGTTGTTTTTCCAGCTCTTCTTCATGCCAGCTCATGTGGAATCCCCCCTTTCACCGAATCCTTCAGGAAGTGCTGAAGCTTTTTCAGCGCCCGATGATAAACCACCTTGACCTTGGCCTCCGAAATAGCCAGAAGTTCCGCCGTCTCCCTGATGCTGTACCCTTCCACACTGCGCAAGATGACGACCATACGATAAGATGGTTTCAGTCTTTGCAACGCATCCTTGATCTCCCGCATTTCTTCCTTGTTATCCAGCTCTACTTCTGGTATCCCTTGCTTTGCTGTTAGCCGCATCAGCCAGTTTTCAGAAACCAACTCATACAGCTTCTGCTTGCGATAATGGTCGATAGCAATATGCTTTGCGATGGAGAATAGCCAAGTCTTTACTGCTACTCGTCCGTCGTAAGTCGGCAATGCTTTCACGACACGGGTAAACACCTCTTGTGTCAAATCTTCGGTTTCATTCTGATTGCCCGTGAAATGCAGCAAGAAGCAGTAAACAGCCATGTAGTGCTGTTCATAGATGCTCCCCATTTTCTCATTGAGGTCGTCATACATGCGCGCCCTCCTTTCCCCGTGTGTCTTCTATCCCTTGGTCAGGATCAATCGGCTTATTGGTCCTCATCCTCCTGAACAATCTTTCCCGTTAACGCATCAATTTGTTCATTTACCGTTTGATAAACTGTGGCCAGTTTGTATACCAAAAGTGCCTTATTCCCGTTATTTTCAGGATAAAAATACTCCAGTTGAAATTGCTTGAGGAATTCCTGCGCAGCCTGTTCCGCCGTTATCCCAGCCTTCAAATCAGGTAACTGTTCGGTGAATTTCGCTTTGCTAGCCGTGTCTAATCTCATGACCTTTCCGTTAACGATGTAGACATAGAAGCTTCTGTCCCGTACGGGTATCCCCTGATGCACCTTGACGAACTCAAATTCGAAGCTCCCATCTTCTTCGCCTTTGATATGCTTTGAATTACCGATTTCCATCATTTCTTTCGTATCAATGGGTAGGTATTTTTCCATTTCCTTGATTGCTAGCGCGCGTGCTTCTTCCCTCGTCTTACTATCTTTCTTTATGATTGTCACTTCTTTAGAAAAAGACAGAATCTCTCCTGTTTTCTCCACAACAGTTACTACCGTTTCATCGTCAGTTTCTTCTTTCCATGTAAATACCTTGATCCCCGTTTTCGGAAAACTCTCTTCCTTCCATTCCTCTGCTTTTATGTCTACGTTAAATTCCTGTTTCACATATGAGGACACTTCCTCTTTCGTTTTGGCTGTCAGTTTATTCGTTTTCGGCGCAACTTTCACGATTTCTCCGGGCAGGTAGTACTTCTGTTCCGACACGTACAAGGACTTCCCTGTCGTTGCATCCAGATATCCGGAAAACATGGGCTCATACGCAAGCAGCTTCCGATCGGCCCAATAGGACAATTTCATGTGGGAAGCTACTGTTTTTGTCATTTGTTCCTTTGCCAATGCTTCTTTGGGATCGGGGAAAGAGGTCTTTTCGATTGAAGGGATCTCATAGGGAAAGCCCCCATTTGGTCCGCCGGAGACAACCTCACCTTTAGCATTCAACTCTAGGCGTGTACTCAAATTCGGATAGAGTAAACCATTTACGGATTTGGAAAACACAATACCGTATCCACCCTCTTCAGTGAAGAGCTGATTAAGCTGATAACCATCCATATCTGGACCGTACCACTCTTTTAGAAAAGCGGTTGCCTTTTCTTTGGACTCCTGCCAGGTCGGTTTCTTTTCATCTTCCGGTTCCTCTGCTGCTAGCCTGAAACTTATTAATTTCCCGGTTTTCGCTTCAAATTCGATGTCTACTCTCGGCTCATTTTGGTCTTTTTCTTTTCTCAGCTGAACAAAGATAATGTTCGGTCTCTTTTTATCAAGCGTTACCGTCTTGAACGTAAACTCCTTGAGATACGGCAATAGTTTCCCCGCTTTGACCAGAGCTTCGTCTACTGTTTTCATGACATCATCCGCTACACTTGCTTGATTTCCTGCTGATAACGTTGCTTGCTGGTACTCTCCTTGGGTGGCTAAAGCTACAGGTGTGGAGGCCAGGACACACATGGCTCCCATCAGACATACAGCTTGCGAAATTGTTTTCTTCATAGGTTCTCTCCTTTGTATTGGTTACTTGGATGTTTGTGTACATTGACTTATTCGTAGAAACGAACAAAAGGTTACACTTTCCAGAAAAAGCATAAAAACCCTGCTGCGGTGGTCTTACCCCTGTCAAGCAGACAGAACTAAAAAAACCTTGGCAATCCAAGGTTTTTTGCATCTCAAATCATATTTTGCTCAAGACATGCTGTTTTTCACAGTCAAGCATAACGGATTGGCTTCATGATCCGTTGACGACCGGAAAAAGTAGCAATCTCCGCTACCTCTTTTGAACGAAGGACTTCCAGGTTCTCCGCCACGTATCTCCCAATATCGTCGGGAAAGTGCGCGTCGGACGAGAGTGTCAGTGGAACGCCATGCGCCACCAAAACGTCGAGGAAAGCAGGACTGGGGCACATTTCCTGAACGGGATAGCGGTAGTACAGGCCCGCATTGATTTCGGTCGCTGTATCCGTTTCTTTCAAAGCAGTTGCGATTCGATGGTAATAGGGAACAAGCTCCGATTCCTCTGGGCGATGGGAGAACACTTTCAGATTGTCCAGATGAGCAACAAAATCAAACAAGTTGCTCCTAATCATAGATTCAACTGTATGGAAAAAGTCCCCGTATAACTGTTTCAAGTCGTGCTGCTCAAACAGATGGCGAGTCTCGGGATTGTCAAAGCCCCATCCTTGTAAAAAATGAACAGAACCGATCACATAATCCCACGAAGCGCCTTCGAGCAAGCTTTCCAATTCTGCTTCCCCGCCGATAAAGTAATCCGCTTCGATCCCCAGCCGCAACTCCACACCGCTTGCGGACCAACGCTGCTTTGCTGCTTCAATGGCGACACAAAAGTCACTGAGGCTCTCGGTGCATACTTGATCAAGCCACGTTCGCTGCAAGCGACCCAAATCGGTGTCACCCAGGTCCATATACCGTTCAAAGTAGGGACGGGCTTCACGAAAGCGGTATAAATGATCGACAATCCCCACTTCCTTCAAGCCTTTGTTTAACGCTTCACGCAAATACAGATCGATCCAAGACGGGTCGTATGCTCCCAAAGACATCCGGTTATTTAATCGCGCAAGACTGTCCAGCAGCCAGGCGCGGGTATGTCGAGGTTCAGTTAACGGATAAAAGTGGTCGAGGGCTATATTGGTACGGTTGAGCCAACGCAATGAAAAAGGCCCTTCTTCCAGATGAAGATGATAGTCGATCAGCATGTGAAGTCTCTCCTTCCCGGATGTTCGCATATCCAGGTAGTTTGTATGCCAGACGATAGCCATTCATCCGGCATCGGCTGGTCACAAACAACCGCGCTGACATCCTGCCAGCCGCAAATACGAAAAAATTGCGTTTGATCAATCTTGGATGTATCTCCTAATACATAGACTTGCTCCGACCGCTGTACCATCATGATCGAGCACAGCGTTTCTTCCATGTCATAATCGGTGAAGCCATCAGCCGTCATTCCTCCACAGGAAATAAAAGCTTTATCAAAATGAAAGCGGGAGAGCAGCTCGCAGGTAAACGCCCCAGCAACCGATTTTTGGGCCGGATGGGTCACCCCCCCCAGCATAATGACCTGACCGTTGAATTGATTGGCTTCCAACAGCTCGTTTAGTAAAGAAGCGGCGGGGAGCGAATTCGTGACAATCGTTAATTGATTGAGGCCCTTTATCGCACGTGCCAATTCCAGTGTTGTCGTCCCGACATCGAGCGCGATAGTATCCCCGTCAGACAAAAGTTCTGCCGCGATTTGCCCGATTTTCGTTTTTGCCGTCTGTTGGATCGCCTGTTTCTTTTCAAAGTGCGGCTCACGTTTCGCCAAATGAAAAGGGATTGCTCCTCCGTACACTCGCTTTAACAAACGTTGCTGTTCCAAATGGTCAAGATCACGTCGGATTGTCTCCGGTGTTACTGCCAGGTTTTTTGCCAGGCTCATCACCTGAATTTTACCGTGGCGGTTCAATTCGTCCAGAATCACTTGCTGTCGTTCTTCAGGCAATAGTGTCATAAAGCGGAATCACATCCTTGGGACTTACATACAATGTTTTTGTTGTGCCGATCTGCTCCTGCTCGAAGGACAGGTGAAGTGTGTCCACCAGTACAGAAACATCCCGCATGTTCAGCTCGTAACGGGTAATGTTGCCGAGCATGGTTACCTGAGCGATATTCCCGGTCAAACAGATGTCCTCCCCAGCCAACCGCTGTTCGCGAAACGTCTCAGGACGGATTGCGAATCGTTCAACTGCTGGATGAGACAGATTAGGCGCGATTCGGTTAAGCTGCTCGGCAGTCAGCACGTTGTAATTGCCGATGAAGCGAGCAACAAATTCAGAGCGAGGTCGCGTGTAAATCTCTTGGGGACTGCCGTGCTGAACGATTCGTCCACCATTCATGATGTAGATGCGGTCACTGACAGCCATGGCTTCTTCCTGATCGTGAGTAACCAGCACAGTCGTCATGTTTAACTCACGTTGGATTGTGCGTAGCTGCTTTTGCAAATTTTTGCGAATCTGGGCATCGAGTGCACTAAGTGGCTCATCCAGCAGAAGCACTTTTGGCCGGGTAACGAGAGAACGGGCGAGTGCCACACGCTGCTGCTGGCCGCCAGACAATTCACGCGGGTAAGCCTGCTCCTTTCCCACCAATCCCACCAGCTCAATCATTTCTTGGACACGCAGCCGAATCTCCGTTTTCGAGATTTTGTTCATTTCCAGACCGAAGGCAATGTTTTGACTGACCGTAAGATTGGGAAAGAGTGCGTACGATTGGAACACCATGCCGATTTGCCTATTTTTCGGCGACACGTCCGTCACGTCTTTGCCGTCGATGTAGATCATGCCTGTATCCCGAGCCGTCAAACCACTGAGGATGCGTAATAGCGTACTTTTTCCACACCCGCTAGGGCCAAGTAAAGTGACTAGCTCGCCTTTTTCAATCGCAAGATCGAGTTGCTGCAACACGTGTTGACCGTGAAAGGTTTTGGACAAGTGTTCGATTTTGACGTAGCTCATTAGGGGACCTCCTTGCGTGCGAAGCTTCGGCGCGTGAATTTTACAACCAGGCCAGTGATGATAGCCATCAGGACAAAATAAGTGACAGTAATCGCGCTGGCGACATGTCCGCTTGACGATAGCTTGGCGTACAGATACATCTGCAGAGTTTCGTATCTTCCTCCCACCAGGATGTTAATCAGAACGAATTCACCAAACAAAATGGAGAACGACAAGAGCGAGGACACGAAAATTCCAGACATGATATTCGGAACGATAATCCGTACGAACGCCTGCCAGTGGCTCGCACCCAATAGCTCGGCTGCCTCCATCAACGAACGTGCCTGCATCGCAAGCAGACTATTGCGCGTTCCCTGATAAAGATACGGAAGCAAACCGACCAAATACGCCCCGGCGGTGATGATGACCATTGGAATTCCGTTTCCTGAATAAGTACGGATCAATCCGACGGCCATAATAACACCCGGAACAGCATAGGTCAGCATCACCAAAATCTGAACCAGCCTCTCCATCCGGGGAGCGTAGACGATAATGGAGAATACAGCAGGAACAATAATGATAACGGCAACGACTGTCGTCAGAAAGCTGAGCAGAAAAGAACGCCCGAATGCTTGCAAGAATCGAGGATCAGAATACAGCTCTGCGAACCATTTTCCTGTGAGTCCTTCCGGCAAAATCGTACTGTTCCACTCGGTTGCCAGTGAGTAAAGGATGGTAGCCGCTACTGGCAAAAACAAATACAACATGACCAACGCAAACGACAAGGATGGCAAACTGATCCGCTTCAAGACAAATCCCTCCGAATCTTCCGCGTCAGCCACTCGTTCACGAGTAAGGCTCCTGCAAGCGTAAGGCCGAGCAGTACAGCGAGTGCGCTACCCAGCTCGGGTCTGGCAAAAATGTCGCCAGAGACAAGCGCGCCAATCCGAATGGGTACCAGATTGTAGTTGCTCCCAGTGAGCGCATAGGCAGAAGCATAGGCACCCATTGCATTGGCAAACAGAATGCTGAATGTGCCGACGATGCCTGGAAGCAGTACCGGAAAACCGATTCTCAGCCAAAACTTCCATGGACTTGCCCCAAGCAGCTCGGCCGCTTCCATCCATTGTTTTTGAATGGCATTGTACAGGGGATACAAAAGCATTACCGCCAGGGGCAGTTGAAAATAAATATAAACAAGCGTCAAGCCGCTCCACGAATACAGAGTAAAGGACTCACCAAAATCAATCCCCAGTTGCTTCGCGAGCAAAACAAACAATCCACTGTTTCCCAACAGGACAATGAAGGCAAATGCGAGCGGAATTCCTGCAAAATTGGAGGTTAGATTGGTAATAACAAGCACTCGCTGTTGCAGAGATTGCGGGAAACGGGTAATCGCATAGGTGGCGAAAACAGCAACGACGATTCCAATGAGAGCAGACAGGAACGAGATGAGCACGCTGTTCTCAAAAGCTTGCAAGTAATACGAATTTGAAAAAATCTCACGATAATGACTAACGGTAAAACCTCCGCCCCCCTCGGCCTGAAAGCTCCCTCCAATCATAGAAAGCAATGGGACGAGGAGAAACAGGGCGATCATTGCAAAGAACGGAATCGTCGTGACCCAAAGCATACTGACAAATCGTTTCATCGCAAAAACTCCTTTCTTAGAGGAAAAGACGCCCCCTTAGGGAGACGTCTTACTCAGCCCTCCTACGTTCAATGGCTGCATCTCTTTCGAGGGGGAGATGCCGAGCAAATGGCAGGCAAGCGGAGCCACCTGCAATTGCGGAATTTCCTCCTCGCGAATACCGGGAGATATCAGGTCGCTGATGACAAACAAGGGGACGTCCCGGTCAGCGCTAGAAGTGCCACCATGATTTCCATCGGCTGTCATCCCGTGATCGGCTGTTACAATGATTTGATAACCCGCATCGATCCACGCAGGAAGCACATTAGCCAGTATCGAATCTGCCGCCAGAACGCGATTTCGATATCGCGCGGAATCGGCCGTATGCTTATGTCCGTCATCATCGATATTCATGGAGTGGACGTAAAGAAAATCCGGATTGTATCCATTCAACAAAAAGTTGGCGTCAGCAAATAGGTGTGTATCCGGATAGTGATCTTCCCAGTAGAACATCCCGTTTTGTATCGGCTTGTCGGTATTCAATTGGATTCGGTCGTAAAACGGATTGAACGGAGCCTTGTTATAAAGCTCACTTACCCAGCAATAAGCCGCAGCAGCGTTGGACATTCCGTTTTTCTGCGTCAGGTGAAAGAGACTCTCCTGGTGCGAAAGCCGAACCGTCTGATTGCTGGAAATGCCGTTCTTCCAAACAGGGGTTCCCGTTAAAAGAACCTCATACAAAGGGCGAGAGAGACTGGGCAATTCTGATCGCACCTGAAAGCGGGCCGCAATGCCGTACTCGACCAAATGATGCAGGTACCCCATGTGCGTGACGGCTGTGTCAAATCTCAATCCGTCGAGCACAATCATCGCGAGCTTGCTAGCGCACATGGATTAACACCTTCTCTTGCCATAACTGCGGCAACTTTTTAGCCGTCTCTTCCCAAGCAGTCAAATCGCCCACCGGACGTGCGTTTTTGTACATGTCATCCGGGAGCAGCATGGCTTTAGCGGATTCATCCAGCTTGGCGTTAGCGCGAATCGGTCGTGCATAGCCGCGAGCCAAATTGGACTGTCCAGCGTCGGAGAGGATGTATTCACGAGCCAGCATGGCAGCGTGTGGGTGCTTGGCGTACTTGTTGATAACCGTAGCGTATCCGCTGCTGACCGATGCTTCTTCCGGGATAAGGACATCAAAGCGGTTTTTGTCGATTTTGTCCCGATACCCGAGCGCGTTGAAATCCCACAAGATAGCAACTTCGACCTCACCCTTTTCTAGATTGGCAAGACTCGGATCGCTCGTACTGAGCCGCTTGTTCTTTGCCAGCTCAGCGAAAAAGTCAATGCCGGGCTGAATATTTTTCTCATCTCCCCCATTTGCATAGGCGGCGGCCAGAACGGCAAATTGCGCCTGATTCGCTTTCATGACATCGCCAATCGCGACCTTGTAGCTTCCGTTTTTCAAATCTGCCCAGGACTTGGGAGGATTTTGCACCTTTGTCTTGTCAGTGATAAAAGCCAGTGTTCCCGTATAGCCCAGCAGCCAATGTCCTTCATCATCTTTTGCCCAGTCGGGAATGTCGTTCCAGTAAGAGGTTTTGTAAGGCAGCGTCAGCCCTTTTTGCTTGGCTAACGGTCCAAAAGCGATGCCTACGTCACCGATGTCTGCTGTGGCGTCTTCTTTTTCCGCTTCAAACTTAGCCAATTCTTCTGCGCTCGACATGTCGGTGTCCGTATGCTTCAAGCCATATTCCTTTGCAAGATTGCTCCAGGTCTCCCCCCAGTTTGCCCACGTGTCCGGCATTCCCACGGAGTTGACTTCTCCCTCCTGCTTCGCTTTTTCCACGATTTGATCCAGGGTCAATTGCGACGTATCCAGAGAAGTGCCTGATTTCGTCTCGGTGGCACATCCCGCAAGCAGAAAAACGGAAGTCATGACAACAACGGTTCGTTTCCAGCTTAACTGGTTCCCTCTCATCTTTAAGGCCCCTTTTCGTTTTTATTTGTGTTTGATCTCTTGCTTTTTTCTAACCCAATCGTAAACAATCAAAATGAAACTGATATAAATGCGTTGTTAAAAAGCTATTAAGACTCTATGAAAAATAGAAGTGAACGCAAAAAGTGGTCCTCTGAATACCAGAGAACCACCTAGTCCTTCGTTTTTCCTGTTTAATTATGCGCGAATTGCTCCTCTTCCGTCGATCCGCTGAGTGCAGTCGTAGAGGAATTGCCGCCAGAGATGACCTGCGCAACCTCATCGAAATACCCGGTACCCACTTCACGCTGATGACGAGTGGCGGTATAGCCATGTACTTCGCTAGCAAACTCAGCCTGCTGCAATTCAGAATAGGCAGCCATTCCGCGGTCACGATAGCCGCGCGCCAATTCAAACATGCTGTAATTCAGGGAGTGGAAGCCAGCGAGCGTGACAAATTGGAACTTGTAGCCCATCTCGCCGATCTCTTCCTGGAAGCGAGCGATAGTCTGTTCATCCAGCTTCTTTTTCCAGTTGAAAGAAGGAGAGCAATTGTACGCTAACAGCTTGCCCGGGTATTTGGCATGGATCGCTTCGGCAAAACGGCGTGCTTCCTCCAAATTCGGCTCAGAAGTCTCGCACCAGATCAAATCTGCATAAGGAGCGTACGCAAGGCCACGGGCAATCGCTGCATCCAATCCGCCGCGTAGACGGAAGAACCCTTCTGCTGTTCGTTCACCCGTCAGGAATGGTTTATCCTGCTCGTCGATGTCGCTGGTGATCAGGAAAGCGCCATTGGCATCGGTACGTGCCACGATAATTGTTGGGACTCCCATCACATCTGCCGCAAATCGAGCGGAAATCAGATTACGTACAGCCGCCTGCGTTGGAATCAGTACCTTTCCGCCCATATGGCCGCATTTTTTCTCGGAAGCCAGCTGGTCTTCAAAATGCACACCTGCTGCGCCCGCTTCAATCATGCCCTTCATCAATTCAAAGACGTTCAATGGCCCACCAAAGCCCGCTTCTGCGTCTGCCACGATCGGAGCAAACCAATTCGTATCGGTACCACCTTCTGATTGATCGATCTGGTCAGCGCGTTGCAATGCCTGATTAATTCTTTTTACGACTTGAGGAACACTGTTTGCCGGGTAGAGGCTTTGATCAGGATACATCTGACCAGACAGATTAGCATCGGCCGCTACCTGCCAGCCACTCAAATAAATCGCTTTTAATCCTGCCTTTACCTGCTGAATCGCTTGATTCCCGGTCAAAGCCCCCAACGCTTTAATATGGTGCTCGGTATGCAACAGATTCCATAGACGCTCTGCTCCCAGACGAGCCAGTGTATGTTCGATTTGTACGGAACCGCGCAGACGAACGACATCTTCTGCTGTATACGGACGTGTAATTCCTTTAAAACGCTCACCCTGCCAGCTTTGCTCCACCTGTTGAATCGCTTCCTGTTTGTTTACTTTTTTCATTTTCATTTCCCCCACTCATTTTTATTTTTACAAATAGCGATAACCCGGTACCGTTAGGAAGTCTTCAAAATCTTCTGTCGTTACCAATTGCAAGAACAGATCTCCAGCAGTCGGATACTTGCTTTTGTCGTATCTCTCCTGGCCAATTGCTTGCTTGATCGCTTGCAGCTCCTCACTCAGCCACTGCTTCACCAAGCCTTCCGTCACCTTTCTACCATCCTGCAAGACTCCGTGACGATGACGCATCCATTGCCAGACTTGTGCCCGCGAAATTTCTGCTGTAGCCGCATCCTCCATCAGATTGTTGATCGGCACAGCCCCAGAGCCTCGCAACCAAGCCTCGATGTACTGCAAACCTACGCTTATGTTCGTACGGACACCCGCTTCTGTAATCGTGCCCTCTGGGACTGCCAGCAGTTGACTAGCAGATACGTCTACGTCTTCACGTTTGTACCAAATTTGGTTCGGCTCTCTCATCAGGCGATCGAACACTTCCATAGCTACCGGCACTAGCCCCGGGTGAGCAACCCAAGTCCCATCATGTCCATCGTACGCTTCCCGCTCTTTGTCAGCGCGCACTTTGGCAATGGCTTCTGCGTTTTGTACCGGGTCATTTTTCACCGGAATTTGTGCAGCCATTCCGCCGATGCAGGGTGCCATCCGTTTATGGCAAGTCTTCACGGCTAGCGTTGTGTAAGCTTTCATGAACGGAACGGTCATGGTTACTTGGGCACGATCCGGTGTAATCACATCAGGCTGATTCCGCAGCTTTTTGATATAGCTGAAAATGTAATCCCAACGTCCGCAATTCAGTCCTGCACTATGCTCGCGAAGCTCATACAAAATCTCATCCATCTCAAAAGCCGCGAGAATCGTTTCGATCAATACTGTCGCGCGAATCGTGCCGCGTGGAATATTCAATTCATCCTGCGCGAAAAGGAAGACGTCGTTCCAGAGTCGAGCTTCCAAATGGCTCTCCAGTTTCGGTAAGTAGAAATACGGTGCTGTTTGATTCGCGACAAGAGCATCTACGTTGTGGTAAAAATAAAGTCCGAAGTCAAGCAGGCTGCCGGAGATCGGTTTTTGATCGAGGAGGATGTGCTTTTCTTCAAGATGCCAGCCACGAGGACGCACGATCAAAACCGCTGTTTTTTCATTGAGGGTGTATGATTTGCCCTCCGGACTGATGTAAGAGATATTGCGGCGTACCGCATCCTTCATGTTGATTTGGCCTTGGATGGTGTTCTCCCAGGTCGGTGAGTTCGCGTCCTCAAAGTCAGCCATGAAAAGCCGAGCACCCGAGTTCAGTGCATTGATGACCATTTTCCGGTCACCCGAAGGTCCTGTAATCTCCACCCGTCTGTCCTGCAAATCTTTGGGCAATGGAGCAACAGTCCAATCTCCTTTGCGAATGTCCGCTGTTTCCTCTAAAAAATCGGGTAGTTGACCTGCATCAATCTGCAATTGGCGCTCCACGCGCTTCGCCAACAATTGTTGGCGTCTGTCGCCAAACCTTTGCTCCAGCTTCATCACGAATTGAATCGCTTCTGGTGTCAGGATATCTTGATAACCAGGGTGCATCTCACCGGAAATCTGCACCTCCAGCGGATATGGATTCGTTGGTACAGTAGTCAAAACAGCTCCTCCTCCCTCACTTGAAAGTTATTATGGTACAGATCGATAAAATGTTTTTTATTATATAACAGAGGTAGCAAAAAAAATGTCCTTACTCCTGATACCCGCTGCCACTGCAATGGCTGCAACATACATGCCCGTCTCCCAAGCAATTGTGGCAAGCCGCTCCGTTGGCATCACGACCAACGCCTCCACATCTTGGGCAATTTTGTTCTCCGTTACCTTCACACCGATAGCAGTCCATTCTCCATTCCTCCATTTCTGTATTAAAACAATATTCTTAAAATTTGTTTTTATTATATAACAGAGATTGGTACAGTGCAACACGTTTTTAAAAAAATATATCTGTATTAGTACACAATATAAAACAGCCCTTGACCCGTTATGGATCAAGAGCTGTTTTCCAAATCTCTCGCTTATTACTTCGGTGCGATCTTATCTACTCCGCCCATGTACGGACGAAGAGCTTCTGGAATTACGATTGTTCCGTCTGCCTCTTGGTAGTTTTCCAAGATTGCTGCTACTGTACGTCCAATCGCCAAACCGGAACCATTCAATGTATGCACAAATTCTGGCTTTGATTTCGTATCGCGACGGAAACGGATATTGGCACGGCGTGCTTGGAAATCTTCAAAGTTCGAGCAAGACGAGATTTCACGGTATGTGCCGCCGCTTGGAATCCAAACTTCCAGGTCGAATTTCTTCGCAGCCGTAAAACCAAGATCGCCTGTGCACATGCTCAGGACACGGTATGGCAATCCAAGCAGCTGAAGCACCTTTTCAGCGTTTTTCACCAGTTTGTCGAGTTCGTCATAAGACTCTTCTGGTTTCACGAATTTCACCAGCTCAACTTTGTTGAATTGATGCTGACGAATCAACCCACGCGTATCACGGCCAGCAGAGCCCGCTTCCGAACGGAAACATGCGCTGAAAGCAGTGTAGTAGCGAGGGAGATCCGCTCCATCCATGATCTCATCACGATGCATATTGGTGACGGGCACCTCTGCTGTTGGAATCAGGAAGTAATCTGGTCCCTCGATTTTGAATGCATCCTCTTCAAACTTAGGCAATTGCCCCGTTCCCGTCATGCTCGTACGGTTGACGATATACGGTGGGATCACTTCTTCATAGCCATGCTCATTCGAGTGCAAATCCATCATGAAGTTCATCAATGCGCGCTCCAGACGTGCGCCCAAGCCTTTATAGAAAACAAAACGGCTTCCTGTTACTTTTGCCGCGGTTTCAAAATCGAGGATGCCTGCTTGGCTAGCCAGCTCCCAGTGAGGCTTAATCTCGAAGTCAAACGCACGTGGCTCTCCCCATGTCCAGGCGATCACGTTATCGTCTTCAGTCGTACCGATCGGCGTGCTTTCATGCGGAAGGTTTGGCAGGCTCAGCAAAATGAACTCCAGCTGTTCATCCAGTTGGCGCAGCTCTTCATCCAAAGCCTTGATGCGCTCATTTACTTCTTTCATTTCAGCGATCAGATGGTCTGCATTTTCCTTATTGCGTTTCATGACAGCTACTTGCTCGGATACCGTGTTACGCTTATTTTTCAGCGCTTCTGCCTCTTGGATGACTTCGCGACGCTTTTCATCTACTTCTACGAATTGATCCAACGCAGAAATATCTTCATTGCGGTGAGCCAAACGGCGTTTTACTTCTTCTAAATCCTGGCGTAATACTTTTACGTCCAACATGTGTAAATCCCTCCGAATCGTATTGAAAAAAAAACAAAAAACACCCGTCCCCTGGTAAGGGACGAGTGTTGTATACCCGCGTTGCCACCCTCGTTGACATATGCAGCAATCCTTCATGCATATGCCCACTCTTCCGTCATAACGGGACGGTTCCGGGCAAAGTTGTTGTTCCTTTGCCACTCCGAGATGGATTCCCTCACATAACCGGATCGGTTTGCACCTACCACCGACTCTCTAGGCCTGGCTCTTGTGAAGTACTTGTTCTCATCATCGCATTCTCATTCATGAATACTATTATTGTTAACTGTACTACAGGTTCTATACGTATGTAAAGAGCAGCCCATCCTGATCTGTACAGAAAAAAGAAGATCGGCACCTTTTTACGGCCGATCTTCCGGTATGACAGCTAGCTTCTGTATTCCTTGACCATGTCGAGGAAGTATTTGTGCAGTCTTGTATCTTCGGTCAATTCTGGGTGAAAGGCTGCTGCCAAATAATGACCGCTTCGGGCGACAACAATCTTGTCTTCATGCTTGGCCAAGACTTGACCGTTCTCTCCCACTTCCATAATATACGGAGCCCGGATGAACACTGCCGGGTAATCTGCCGCTACACCCGCAACAGGCATCAAGACTTCAAAGCTCTCCTTTTGGCGACCAAAAGCATTCCGCTCGACTTTGATATCCATCAAGCCTAAATGGTAATCGTCTTGTCCTTGAATCCGTTTCGCCAGAAGAATCGCTCCTGCGCAAGTTCCGAAGATCGGCTTGTTCGCCTTACCGAATTCTTGAACAGCCTCCATGAATCCATACTTGTGCATCAGCTTGCTAATCGTGGTGCTTTCTCCGCCGGGAATGACCAGTCCATCTAGGTCATCCAGTTCTTCTACTTTTTTGACCGGGACAGCTGTCGCACCAACCTCTTCTAGCATTCGCAGATGTTCTGCTACAGCTCCTTGTAGAGCGAGTACGCCGATTTTCATGCTACTCACCTTACCAGCCGCGCTCTTGCATGCGATCAGCTTCACGAATTTTGGAGATTTCGATTCCTGGCATTGCTGTTCCCAAGCCTTTGGATACGCGAGCAATCAGTTCGTAATCTGTGTAGTGGGTGGTCGCTTCCACAATCGCGCGAGCAAACTTCTCTGGATTCTCTGATTTAAAGATACCAGAGCCAACAAACACGCCATCCGAGCCGAGTTGCATCATCAGGGCAGCATCCGCTGGTGTTGCTACTCCGCCTGCTGCGAAGTTTACGACTGGCAGCTTACCTGTTTTGTGTACCTCTTCAAGCAGTTCGTATGGAGCACCCAGGTTTTTGGCTTCTGCCATCAGTTCATCGTAGGACATAGCTTGCACTTTGCGGATTTGGGACATCATCGTGCGCATGTGACGAACAGCCTCTACAATGTTTCCGGTTCCTGGCTCACCTTTTGTGCGGATCATGGATGCACCTTCCCCGATACGGCGGAGAGCTTCACCCAGATCACGGGCGCCACATACAAACGGTACAGTGAACTCTTTTTTATTGATATGGTACAAGTCATCTGCCGGAGTGAGCACTTCACTCTCATCGAGATAATCTACACCCAGAGACTCGAGAACACGCGCTTCAACAAAATGACCGATACGAGCTTTTGCCATAACAGGGATCGAAACAGCATTCAGTACTTCCTCTACAATGCTAAGGTCCGCCATGCGAGCAACTCCACCTGCTGCACGAATGTCAGACGGTACACGCTCCAAAGCCATTACAGCAACAGCACCCGCTGCTTCTGCAATTTTCGCTTGTTCAGCATTCACGACGTCCATAATGACGCCGCCTTTTTGCATTTCAGCCATACCTCTTTTAACGCGGGATGTTCCTACTTGTACCATTAAAAATACCCCCTACATCATGAGTCAGAACCGAAACTGTTATGCGGTGTTATGGTTCCTGTTACCGTCATTGTAAACGATAGATGTAGGGGAAAACAATAGTTATTTAATTTCCTGTTCCACTGCTAAACAAATTGCTGAAAAACTCAATGATGCTGCGGAAGAACAGACGAATCCAGCTGGCTTCCTCTACTGCCTGTCCTGCTACGATATCCACGCCTGCTTTTGCTGCGTCTTCAGGCTGCAAGTAATCCGATTCCTTCATACCTTCTTCTTTCAAAACAATCTTACCGACAACTTGTCCTTGCTGGATCGGTGCGGTTAGCTCCTGGAAGGTAACTGTTGGCGTGTATTTTGCTTCCGTACCGGTTTTGGTGATCATGTTTACTTCACTGCCTGTAACAACTGGCACAGTTACCTCTACACCGTTTTTCACAGGAGCTGTTTCAAATCCTTTGACTGGTACATTCTTGTCCATTTGTTTTGTGAGCTTGAAATTGGCAAAACCGTAGTCAAACAGTTTTCTCGTCTCAGCAAAACGCTTTGACTCGGAGCTAGTTTTCATCACGACGCTAATCAAACGCATGTTGTCGCGAACAGCCGTACCTGTAAAACAATAACCTGCTGCATTTGTATGCCCCGTTTTTAATCCGTCTACACCTGGGTAATAGCTAATCAGGCTAGGCAGCATCCAGTTATAGTTTTTCTTGCTCCACTCTTTTGGTGTACCTGTACGGAAGGTGAAGATTGGTTTTTTGGAGGTCTCCAACGCATCCGGGAAATCGTGAATCAGCGCACGGGCAAGGATCGCTGCATCACGAGCAGACATCAGGTTTTCTGTTTGATCGGTCTGAACAGAGTATGGACCCAACTCATTGGCTGGTAATCCAGTTGAAGTGACGAACGAAGTATTTTTCATACCAAGCTCTGCTGCCTTTTTGTTCATCAATTCAACAAAGGCTGCCTCACTGCCTGCGATCTTCTCAGCCAAAAGTACAGTAGCGTCATTGGCTGATACGATTGCCATCGCTTCATACAATTGTTTAACTGTAAAGGATTCGCCTAAATTCAAATACACACCAGACGAATCAGAAATTTTAGCAATATAAAACGCATATTCACTTACAGGGACGACATCATCCCATTTCATTTTCTTTTGCTTGATGGCATCATGAACCAGATATTCGCTCATCATTTTACTCATACTCGCAGGCGGAAGTGCTACATCAGGATCTTTACTATAGAGAACCTTTCCCGTCGATGCCTCAACAAGAATGGCAGACTTCGCTTCCAATTGTAAATTCGCTTGAGATGCTACAGGGGCAGCTTCCACCTTTGAAACCGATCCTCCCATTGCTGTAGCAAAAACAGCGACAGAAAGGAACAGACCTGTCAATCGCTTTGTCCATGTCTTTCGCTTCATGTAATCTCTCACTCTCCTATTTCTGTCGATTTCTTTTTTCATGAAACAAGCACACAATTGTAAGTGTACCATAGGTTGCAGGGTGGCTTGAAGCGAGATTCCTCCTATTTCCACATGTTAGTGGCTAGTAAAAATCCCCTCTCTTTATAAAAGAAAGGGGACGTAGGTCTTCTTTACCACTTTTTCGCTTAAGAAATCGAGTAGTTAGGTGATTCTTTTGTAATTTGTACATCGTGTGGGTGGCTCTCACGCAAGCCAGCACCGGTAATGCGAACGAACTGGGAGTTTTGAATCAAATCTTCGATGGTCTTCGCTCCGCAGTATCCCATACCTGCACGCAGTCCACCAATCAACTGATACGTGACATCCGCCAATGGGCCTTTGTAAGGAACACGGCCTTCTATCCCTTCCGGAACGAGCTTTTGTGCGTTCTCTTGGAAGTAACGGTCCTTACTGCCGGCTTTCATCGCGCCAATCGATCCCATTCCGCGATATACCTTGAAACGACGCCCTTGGAAAATCTCGAATTCGCCCGGGCTTTCTTCTGTACCAGCGAACAGGCTTCCAATCATGATCACTGAAGCACCTGCACCAATTGCTTTTGGCAAATCACCGGAGTATTTAATGCCTCCGTCGGCAATAATTGGAATATTGTACTCTCGTGCTACCTGTGCACAATCATGGATCGCTGTAATTTGCGGAACCCCGATACCTGCTACAACACGAGTTGTACAAATGGATCCAGGACCGATACCAACCTTCACCACAGATGCGCCAGCTTCGATCAGATCGCGAGTAGCTTGTCCAGTTGCAACGTTTCCTGCGACGATGGTGAGCGTTGGGTATTCTTTGCGAACTGCTTTTACCGTTTCAATTACGCCTTTGGAATGCCCATGAGCCGTATCGATTACCAAAACGTCTACGCCAGCTTGTACAAGTGCTGCGGCACGCTCAAACGTGTCTGCTGATACCCCAACAGCAGCACCACACAGCAAGCGGCCTTGGTTATCTTTTGCTGCATTTGGGTATTGGATTGCTTTTTCAATATCTTTAATCGTAATGAGTCCACGCAGGATGTTGTTCTCATCCACCAACGGGAGCTTTTCGATTTTATGTTGTTGCAAAATCAATTCTGCCTGTTGCAGTGTAGTACCGACAGGAGCCGTCACCAGGTTTTCTTTGGTCATCACGTCTTTGATCTTGATGGAGAAGTCATGCACAAAGCGCAGATCGCGGTTGGTAAGAATCCCGATCAGTTTTTGATTCGCATCGACAATCGGAACACCGGAGATACGATATTTACCCATGAGAGCATTCGCTTCTTCTACGGTATGTTCTTGAGTCAAAGAGAATGGATTGGTAATAACGCCACTTTCAGAGCGTTTTACACGATCTACCTCGCTTGCTTGTTGCTCGATGGACATGTTTTTATGGATAATCCCGATACCACCTTGGCGAGCCATGGCGATTGCAAGTCCAGACTCCGTTACGGTGTCCATCCCAGCACTGATCAGAGGAATATTCAGCTTCACATTCTCACTCAATTGTACTCGCAGATCAACATCCCTTGGCAAAACTTCAGATTTTGCTGGAATGAGCAATACATCATCAAACGTTAAGCCCTCTTTAACAAATTTATCTTCCCGCACAGTTGAAAGCTCCTCTCGGCGAATTGTTTAAGACAGTTTAACAAACGGCTTAATTTACTGTCAAGAAATGAGTATATCGTTCGGTTATAGAATCGATTATACAGATAAATCAAAAAATATTTAGGGAAACATAACCATATTACGAAAATTACCAAAGGTGGGTAACATGGATAACGCTTGGAAAACATTACGCTATTTTGAGACCGAACCAACTGCACGTAAATATTTGGCTTCCTGCTATCATGACATGGGTACTGAGCATGCCGAGCGACTAGCCTTTCAACAAAGCTCGCGTTTCCTTTATCTCTGGAGACAAGCCAGACATTTTTATTCCACTTCCGCTGTTGCCGACTTGTCCATCCAGCCATTGCTGCTGTTTTATGGTTGCTCTCACTTGTTGAAGGCGATGTTATTGACTCGTGATCCGTATTATCCCCAAAACAGTCGTGTTCTGCAACATGGTGTCACGACCAGAAAGCTTAAAAGAAACGCCTATATCCTAATGGAGGACGAGGTTCGTCCACAAAAGGAGGGGTTTTTTGCGCAATTAACTCACGTGTTCCAGCTTGCGCCGTTACAAGAGCGCTATTCAGTCCATGATTTATTTTCATCCATCCCTAGCGTGAGCGATAGTTACGGAATTGCTACGGATCAACCACGTAACTGGATAACGCCAAAGATTGAGCATATAAGTCAGGATGATTTGATTCGCATTACCTTTCCTGAAAAAACCGAAGGGCCATTATCCTATTCAACTGAGACCTTCATCCAGTACATTCACAGGCTGGCTCCATCTTCATGCATCTTGGAAAAGCTCTCCTGGGGAAATAATAAAATCAGAAAGGAACTGACCCTTCCTCAGTGTGCCCTGTCTGAACTGGATCAACACCCGTTATTTCGTTTACATCAGAACGTCCTGTTCTTTTGGAATGGTTCGGCTTCTTCTCTACCTCTTCCTGAATGGGCGATTCATTACTTGCTGCTTTATGTACTCGGCATGCTTTGCCGCTATGAAACGGAGTGGTGGGGAGAGCTAACGATGTCTCACGGACTTGTTGAGCGATATGTGGTGGAACATTTTTTGGAACATCATATGGATACCTTTCCCTCGGTTATTCGAAAGCAATTTTACCGAAATCACCGGATGCCCCTTCCCCCTTTTCCCTCCGATCCGTATTAAATTTCATGTCACTGCTTTATCTACACCAAAAAACCTTCCTGCCATCATCAGCAAGAAGGTTCTCTTTTATTCCCTGAAAACTGGATCTGCATGATTGCTAAGTGTGTGGATAAGTCCTCGACCGATTAGTATTCGTCAGCTCCACGCGTTACCGCGC